>JBQGBW010000004.1:0-83071 GCA_052043475.1 Magnetococcales bacterium HHB-1
CAGAGATACAGCTTATTGTTACACAGATGGTTTGCCTTCTTACGCGGCCATTATTCCACCAGAACGCCATATTGTTGTCGAAAAAGGCAGCGGGAAAACCAGCCTGATTGAACGTTTAAACAATACAATCCGTCAAAGACTGGGACGCTTCACACGGAAAACGCTTTCTTTCTCTAAAAAAATTGAAAATCACATCGGTATAATTTGGATGTTTATCCATGACTACAATCGATCCTTACCAATATAGGACTACCTAGATTTATTTCAAAAAAAGAAAATTATAGCTTACTACTGTCACATTTCAGAGCACGAAGACTCCCGAATGCAGGTCACTCTAATTGATCCTGTTGCATAATGGCTTTTACTTTTTGCTGATATTGTAAAAATCGCTGTTTATCTCCTGATTGCTTTGCACATAAAGACAGGACCAATAAGGCATTAATATGAAAAACATCTTTTGGCGTTTCAGATGTGGAACTGATAATTTCTTCAGCACTCTCTATGGCTAAATCAAATTCCTTATTATCAACTGCTATAACCATATAAGTAAACAAGGCTCTAAGACCAAAAAACGGCCTAACTAGATCTTTATGTCCATGAAAAACAGCAACAGACTGTTTTGCGTACTCAAACGCTGATACTGCCTCTCCAGTATGCAGCAATGATGAAGCAAGACGCTCTTTAAGAATCAGCGGATACTCAGCACTATGAATAATGTCTAAAGGCCAAAAAGAACTAAAATCAGAAACATTCTTACAATCTTCTCTTACCATAGCTTGGCTACTTTTTTGTTCATGCAAATCCCCTTGATGGACAGCAAGATCCATTGTTTTAACCGCCTTTTCAAAATATTTTGCTGCATTGCTTTCATCTCCTAGTTTTACATACAAAAGTCCAATATCATAATATAACTCCATTAGATCATGATACTCCTCATCTGATACTAAAATTCTAATGGCCTCCCTGACAAATGGCATGATTTTTTCTGCTGACGCCAATTGATAAGCAAAAATAATCATAGGATAAATTGAACAAGAAATTCCATGACCGATACCAATGCTCAGCCCAAATGAAACTTCCGAAGGTTGAATTATTTTTGCCAACTCAAAAGATACCATAGCAGCAGAACAGCTCTCTTCTGGAGACAGGAGTGTCATTTGATAGCAGAGAAAAGCACTACGAATTGCCGTTTTGACATTCATTCCATCTGCCATTTCAATCAGATCGTGCCGTTTTAATATCTCACCCACTTGTTTAATATCAATTTCTCCGCGACTCAACTGTATCTGAAGTGAAGTTAACAAGCCATCTATTGGTTCACTGGTCATTATAACATCCTCTTCTACCATTCAATCAAATCGAGCAAAAAACATGGATTATGTCTGTTGCTCTTATAATCATACCATAATCGGTTGAAACAACTCAACAGATACGAGCAACGCTCCCATGAAATTTAGCACCATGCAACCTGTTCCATAAAAACAGAAATTAAACTGATTTATTACGCAAAATATTTCCCCATCTTTTTTGGCTAATTTGGAGTAAAGCTTTTCCTACAGATCAACGCGTTAGAGCGCACACAAGAAAAAGCTTAGGTAAATAACTCAAAAAGAAACTTTCCATTCATCCGTAGCAGCACGATTCAGGGCATCCAAGATGGTGTCGCTGTCAAATCCGCGTCGCGCCAGAAACTGATACCGCTTCTGACGCTCTTTTGGTGATAGTTTTTCTTCTGCATTCCACTCATAACGCTTTCTCAACGCCTTGACCGCCTGTTCTAGAGGGTTGATCTCCTCCTGGATCTCCGCCAATACCGCTTCAATCAGATGATCCGCAACACCACGGCTGCGCAACTCATAACGGATACGGTGAGGGCCCTGCTTCTTTCGCTCCAACCGCTCACGGACAAAGAGTTCAGTAAAATCTCGATCATTTAAAAAACGACGGGCTCGGCATAATTCCATGGCGGCATCCACCGCACCTTGTTCATGCCCCACCTTAAGCAGACGATTCTGTAACTCAATTTCAGCATAAGCCCTTCTCGTCAGCCAGCGAATCGCCTGCTGATAAGCTTTCTCTTCTCTCTCCTTAAATTCATCCATCATAAAATCCTAAATCAGGCGGCCGTTCCTGCAGCACGCTTTACACCAAAGACATAAGCCAGAACCTCCGCAACCGCCTTAAAGAGTTCTGGTGGCACCATCTGCTCTAACTCCACATCACGATAGAGCGTTCTCGCTAAGGGGGGATTCTCCACTAAAGGCACATCGCTCTCTTTGGCCAGTTCCCGTATGCGCAGTGCCAGCGGCCCCTTTCCTTTAGCCACCAGCTTTGGTGCATTCATCTCTCCGGGCGTATATTTCAACGCCACCGAAACATGGGTTGGGTTGGTGATCACCACATCGGCCTGGGGAACCTCCTGCATCATGCGTGATTGCGCCAGTTCCCGCTGAATCTGACGAATACGCCCTTTAACCATCGGGTCACCATCCATCTGTTTCAGTTCATCCTTGACCTCCTGCTTGGTCATCCGCAATCCCTTGATATGCTCATACTTCTGATAATAAAAATCGATGACGGCAATAATCAAAAATGCGATGGTGACACGCCAGAAGACCGCGAGCATATCATCCGCCATCATATGGATGATAAAAGGGATGTTGGTATCCGAAAGCCCGATCACCTGATTAAAGCTATCTTTCATGCCCAGATAGACCGCAATCGCCACCAGAGCCATTTTAAGAATCGATTTAAAAAGCTCCACCAGCGAGCGCATGGAGAAGAGTTTTTTTATCCCCTGAAGCGGACTGATTTTATTCAGCTTAGGTTTAATGGGCTCTCCAGAGAGAACAAAACCGTGCTGCAACACGTTACCCAGAATGGCGACCACAACAAACAGAATAAAAAAAGGCGCTAGATCGGTAAGAAAATCCTTGATCACATAGCCAACGAGATGCGTCACCCCCTGCGCGTTCAAACCTAAGCTGATCTGTCCACCGATAAAAAAACGCATCTTTCCCTGAAGAGAGATCCAGAGCGCCTCCCCCTGAAAAATAAAGAGCGTCAATGCGGCCATGAAGAGAACCGCCGTACCCACCTCCCTGGAGGAGACCACCTGTCCCTTTTTTTTCGACTCCTCCAAACGACTTGAGGTGGGCTCTTCGGTCTTTGAGTCCTTGTCATCATCAGCCATAATAAAGGCCTCCTAAGAACGATTAATCGATCTCTTGCTTTAAAAGAGATTATAAGCAGACTGAATTCTGACTATATCAGCTGGAGCCACACTTGGAAAAGCCTTGTTTTAAGCCACATTCAGACAAAAACCGTTGGATCATCACGCCACAAAAAAAACATGAAATCTCACTTGCCGAACTGCTTGAAAACGGTGTATGCTAACTCTGTGTCATCACTATGGAAAGGATAAAATGAAATGACGGAATACCTTAACCTCATTCCCATCTTCATGCTGGCGTTTTTTGTTGCTAAAGCACTGATTCCCGGACTGAAAAGAGAGCATACGGATTTCTATTTTAAAAAGAAAGGCCCAAGCCGTGGTAAATATTGTAACTGGTTTGGTGTACCCTACCAAAAAGATCCCTCATAAGCTTTATAATTAATACTGAAATGCTTAATCGATAAAGGAGCGTCACATGAGCAAAAAACGTATTGGCGTTATTCTCGCGGGGTGCGGAGTTTTTGACGGTGCAGAGATCCACGAAGCCACACTGACCCTCTATTTCCTCGATCGCGCTGGTGCTGAAGTCATCACAATGGCGCCCAATAAAGATCAACACCATGTGATCAACCACTTAAGCCAGGAAGAGAGCGGAGAAACCCGCAATGTCCTCGTTGAATCCGCCCGCATTGCCCGCGGCAATATTATCGACCTGGCAGATGCTCAGATCAATGACTTGGATGGCGTAATCCTGCCCGGCGGTTTTGGTGCAGCAAAAAATCTCTCAACCGTCGCTTTCGATGGCCCCGAAGCCCAGGTCGATGAACAACTCAAACAGCTCCTCCTCGATCTACATAAAGCAGGAAAACCCATTGGTGCAATCTGTATCTCTCCAGCGGTCGTCTCCAAAGTCTTCTCTGATCAGGGAGTTACACTCACCATCGGTGATGATCAAGGGACCGCAGAAGCGATCAAAACCATGGGCAACCGTCATGAAAACAGCGCTGTCGATGGCATTGTGATCGATAAAAAGAATAAAATCGCCTCCACTGGCGCTTACATGTGTCAAGCTTCCATCGCTCAGGTGGGTGAAGGGATCGAAAAACTGGTTGAAGCCATTCTTGAGATGAGCTGATGAAAAAAAAACGTCGCTCAAAAGATCAAAAAAGCGCGGGCTATAAAGCCCGCCTGATCTACGCCGATAGCGAACGCTCCGCCGACCTCTACTATGCAACACAATTCTTTGCACCCGATCCATTTCTCTACCTGAAAGATCTTACAGGAGAAAGCCACCTGGTCACCTCTGGCTTAGAGATTGATCGTGCCCGGCGTGTGGCCCAGGTAGATCATGTCCACGACTGGAGCGATATCCGTAAACAGTTTAAAAAAAAGAAGCCTGAGAAAAAAATTAACCTGATTAACCTGATGACCTTCTTTCTTAAAAAAGAGAAGATCAAACAGCTTGAAGTGCCTCAGGATTTTCCAGTCGGACTGGCGGATAAACTGCGCCAGAAAAAGATAAAAATTTCAGCTGTAGAAGGGGCATTCTGGCCAGAACGTGCCATAAAAAACAGCCGTGAGGTTAAATGCCTCGAAGAAGCCCTGCGCATCACCGCAGCAGGCATGAAAGCAGGCATCGAAATCATCCGTGCATCCACCATCGGTGAAGATCATAACCTCTACCTTGATGAAAAACCGCTCACCAGTGAACGCGTGCGCGGCGAGATCAACGCCACCTTAGTTAAACTTGGCGCGATGCCCTCCCACACCATCGTCGCTGGTGGTGAGCAGGGCGCCGATCCCCATGAAGAGGGTTCTGGCCCCCTAAAAGCCCATCAAGCGATCATCATCGATATCTTTCCCCGCGTGGAGAAGAGCGGCTACTTTGGCGATATGACCCGTACGGTCTGCCGCGGTGAGGCACCTGAACGACTTAAAAAAATGTGGCATACCGTCTTCGAGGGCCAAGAACTGGGCTTCTCCCTGGTTAAACATCACGCCAGCGGTGGCGCAATCCACCAGAAAATCACTGACCTCTTCACCGAAAAAGGCTTTCCCACCGGCCTCACCGATGATGGTAGACAGTGCGGCTTTTTTCATGGTACAGGACACGGCTTAGGATTGGAGATTCACGAATCCCCCCGCATCAGTACTGCCGATCAAACCCTGTTAAGCGGCCATGTGGTCACTGTGGAACCCGGACTCTACTATCCCGACTTCGGCGGTGTGCGCATCGAAGATGTGGTTCTGGTCGAAAAAGAGGGCTGTCGCATATTAAGTCACTTCCCAAAATTCCTTGAGGTATGATTTTTGCTATTATCGGTGTAACCGCGTCTTATCAGCTTTTTATCGGCTTTATCGACGCGGCCATCGTTGATGAATTGGGAATTTTGGGATTCAGGAATGGGTTTATTCAGGCGTCGTGAAAAGTCAGGAAGATACTCAGAACGCGACGATGTTCTTCGGCTGGCTGGTTTTCCTCAGAGTGGTTCGGTTCAAAAACGTGGCACTACGTCACGACAACGGAGATCCTATGGCGGTGCCGCAGTTACAGCCCTTCCTGGGCATTTTCAAAGTGGCTTCCCAACCCGGGAGAGTGGAAGGGAACAGAGTCTGATTATGAAAGCCTCTCCAAATCGAGAACAGCAATTCTTTCTTATCGCCGGCGGTGTGATTCTGGCACTCATTGTTGTGGTGGTGGTCTTCAATATGATCTGGAGCGCCGAACAGCAAGAGAGTATGGCCAACAATAGCGTTACCTCACGCCCGATGGTTAAACTGCCCGCGCCCACCGCTCAAGAGAAACAGTCCACTTGGTCTATTGAGGCGGTCCCTGTTTCGCCATTTTTACAGCCGAAAAGTGATATCAAGCTTGGAGAGAAGAGCGCGCAGCCAGAGAATAGTAGTGGAGTTGCCCCCACCTTTGTTCACCGGGATGAAGAGACGCCCTCTCTGATGGCCACAACAAAAGAGCGTGAGAATCACACAGAACAAGCTTCTGCACCTCTGGTGAAACCGCCTGTGATCACGGCCTCAGTGGATGAAAAACAGACAGAAGAGATCGCTTCTGAACCAGAAGAGGCAACGGCCCCCATGCCAATGCTCTCCCTTCCTCAGATCATGCCGCGAAGGAATCAAGCCTCTTTAAGAACGGGGCGCTCTGAACATAAAGAGCAAAATCACTACCGTACTGAGAATACCTCACGTGATCATCAAGAGACGATCTCAAGCCTAAGAACAGAGTCTGCTTCTCCTGTAAGAACAGCACCTCCTGTGCGCACGCCTCCTCCTGCAAGAGCAATCCGGACAGAGAGAGAAAACACTTCTTCTGCAAGAGGCCCCTATACATCCATCGTGCCCAGTTCTTATGTGGAGTCTGTGAGGAAAAAACAGCAGAACCGTTATGCCTCAAGCTCAACGAGTTATACCACAACGGTGACAGCGCGCGCGCCCTCCTATGGTGTGAACATTCCTAAAGACAAAGGCTACTCTGTGCAGTTGGGTTCGTTCTCCTCTCCTGGAAATGCTGCTTCCATGCAGAAGCGTATGGCGGCGATTCAATTTGAAGGCCGCCCTTTGCCCTCTTATCAGAAATCGGTTACTGTTCGAGGAAAAACCTACTACCGTGTTCGTGTTGGCCCCTTTGCCCATTTAGAGCAGGTCAGAAGAGCCTCCGCACTGATCCGGCAACGCGCAAATATTTCGGGAACGGTGATATCTCCAGGACGATAACCTTTACAAGGAATATATATGGCGCTGATTTCATTGGAAGAGATCGTTTTTCGCTATGGGCGGCATAAGGTGTTGCGCGGCGTGGATATGCGCGTAAACAAAGGTGAATGTGTTGTTCTCTTCGGTGCAAACGGCTCTGGAAAATCGACCCTGCTCTCTATTTTAAATACCCACTACCGCTTAAGAGAGGGGCGCTATCTCTTTCAGGGAGAACCTGTGGAGAATGATCTTCAACGGGTTCGGGAGCAGCTTCTCTTTGTTGGTCATCAAACCGGCTTCTATGGTCATCTCTCCCCACGAGAGAACTACCGCTTTTTTCAATCGGTTCATGGCTTGACTCTTGAAGATCATATCATCGAAGAGAGCGTCAAAACATTGGGGCTTTATCGATTCATTGATCGACCTGTGGGACGCTTCTCAGCGGGAATGCGTAAAAAACTGGCCTTAGGAAGAATCCTTCTCTTCTCACCTAAACTTCTCCTCTTAGATGAACCCTACTCCGCCCTGGATTATCGTGCAGTCGATTGGCTCAATGAGATGATCACACGTTTTCTTAAACAAGGCGGTACAGTGATTATGGTTAGCCACACCCCTGAGAAGATTGCAACACTCCCCCACACCGCCTATACCCTCAAAAAAGGGCGCATCACCCCAGATCACGATCTTAAGGAGGCGACCGGATGTTAAAATCCGCATGGGCCATCGCCTGGAAAGATGTGATCGGTGATTTTCGGCGCAAATCAACGCTCTCCTCAATGCTCTTTTTTGCCATCGCTGCGCTGGTGGTTTTTCAGGCCGCCTTCGAACCCAGTCGCCAAGAGGCGATAAAACTTCTTCCTGGTCTGATATGGGTTACCGTGCTCTTTATGGTTCTGGTGGGCTTAGGCCGGGTATTTCAGGTTGAAGAGGAGGATGGCGCATTTGTTCAACTGCTCATATCCCCCCTCCCCCGTGGCGTTTTTTTTGCTGGAAAATGGCTTGGAAATCTTTTTCTGGTACTCCTGATTGAACTTCTCCTCACCCCACTCACCATGATTCTTTTCAATGTGGATGCCTGGTCTAAACTGCCCGCATTGTGGGGAATTCTTTTTCTGGGAACCCTGGGACTCACTGGTCTTGGTGTTCTTTTAGCCACGCTCACCCAAGCGGCGAGAGGACGGGAAACCCTTCTGGCGCTACTCCTGCTTCCTCTGGCGGTTCCCCTTCTGATTGCGGGGATTCAATCCATGGGAGGCGTGTTGGCGGATAAGGATTTTCAATCCATCAAATCCTGGATACTCCTGCTCACCGTTTTTGATACCGTCTATCTTACGCTGGCACCTTGGGCCTTCTCCTGGTGGGTGGAAGAGTAAACCTCTTGATGATAATCTTAGGATATCGATATCCATGGAAAAACTGATACGGCTGGAATACCCCCTTCTGGGATTGAGTCTACTGTTTCTAACTGTTGGTTTGGTTATGGGCTGGAGCGGCCCAATGGATTTCCAACAGGGGGGCTCGGTAAGAATTCTCTATATTCATGTGCCTTCGGCCAAAATGGCCCTGCTTTTTTATATTATTTTAACCCTCTGTAGCATCTGGTATCTCTGGAAAAAGAGCGAGACCGCCGATATCTTAGCAGAAGCCGCTGTCTCTGTGGGGGCACTCTTCACCGGGGTCACCCTGCTCTCAGGCTCGATCTGGGGAAAACCGATGTGGGGAACCTGGTGGGCCTGGGATGCGAGACTCACCTCTGTGCTGGTGCTTTTTATCCTCTATATCGGTTTAATCGCCTTAAGAAGTGCTTTAGAGGAGTCCCATAAGGCGGCTAAAGCCACTGCGGTTACCGCATTGATCGGTGCGGTGGACCTACCGATCATTCACTTCTCGGTGGTCTGGTGGCGTACTCTGCACCAACCCGCCTCCTTCTCTGGTGTGGGTAAAGCGCCCGCCATTGCGGGGCCTTTTCTTACCCCTCTTATGCTCACCTCTTTGGGGCTTCTGCTCTTCGCTCTCTATCTCTGGATTGTCAAAGCCCATAATGTGGCGCTGAAACGTCGTTTAGATCTTTTAGAAGAGAAATGGGATGATCGTGATGACGAATGATTATATGGCTTATGTCGGGGCGGTCTATTTAATCGCCCTCTTCTCTTATGGGGGGATCGCCCTTCACTGGCTTCTCCAGAGAAAAAAGTTAAAAAAACAGGTTGAAAATCTGGAGGAGGGTTTAAAAGATGGATAAAAAAAAGAAAAACCGTCTTCTTCTGATTGCATCCATTGTGTTGGTTGGTGGTGCTCTTTTAGCGCTGGTTTTTGCCTCATTCAATGATGCTTTAGTCTACTTCTACACCACAACCGAAACGCTGGAGAAAGATAAAACCCTTCAAGGAGAGCGAATTCGTATCGGTGGCATGGTTCAAGAGGGCTCTCTGATTCGGCAGAAGGATAGCCAGAAGGTGCAGTTTTTAGTCACGGATGGTAAAAAACATATTTCGGTCTACTATCAGGGGTTGCTACCGGATCTGTTCCGTGAGGGTCAGGGGGTGATTGTTGAAGGAGTATGGCGAGGAGAAAAACGCTTTAAAGCCGATAGTATCCTAGCAAAACACTCCGAAGATTATGTCCCCATTGAGATGAGTGAGGAGGGACTACATAAATCAAAAGAGTCTCTGCTTAAATCGCTACAGCAAAAATAGTGATCACAACAAAAGCTGAGAGCTTATCGCTTTCAGCTTTTTTTATACCGTTTTTAATAATCATTTCTAACGATCTTATAGATCGCTATTTTTTCTGAGTAACAATCTTCTCTTTAAAGTTACAGACTATTGACGGCTCCATTCAAAACATCTATGCTTAAAAGATCTCTGGTGATATAAAATCCACACCTTAGGTATGAGTGCCTGTTTGTCCCTTGAGCCAGAGTCGATAGCCGGATCTCCGCTATCCCCCTCTTTTCGATTATCACACCGCACGACAAGGAAAATTAGTCTTATGAGTGACATGGAGAAGATTTACAGACGGTTAGGAGAGCTCGAAGCCATCTGCGCCAGACAAGAGGAAGAGCTCAAAACGATCAAAAAAGGCTATACCCAGATGCACGACTATCTGGCCCAGTTGGGAGATCGTAACTCTGCTCTGCTACGCCGTCAGGCCAACATACAGAGATCCGTTGATGATAAACTTCAACAACTCTCAGATCGTCATTCTGCACTGCTTCGCAAAAAAAGCCCCTTTGAAGTGGCACGCCGTGGCGCCTCCGCCGCGATAATGGCAAAGCGTTGATCTTCACATATAATAATGGCCACGCTGATAAAAAGCGCTTATCTAATTGAGGTAGGTGCTTTTTTGATTTAGATTACAAAAAGATCAAGAATAATTCGTCTTAAAAGGACATTTCATGAAACGATGTAACCATATTATAGCGTAAAGGAAGAATAAGGCCGTTGGAAGAACCATGGATAAAAACAAACTCATTTTAATTTAACGCAGCAAGGGACGAACCGCCAAGCCCATGATCTTATAGAGCAACTTGGCCGCTAAGAAATCGCTGGCCACCTGTCCTGCAATCGGGGCGAACTCCACAAGGTCACAACCAATAATTTGACGCTTCTCAAAGAGCCTGCTTAAAAAACGCAACAAAGAATAGTAATCCATCCCTCCCGGTTCCGGAGCACCTGTTGCTGGAAAAATGGATGGATCAAGAACATCAAGATCGATGGTGATGAAAACATCGCCCTCCAGAAGATCGATCACCGCATCCATCCAGCGATCATTCCCCACACCAACCAGATCTTTAGCCCAGAAGATCCGGTTTTCTAATCCCTTCTCATGGATAAAATCCCACTCCTCCCGACTTAAAGAGCGTACGCCCACCGAAACAAAAGGGACATCCTCCTCAAAGATGCGCCGCATCACCGTGGCATGAGAGAACGAGGTGTAGTGATAGCGATCCCTGAGATCCATGTGGGCATCCAGTTGCAGCACCGTAAAAGGGCGTGGATGATGTTTCTTTAACGCCTGTACCGTACCTAAGGTGATCGAATGCTCCCCTCCGATAATAGCAAAAAAACGTTTTCGCGCTAAGATATCCTCAACCTTCAGACGAACCCGCCCAATCATCGCCTCAGGGCCGGAGTGATCCGGCAGAAGCAAAGAATGCGTATAAAACCCCGCCTGCCAACTCTCCTGCTGAAGATCTTCATCAAAGAGTTCCAGATAACAAGAGGCGTTCAACAACGCCTCAGGCCCCCTTGAAGCGCCGCCATTATAAGAAAATGTCCCCTCATAGGGCACAGGCAGAAGCTCCACAGTTGCCGTCTCTAGAGCAACCGGCGGAACCGCCGCGAAGGTTAACAGAAGATCCGCCACCGCATCCCTTGCATGATTCATATTTTAATCAAACCCATAATATTTAGCGGAAAGATTGCACCAAAGAGCCAATCAGGAGAGACCAGCCATCCACCAGCACAAAGAGAATCAGCTTCACAGGCATAGAGATCACCAGGGGAGGAAGCATCATCATACCCATGGACATGACCACACTGGCGACCACCATATCCACGATAAGAAATGGAAGGTAGATCATAAAGCCGATCTGAAAAGCGGTTTTAAGCTCAGAGATCATAAAGGCGGGAATCAACAGTCGCATCGGCACATCCGCTGGACTCTGCGCCTTCTCAATGCCCGCAAGCCGCATAAAGAGCGCCAGATCTTTTTCACGGGTCTGGCGGATCATAAAGGAGCGCACCGGAGCAACCGCCCTTTTCCACGCCTGCTCTTCAGAGATCTGTTTATCCAGATAGGGGGTGACCGCATTATCATAAACTTTATCAAAAACAGGCCCCATCACAAAAAAGGTGATAAACAGAGATAACGCCACAATCACCTGATTTGGCGGCTGCCCCTGCAAGCCCATCGCCTGACGCACAAAGGACATCACCACAATAACGCGGGTAAATGAGGTGACCATGATCAACAGGCTTGGCGCCAGAGAGAAGAGCGTCATCAGAACAAGGATCTGAAGCCCTAAACCCACCTGCTCAGGATCCGCCTGGCCTGAACCCAAAGTCATTTTAGCAATGGAGAGATCCGATAAGGTCTGACCCTCCGCCGCCCAGACGGAGAATCCCCCCATATTTAAAAAGATGGCCAGAAACAAAAATAGCGCTCCACCCCAAAGGATGGAACGCTGACGCGCTTCTCCATCAATGTTTAACTGATTACCGAAAAAGAGCCCATGACGACTGTGGCTCTTTCTCCGCGTGCGTTTCCAAACAGGTTTCTGATTCCAAATCATCGTTCGACAGTTCCGCCAAAAGGGAGACATTTTCCTTACCAATACCCATCAGCATAATCCTCTGTCCCACACGAATCAATCGAACACCAACACCTGGCGCAAAATCTTGTCCTCCAATCACCCGAATGATCCGTCCACCAAAGCCCCCTGGACGCAGACGTTTCCCCAAACGAACCACAATCGCTGCTAAGGCAATCATCACTAAAAGATAGCCCGAAAGCCGGATCATCTCCTCAAAAAGGTCGATAGGAGGCTCTTTTTGAAGAGCAATATCCTGATCTTCCTTAATGATATCATCATTTTCTTTCCGCGTCTCCTCTGTCTGCTTCTCCTCAGAAGAAGAAACTTCCTTTTTATCAGAAGGGATCGATCTACGCTCCTTTTCAATCGCGACTGTCTCTCGACGTTCTGCGTTAACGTCGATTACAGGCAGTGCGATAAAAAAGAGCAGAAGCCACCACAACGAAAAACGCGGCATAGAGCCTCCCTAAAAAAAATTAGCGCAGATTTTCCAGACGTTCCGCCAGAGAGACAATATCAGTAATACGAATCCCCAACTTATCTTTAATCATCACCACCTCACCATAAGCGAGAAGGCGATCATTCACATAGATCTCCAAGGGGTCATCCGCCTCTTTATCCAACTCAATCAATGATCCTTTATTGAGCTTTAAAAGATCACGGATCTGCATGCGCACCTGACCTAAGCGCACCGAAACATTGAGCGGCACATCCATGAGCAGATCGAGATTTTTCGGCATGCCATTTTCATCTTTCTCCAGGCCATTACCGATCACGCCGCCCATATCCAAAGTATTGCCACTCTCCTCACCAACTGCACCAAGGCCATTTAATACATCATCGACCATTAATCTTACTCCTTCTCCCGCACCACGCTGGTCACACGAACCGCCTGTTTACCATTCACCACACCAGCGACACCACGATATTTTGTCTTTCCAGCCACCTGAATATCCATCTCATCGGAGAGATCATTGTTCAGCATGATCATATCCCCCACATCGAGATTGAACATCTCTCGTACCGTCATACTCAGTCGCGAGACAATCGGTTCAATCTTGAGCGGAACCATGCCTAACTCACTCCAGAGACACTCCATCCAGTGTGAGGTACCCTCAATCTGCTCTCGCTGCTGAAAACCAACTTTTAATTGTTGTTTAAACAGCTCCAGAATAACCGAGGGAAAACAGATGGTCAAAGAGCCTTCCGCCTCGCCCACCTCAATGGCAAAAGTAATCAGAAAAACATTTTCATCCAGAGGCATCACCGCGGCAAACTGCGGCTGGTTCTCCCAACGGGTGAGTACCAGACGAAATGAAGGATCAAGCTTTCTCCAGGAGAGTTCGATCTGCTCCCGGGTGACATCCATGATGCGGTCGATCACCTTCATCTCAAAAGGAGAAAAGTTACGGAAAGGTCTCTCAGAGTCGCCGCTTCCGCCAAAAAAACCCTCTAAAACATGATACATCACCTCCCCATCAATGGAGATCAGACTCATGGCCTGGGAAGGTTCTACCCGTAAAATATTGATAAAAATAGGCGGATCAAGCCCGTGCAAAAAACGACCAAAAATTTGGTTCACTGTCGCTTTGGGTTGAACATGAACCTCTCGCCCCACTTTTTGGCTCAATTTAAAAGAGAGCTGCGAGGCCAGATGTTCGTTAATCAGATCCAAACCCGGAAGCGCACCCACACGAATGGCGGTTTTTTGACCAAAAAAGAAGGCAGTAACCTTAACATCGTCCTGGACAGCAGATGGAATACCATCATCCAGATCAGTTAGATCGAGCGCCCCCTCATCCAGCCCCGCCATCAGGGCATCAATCTCCTCAGAAGATAGAATCTGGGACATCAGGTTCTCCAGAAAAACTACTGAATCATAAAATCAGTCAGGTAGACGCGTGTGACACTACCATTAACCAGTGCATTATTAACCCGCGATTGAATCTCTTCGCGCAATCGAAATTTTCCTTCCAGCGCCTGCAACTCTGCCGAACTTTTCGCGGTTAAGATACTTAAGATCAGATCGCGTAACTGAGGTTTGCGTCGTTCCAACTCAGGACGGAGCTTCTCGTTATCCATCTCCAGTTTAATGGTTACCTTAAGATAGCGGTTACCACGCTCCTCATTCAGATTAACCACAAAAGGGGCTAAAGCAAAGATTCCTCCCACCATGGTTTTGGGCTCTTTACTGGCCGGAGGATCGGTCTTCATACCATCTAGGGTGGCATCCTCCATCACCGACTGGCCAATAAAGAATCCACCAGCAAGACCAATCAGTAGAGCAGGAATCACCATCATCAACAGCCTGGCCAACCCACCACCAGAGTCCTCTAAATCGGCATCTAAATCATCGGGCATACTCTTCTCCTCATTTTTTTAAACGCAATTTCACCTCAATCATCACAAAAGTGATCAAGTAAAAAGAGGCTCGCAAAATACGAGCCAAGAAGAGATTAGCGTTTAACGTTTCAAGGAGATCAACTCTTCGATCATACCATCAGAGACAGTCACAATCCGTGAGTTGGCCTGAAATGCCCTTTGAGTGGAGATCATGCGGACAAATTCATTGGACATATCCACATTCGATTGTTCCAAAGAGAAGCTGACCAGATTACCTAATCGACCACTTTTGGGCTGCCCCACCAGCGCCTGTCCAGAGAGATGGGTCTCACCGAAAAGGTTTGCACCAATCTGCTCTAAGGCCATCTCATTTTCAAAATCCACCAGCGCCACCTGATAAAGTGCCTGGGTCTGGCCATTGGTATAAGCACCATAGATGGTGCCATCATCGCTCACCTGAAGGCTCTCCAGATAGCCTGTGGAGTAGCCATCCTGGCTCAGTTTAAGGGTGGCAAACTCGCCAGAATACTGCACCGCACCATCCGCACCAGAATTTCCTGTATCGGCGGTCAATACGGAGGTATCGTAGGTAAGCTGAGAAGTATTTTTATTCCAGTCGTTGGTAGAATCCCCATAATCTCCTGTGGCGCTACCAAAATCGAATAAAATCTCCTGAGTTGAAGGCGTTGAACTGCTGGTCTGTCCAGCAAACTTAAAGGTAATCGGTGTCGAGCCCTCTTTTTCAAGCAGGCCGGCTGTGGTGAAAGAGAGCCTTCCTGAAGTATATCCCGCACCAGTAAGCTCATCCTGAACGTTCGAATCGGTCAGATCCAGAGCGACCATATCCCCTGTGCCCTGCTGCGTCGAATCCAACTCCTCATTCATCACCGCAACATGCCATGCCCACTCGTTGGCCACTGCTCCTACTGAGCCATCATTGCCACTCACACCTAAGACATCCCCAGCGGTAGAGGAATAACTGATGGCATATTTGACATCAGCGGTTAACGTACCCGAAGTGGCTGTGGCTGTACTCAGATCAAGCGTATCTGTGGCTGAGGCCGCCGATGTGGTCGAATAGGTCACTGAACCCGCCGTTGAACTGTTTAATGGCGTCAAAGTCACGTTAATCGCGCTACCATTAGCGATATTGGAGCTATCAAAGGAGATGGATGTTGTATTCGCTGTGGTGTTGGTATAACTGGTCCCATCCCCTACAGCCAGCTTTTTAAAGTGAAGATCCACATTATGCCCCACCCCCTGATCATCATAGACCCTCACCGTGGTGGAGTGGTTATAAGTTGCAGGATTATTAGGATCATAGGTTGTATAGAGCGGATTGGTAATCACCTCCGCATCCGCGCTCAAGTTAAGCCCCACAGAGACCGCACCTGTGGCCTGAGGACTGTTGGTATCAAATGTGTTTAAGTTGATATCGGTGGTCGAACTACTGGAAGGAAGAGACGTATCTGGATCGAGTTGCCAACCTTGAAGAACCAGGCCACTGTTGGTCACCACATCCCCATCTTTGGTTTGTTTAAAATCTCCCGCTCTTGTGTAGAAAGTATCCTCATTTGTGGGGGTCGGCGGCAGAAGAACCGTCGGATCAGAACTGCCTGGGTCGGGATCTTTCACCATAAAGAACCCTTTACCATCAATGGAGAGATCAAGCACACTTGAGGTGGTATTAAATGACCCCTGACTCATATTCTGTTGCACAGAAGCCAGGCCAACCCCTGTACCAACCTGGGTTGCCGCCCGCGTTCCGCTGACGCCGACCGTTTGAATCAAGACATCTTCAAACGTGGCCCGACTTCCTTTAAATGCGGTGGTATTTGCATTGGCCAGGTTATTACCAATCACAGTCATTGCTTCACTGTAGTTGGTCAATGCGCTGGAACCAGAAAGCATGGCTTGCATAATGGACATGGCGAATCCCTCATCTATATATAATCAGACATTTAAGTCTGTTTTATTATTCTTTTTACTCAAACAACAGTAATCACAACAACCGCCAATCCCTAGCGCCTTATGATCAATAGGCTTACGCAAACGCGCAAGATAAATAATATCAACCAACCTGTTCAACGCGCCGTACATCTTCCAGAGCAATGGTCTTTCCATCCACATCAAGATAAACGTTCCCGTTTTCACCATCATTCCGTGCGCCTGTGACAACACCAGAAGTCAGTTTAGTGACCTTCAGTCCGGCCGCGCCATCAAAGGCTTCAACTTCAAAGGTGTAGTTTCCATCCGCCATTTTGGCGCCACCAGGAAGTGTACCAATCGCAATTTTATTCTCTCCAGCAGGATAACTGGCAGAATCAAAGGAGTGTACCAGAGCCCCTTTATCATCAAAGATACTCACTTTCGCAGAAGCCGTCCGATTCAGATCAAAGCGCAACTCGCCCTGACCATTCGCAACAGAGACCTTGTTTCCTTCGGTGACCACATTGCGGCCAATGTAGGAGACCGCCTGATTCATACTTGTGGTGGATTGGCCTGCGAGAATTTTTTCAAGCAGTTCATTTGAACGCTGCTGCTCTCCTAAGACGGAGAACTGGGCCATTTGAGCCGTGAATTCTGTATTTTCTACAGGCTCAAGAGGATCTTGGTGTTCCAGTTGAGCTGTGAGCATCTTGAGAAAATCCTGCCGCAACTCTTCAGCATCTTTGCTGTTTGTGGCAAATTTAGCGGCTTCAGGATTATATTGAGGAATGGTGCTAATGGCTCCGCTCATGCGATATCCCCTTCAACCATGTTATGGTTATATTCTGTATGTTGTCTCTCCGCACGTCCTAATAGATATCAAGGATTGTGCCATTTTTCAATATGAGCACAAGAGACTGTTTCTAATAGCTTTATATGGATAAGCGAAACATTTTTATCATCTTTTTCTAGATATTAAGAGGGAAGATTTTGCTAAAGCGCTGGCAAGAATTTCCAGCATAACCCCTCTTTAAAGAGAATAAAACACGCCTCAATGAACGCGCTTTTAAAGGATTGATCATCGCGCAATATGTTAAAAATAGCCCTAAAAGATGATCATGCATACCCTCTCGGAGCATCCCATGGATACCCCAAAGTCTGCACTCACAAGCTTCCGCATTCAACGCCTTGAGTTGACGAACTTTAAAGCGCTGGATCACCTTGTGCTCGATTTTCCGCCGCCGATGATGCCAGATGAACCCGATATCCATGTTTTAGGTAGCCGGAATGGTGTGGGAAAAACCTCTGTGTTAGAAGCCTGCATGCTGCTGTTTTTAGGAAATCTCGCGGCAATGGAGCACCACACTAAAGTTCTAGGACCCCAACATAATATGCATGAGCTTTTCATAAAATCTGATTGTGATGCTGCGGGGATAGATGGAATCTTTACCTGCATTGAAAAAGAGTTGAAAAAGATGTCGGCCTCGCTCCATATGAAGCGAGGCAATTACTTTGGTCCCCGATGGAATATGGATTTTGATAATCTATTGATGAAAACGTATAAAAGTGACGCTTATTCAGTCACAAAAAAACTTATAGACAACCTCTATGGACATGATCCTGAACCGCTCATTCACCCCCCCTATCTCTTTTTTCATAGCAACCGAAAAATAAGAGAAGGCCACCCCACTTTAAGCTCCCTAATAAACAAAGAGGAAGAGGTAAGCACATTTAAAAAGACCTGTCTTCACATTATGATGGCACGCTCTGGGCTCTTTGAAACAATAGAAAGTCAAGATGGCGATAAAGCCCTTGATCAACTCAATCAACTTATAGGGCACTATGCTGATGGTAAAATTGATAAACTGCGCCCCTCAAGTGGTAACACAATCGATATTCGCATCACCCATTTAAACAATCGTGGATCATTCACCTTCGATAGCCTCAGTTCCGGCCAAAAAGAGATCATCTCCACCCTCTTTATGATCTGGTATCATACACGCAATACACCAAGCATCGTGCTTATTGATGAAGCCGAACTGCACCTGAACAATGCCTGGCATTGGGACTTTGTAAGACAGGTCTATAAACTGGCGCCAAACAATCAATACATTATAACAACCCACTCCGCCGATATCTTTGAGTCAGTAAGAGCAAAC
Organism: Magnetococcales bacterium HHB-1; assembly: GCA_052043475.1. Taxonomy (GTDB): domain Bacteria; phylum Pseudomonadota; class Magnetococcia; order Magnetococcales; family JBQGBW01; genus JBQGBW01. The sequence continues at coordinate 18,635 of JBQGBW010000004.1, forward strand.
CAACGAATTTTGCTAGAAATCAGTTGAAAATTCATCACACCGTATAGATTGAGAGAGAACCATGTTCCGAAGACAGACAACTCCCCAGATAGACCATCATGCGACAGAGCGCCAAAACCAAGATCACACACTATTTATCGAAGGAGGATCTCAGGTAACAGGAGATGCACAGCTTCTTTGGTATCTATTCGAAGACAGAGGTGTTCATATCAAAATTAAACCCATGGGGCCTGCCTATAATCTCCGCAATGTCGCCAAAGCACTCCACCCTCACCATAGAAACTACTATTTTTTAATTGACCGCGATCACCAGGATGATGAAACAGTCTTAAGAACCTGGGAACGTTTTCCCGACCCCGAAAGCGCAAACCTTCTCATATGGAAGAAAAAAGAGTTTGAAAACTATTTTCTAGACCCTGATTATCTTGTTTTATCCGATCATCTCCGTGAAGAATTCAATCGAGACCAGCTAGCCGAATTGATCCTCAAAGAGGCCAGCCAACGCCTGTTTCTGGATGTCGCCAATCAGGTGATCATCGCACTAAGGGAAGAGCAAAAATGTAACTGGATAACGATCTATACAGAAAATAGAACAGAATTCTCCAATGCCAACACGGCAAAAGCCTATCTGCTCAATAATCCTGCGATCAAGAGACGCAGAGAGAATATTCCACCCATGCTCACAGAAGAGATCATCAGTAAAAAATTTGATGATTATCTTAAAGATTTTACCGGTGGAGAGTCCACATTAAGGTTTGATAAAGGAGCATGGTTCAATCGCGTCAGCGGCAAGCCCATTCTAAACACAATCATCAATCAAGCCTTCAGAGTAGTTGACCGATCAGGTAGTTTTCTCCAGGGAGAGCAACGATACTATGAAGTGATCAGGAATCTCCTCAAACACCCATTAGATAAGCAGCCGGAAGACTTCCAGGAACTCTTTGAACGAATTCAGAGAAGGGCTAAAAACAGGTACATCTCCCCTCCCCTTGATTAAGATGATACAGATCTATCCTAGACATTCTATAAAAGCCTCACCTTTATTTATCTATTGCATCCCAAACTACAAGCCGCTACTCTCTTAAGATCGGTCCCCTTAAATCACAGAGTATTCCAGTATGTTTTTCAAGAAGAAGAGAGTAGAAAAAAGAGAACCCACCCAAAGCACGCCCTTAGCCAAAGAGATCGATCTGGCCATAGCGAAACGCTTAAAAGAGGGATACTGCTGCTCTGAGGCGCTCTTTTTAGGCACGATGGATGCCCTGCCCGAAGAGAAGGCGTTCGATCAAAATCTGGTTCGGGTCACCAGCGGACTTTGTGGTGGCATGGGCACAAGAGAGTCCACCTGCGGTGTTTTTACTGGCGGCGCCATCGCTTTGGGCTATCTGGCCGGCAGAACCACACCAGATAAAAAAGATCAACGCGGTCGGGATCTCTCTGCACAATTTTTCAAAACCCTCTCTGAGGAAGCCGGCGCCCACAGTTGCCGCGATCTACTGGATAAATTCGGACGGGTTGCCAACCTCAATCATCAAAAGTGCCACCAACTGACGCGCCAAGGCGGCGAAGTTCTGGCAAAAATTATTCAAGAGCACAAAATCTCCTCTTCTTAAAACCCTAAAACAAAAATACGGCGTTTCGGGAAACCGAAACGCCGTATTGTTTTTCTCTTATGCTTGCCGCCACAGCGGTTAAAACAGCGCAAAGAGATCAACCTGCTTTTCTCATATTCATCATCATATTGGCCGCCTGCTTGGCCTCTAACTGCTCCCGAAAGGTGCCTTTAAGCTCTCCTGGAATCAGCGGTTGACGGGGTGAATATTCCTTCATGAGCACCTGACGCCCCTGACGGTTAGAGACATTCACAATCACAGGGCCCGCCATATTGGTGCGCATATCCTCCGGATGTCCATCAGGGATGGTCACCAGCGTGAAGATCTCCAGATCCTCTTTCTCTTCAATCGCCAAGGCGGCCGCATCCTCATCACTGATGGTAAACTCCAGATCAGAGAAGAAGTCAAAAGGATTCACCACAATAAAGGCGATGTCCGCCTCATTGGCGGATTGCAACCAGAAAAAGGCTGAATCATCCGCATAGGGGAACATGATAAACTTTTTACTGAGCGGGAATCCCAACAGACCATCGTTGATATGAATGATATCACGCTCATCAAACTCCAATGAACCAAAACGGGTTCCATGAATTTCCATAGCTCACCTCACTTTTTGATCATCGCGTATCGCGTTTATGTATTGATTTAAGTTCTTATTGGATAAAATCGAGTAACGAAGTATTAAAGAGTTGCCGTTCCACAGTGGTCATCACCTGCAAAGATTGCTGTGTCTGGGTCAACTCACTTAAAACCTCATAAAGATCCACTTCAACGTTTGTCGCTTTGGTCTCCTCCAGATGATCCCCCTCTAGGGAGAGGGTGTTATTCATGGAATCTACCAAAACATTACGTATTCCTGTAATCGATTGTAGATCGGAAGCTTGTGCCCAACCTTCCCGTATATCTCCAAGACGTTTATTCACCTCCATGCTGTCGTTGCGCAGCAGAGCACCTCTAAGTCCTGAAAGACTCTCAAAAAGGTTGGTATTGCGTCCTAAGGGCTCCTTTCCTTCAATCAACTGTTCACCGGTAATGTTGCCTTGCAGGGTACGGTCATCGGATATTTTAATATCGCGATCCTTATCCCCCCCCTGATACTTTGGAATCACCTCAAAGTAGAAGGCATCCTGATCTGTGGGAACACTACTCTCTGTGATCTTTGCCCACCCCAGATCAATCTCTCCATTTGTTGCGGTAACCGTCCCTTGATCAATCCCATTAACATTAAGTGTATAGTTGCTGTTTGTGGCATCATAACTCATGCGAACGCTGGCCGGGACGCCGGGATAGCCGGCGCCCGTCGCATCAAGCGTGCTGACGGTTAAATTGGTTTGAGAGGCAAAATCAATATCATATTGAGTGCCTAAAGCACGCTTGCGTATATTTGAGATCTGCGGATTACTCTCATCAAAGGGGAGTCTTTGCGTTCCCCCAGAGAAGAGTGGTACACCATCCATATCCGCATTAATATTCTGGAAAACATCCTGATAGAGCGCCAACGCCTCTTGAGAGGCCGCGGTCAACACCTCAGGAGAACCATCCACAATACTGTTACCCAGTTTCATCACCAGATCCTGAGCATCCAACATTTTGTTGTGGATCACATCAATATGGGTCTCTGCGGTGGACAAACGACGTGAAGCCAATCCTGTGGTATCGACCAGACTTTTTACTTTGGATAGGTTGGAGGAGAAGACGATATCCCGAAACGCACCCGAGGGGGCATCGGAGGGCCGGTTGGTCTTTTTACCGGTTAAACTCTCTTCCTGAACCTGTTTCACGTCTCGCATTTTGCTCTGCATCGCATCCACACCGTTGCGAAAGAGCATGGTTTGTGTCACACGCATGGGTTTATCCCCTATGTTCCTACCTGGTGTCCGTTAACAATTGTCCTTATGTTCATGCCTATACTCTTGTTAACAGTATTCTATAATACAATATCTATTCCAAACTTCACCTAAACCATGGAAATTAATGTCTCCATGAGTTGATCCGCAACGGTGATCATCTTACTGGAAGCCTGGAAAGCCCGTTGAAACTTCATCATATCGGTCATTTCCTCCTCCAGTGAAACACCGGAAATGGACTCCCGAAGATCGGACATAAAGTTCTGTGCCGCCTCTTGAGCGGTCAGTGCTTCATCGTTAAGCTGCTTTTGAGAACCTAAAGTGCCTACTGCGGTGGCATAATGGGCGGCAAAACTTGCCGTCTGGTTATTTAAAGCAAACTCTAATGAGCGAAGATCACTTAAGTTAATAATGCCCTGGTTGCTGGCATCATAATAAACAGGCGTACCGCTGGTGTTATCAATCTGTCCGGTTCCCAGCAGGCCGGAGTCGGCAATTAACTCCTCATTCACACTGAGGTTCTGAACATCTTGTCCAGCAAAGAATGCACCAACCCCAAATGCGGCCAACACCCCACTGCTATCATCGACGACACCATAAACATTGCCGGTAGAAGATTGCAGAACCATCTTGTTACTGGCGTTGATCGAGGCGGTTATCGCGCCATTATTATCGGTGGCATTGTTGATCGCACTCACCACATCGTTAACCGTCATGGTGGTGGGATCAATCGCCACAGAGAATGCAGAGAGCGTGTCGGTATCGGCGCCATGGGCAAAGGTGATGCTTCCTGCCGCCACCCGATCAAGATCGGGCGGGGCATCGAATGCCGGTACATCAAAGGTATAGCTATCCCCATCGTTGGGAGTATTGGTAAAAGAGACCTGAGTCCACCATAGATTGGCTGCTCCAGGAAATGATGCCGAAACAGGAGAGTAACTGGCCGCTGTGCCATTCTCAGTGACATTAAACTGCCCGCTGGCGGCATCATAGGTCATATTGATGGTTGTACCTGCACTGGGATAGAGATTATGGGTCTGATCCATTGCGCTGACCGTGACCGTACTATCCACCGCACCGCCGCTCGAAACCGGTACACCCCCACCATCTGCTAGAGCAGAGATTGATGCACTACTCAGATCACTGCCTAAAGTGAATACACCGATCTGTTGGCTATAGAGGGTGTCGTTGACCGACTGACTATGCTCATGATTCACCCGGAAACGGATTTCACTGACCACATCATCCAGTTGTTGCAAAAATCCATTGCTTCCATGAAGAATCTCATCCCGCACCTCAATCAAGCCTTTGAGCACGCCCCCTTTCAGATTGGCAGTATAGTCGTTGTTGCGCTCATTAATCTGAATACCCTGGAAACCATGCTCTGGATTGATATCCGAACGGCTGAAACTGCCGACAAATTCGGCATCCAGTAGAGGCTGCCCATCCTGGGTCATAATTCTTACGCCATTACCATCCTCGGTGGTGAGCACCTCAATATCGACCAACTTGCTCAACTCATTGGTCATGTTCTTGCGTTGATCTCTTAAGTCCAGTGCTTGATCGGGACCAGCACCGCGTTGAACAATCAGGTCGTTCACATCTTTAATATTAACCAGTAGCTGATTAATATCTTCGAGGGTTTTGGTCACCTCTTGATCGATAGGAAGGGCGATCTCACTCAAAGATTTATGCATCTTACTGACAAAGTCAGCAAAACTGCGTCCATTAGCCACCACCTCTTCTCTGATAACAGGATTGGTGGGGTTATCCGCCGCGCCATCGGTTGCGGCAAAAAAGTCTTCCAGACGGGTAGCAAAACCATCGCCATCCATATCGTTGAAAGCCTCTTCAACCATCACCATAAAACGGTCACGGGCCTCCAGACGACCAAGTTCCTGCTCTCCCAGCATCAAGCGACGCTCAACTAAGTTATCGACCACCTGATTGATCCCAGAGACCATCACACCATCGCCGGCGGACTCTCCCACAGATTGGCCGATGCGCTGTGCATTGGGTGTGCTGGTGGTGAGTACGGCATTCTGACGTGAAAAACCTGGCGTATTAACATTAGCGATGTTATGAGAAACCACTTTCAGCGCACTTTGGCTGCTGAAAATGCCCAGCTTAGAAGTATTAAAAAGGCTTGAAATAGACATCTCTCACCACCGCATATATTTATTACTGAGACGCAGATAACATTGCGATCTCATTGTTTTGTTTCGTTCTGTTATGCAGCTTAATAATGCAGCGGCTATGCCATGCGCTTACTTTTATGCTCTGTTTTTTAAAATATCCCTCATTAACCAAATAAAAACAAAAGGATAAAGCTTTAGCTTTTTTTCTGTTTCATAAAAAAAGCCTCTCACAAGGAGAGGCTTTTAAAAGCGTTAAGGGGCTCTTTTTTCTCAAAAGAAGGCAAACATTTCCACGACCACTTTAGAACTGGAAACCATCGACGCTGCGACGTTTTCGGCGTGAAAGAATGATTCCTAAGATCAAACCTATAAAGAGAATGGTGGCACCAGCAATGAGGATCTCTGTGGTGTTCTGTTTATCGAGTACACGTTTTTCATCTTTGATGCGATCCAGATCCAAGCGGAGTTCTTTAACGCGATCTTTGAGTTCCTGGTTCTCCTCCTGCAATCTTACGGCATCACGAGAAGCGCGTATCCCCTTCTCAAATTTGGCTTGCAGTGATTTCTGACTATCGAGTTTACTGCGAAGGTTAGAGATCTCATGGCGCAGTTCATTGCGCTCCTCTTCGGTTTTTTTGCGAACCTCTAAAGCACTTTTAAAGCGCAGACGTGCAGGCTGCTCTGAATCTAAGAAGCGTTTAAGAACCCAACCCTCAACCCCTGCATCGGTACGCACCCGATCCCAGCCATTTTTACCTCTACGGATAAGCTTCAGTCTGGTTCCCGTTTTCAGCATTTTGAGTACACGGTAGGAGGTGTTTTCTCCACGGCGCATGGTTACGGTACATTTATCGGAGATATAGAGATATTCATCAGCGGCATGGAGCGTTGAGGGCGACCAGGAGAGTAGCGCAATAAGAAGAAAAAGAGGTGTTATGTAGGTGACCATGATAGCCTTTTAAAAAAGGAACTTGAAAGCTAAAGGGATTGCGATTTTTTTTAAAGGTTCTTTTATCATCGCCCTCTAATAATAGACAAAACTTGTGACATCGGCAATGATGATCAACATAAGGGGGTTTAAAATCTGCTTTTGTTGTGAAAAAATATCCCGTAGGCATTTTTGAGAGAGTTGTGCCATAATCCAAGATGTTTTTTTAAATTAATAAAATAAGTAGGAGTAACAGGTATGGAGTTGAAAAAGCGTGTGGCCAAAGCACGGACACTCATTGAGGCGCTGCCTTATATGCGCAACTTTGAGGGCGCAACATTTGTGATCAAATATGGTGGCCATGCGATGGTGGATGACCAGTTAAAAACCCTTTTCGCCCAAGATGTGATTTTAATGCGTCAGGTGGGAATCAATCCGATTGTGGTTCATGGTGGTGGGCCCCAAATTGGTGAAACCATGAAAAAAATGGGCTTAAAGCCTCATTTTATCGATGGTCTCAGGGTAACCGACCAGGAGACGGTCAATGTGGTCGAAATGGTTCTGGCTGGCAAAGTCAATAAGGATATTGTCAATCTGATTAATCAGAACGGCGGTCGTGCCGCCGGACTCTCCGGTAAGGATGGCCCCACCATTCTCAGTCGAAAGCTCACCCATGTCCGCCGTAAGAGCGCACTGGAGGTTCCAGAGATTATTGATCTGGGCTGGGTTGGTGAGGTCCAACGCATTGATACAGGACTGTTGGAACTGTTTAAACAGTCCGATATCATCCCGGTGGTGGCTCCTGTGGGTGTGGGACGTCAAGGGGAGACCTTTAATATCAATGCCGATCTGGTGGCCGGAGAGATCGCCACTGCGATGAATGCTGAAAAGCTGGTTCTTCTTACTGATGTTGAGGGGGTGATAGATACTGAAGGCGAATTGATCAGCCGTCTCTCTCTTGATAGAGTGGATAATCTAATTAAGAGTGGTATTATCTCTGGCGGCATGATTCCTAAGGTGGAAACCTGTAAACGCGCCTGTGAAAATAATATTCCAGCCGCCCATATTATTGATGGCCGTGTGGAGCATGCGCTGCTTCTGGAGATCTTTACAGATCAAGGCATTGGTACGGTGATCCGCAACTAAGCTTTTTTCCCACTCCGCCGGATCACTTTTCGATCTTCCAGTGCCTCTCGAAGACGCTTCAGATCCAGACGGTGACCAAGGCATATCAGGGTGTCACGGTTTTTCAGCAGCGCGTTGGCACCCGGATTAAACTGGATTGTTCCACCATCCGCTGGAACAATGCCCACAATAATCACATCAAACTCGCGGCGGATTTCTGAATCCTGCAAGCGGATGCTATCAAAGCGGGAGTCTGTGGGAATAAAGAGTTCCTCCATCTCCAACTCCATATGGCTACGCTGTAGCGCAAGATCAAAGAGCTGAATGGCGGTGGGGCGCAGCGCGGTCTGAGCCAGCTGTCGTCCACCGATATGAAATGGCGTGATTACCCGATCCGCGCCCACCCTTTTTAAGCGTTTTTTTGCGAGTCTGGTGCCGCCACAGGCCACTGTAAAACAGTTTGGCTGCAACTCTTTGACAATCAGAATAATATAGACATTAGTGGATTCATCGACAATCGCACTGATGACTCCAGCGGCTCTGGAGAGTCCCACCATATCCCAGGTGTTCTCTTCGGTGACATCACCACAGATGGCAATCCACCCCTCTTCCTGAGCGGTATCCACCCGCTCCTGATTATGATCAATGACCACAAAGTCCCGTCGCTCATCAACCAGGGCGCGGCATACCGCCCGTCCCAGGGTATCCAAGCCACAGACAATGAGATGATCTTTTAAACGATCAATCTGACGTTCCATACGATGCTCCCGTAAATGCATGATACGCTCCGTGAGTGCTGAGACAATAATGGAGGTCATAAAGACGGCAATCCACATGCCGATAAGGGTACCAAATACCGCGATAACACGCCCTAAGGAGGTATCCGGTGTAATATCGCCATAGCCCACGGTTGTAATGGTGATGATCGACCAGTAGATCGCCTCCCAGATGGTGGTGATCTTTGGATTGACACCGCGCTCAGCCACATAAAAAGCGACAGCAACCATGCCCCAGATCACGATGCCCATGATAAAAAGAGACATCAACTCATAGGAACGCTCTTTGGCGATGCTGGTAAAAAAGGAGAGCCTGCGCGAATAGCGGAAAAGCTTTAAAATACGCACCACCTGCACCACCCTGAAGAGCCTGAAGAAACGGAAGGCCGGTAGAATGGCGAGCAGATCAATGATGGACATCGGTTTGATCATCCAGCGTATTTTTCCCATAAATGCGGCACGAATACCGAAAAATGTCACACGTACACGGGAGTGCCTGAGATGACCACGGCGATAATCTTTGATCGCCTGTTTAAAATCTTCCGTAAAATTTGAGCAGACCCACCAACGCAGGACATATTCAACCAGAAAAATTAGACTAAAAGAGAGATCCAGGTTTCCAAGGAGTTCTCCTGTCTCTGCCGATATTTCATTTTTTGGTTCCGCTTCTAAGATCATCACCATGATTGAAGCGATAATAATCGCCATCATCACCAGATTGACATAAGCATTGCTGTCGGGATCTTCTAGAATGCGGTAGAAGAAGGCTTTTATTCCACGGTAGCGTTGATAAAATTTTCTCATAGAATCAATCCTGGTTTGGATAAAAAGCCCACAGATTAAACAGAGTAGAGAGGTACGTCTTAACGTTCTTTTGATTTTGGTGCTTTTGCCGGAGGATAACAAGCGACCTATAAAAGGGTGACCTTGATTTAAGCGGATTGATTAAAAGGGTAAAATATAAAAAGCCACCCCGATAGGAAAAATAGGATGATTTTCTGTTTTTTTAAATCGATGGCATAATTTTAGCGCGTTGCATCGAAACGCACTTTCGATGCAAACTAAACGCTGAATCATTTATAATATATCATTTATAATATATCATGGCATCGCACTTAGACTGGGTGCGATCAAGATCAATGCCGATCTTAATAAATCATCATGCAAACATGCACAAAACAGGAAGGATAATCAATGAATGCATCCAATGCCGATATCGAGGCCATCTCCAGCCCACAAGCGCTGGCCGCCTATCTGGAAGCGGGGTGTAAACCAAAAACTTCCTGGCGTGTTGGAACAGAGCATGAAAAATTTGGCTTCAGACGCTCCGATCTTTCGCCCATCCCCTATGAGGGAGCGCAGGGAATCCATGCGCTGCTTCTGGAGATGGCAGATCGATTTAACTGGCAGATCATCTATGAAAAAGAGACGCCAATAGGGCTTCAGAAAGCCGATGCCGCCATCACACTGGAGCCTGGTGGACAGTTGGAACTCTCCGGTGCCCCCTTAGAGGATGTACACCAGACCGAAAAAGAGATCAATGAGCATCTGGATCAACTGGCCAAGGTGTGCCGGGATATGGATATGGCCTTTTTAGGGGTTGGTACGCAGCCTTTGTGGGCGTTTGAGAAGATTCCCTGGATGCCCAAAGGCCGTTATCGTCTGATGCGCTCCTACCTCCCTTTAAGGGGTAAATATAGCCTCGATATGATGACGCGTACAGCAACGGTACAGGCGAACCTGGATTTCTCCTCTGAAGCCGATATGGTGGCTAAATTCAGACTCTCTCTGGCGCTGCAACCTCTGGTGACCGCACTCTTTGCCAATTCGCCTTTTTTAAACGGCAAGCCGAATGGATTTCAATCTTTTCGCGCAGAGATCTGGCGCTACACAGACCCTGACCGCTGTGGCGGGCTCCCTTTTGTCTTTGAGCCAGGATTTGGTTTTGAGCGCTATGTGGATTACGCCTTAGATGTACCGATGTTTTTTCTCTATCGAGATGGCAACTATCTCGATGTGAAAGGCGCCACCTTCCGCCGCTTCTTAGAGAAAGGCCTTGAGGATTATCCCAATGAACAGGCCACCATGACCGACTGGGAGACCCACCTCTCCACCCTCTTTCCTGATGTGCGCTTAAAACGCTACCTAGAGATGCGCGGTGCAGATGCAGGTAACTCCGCTACCCTCTGCGCCCTTCCGGCATTCTGGATGGGCGTGCTCTACGATAGTGAAGCCTTACTCGCCTGCTGGGATCTGGTTAAAGGGTGGAACTCTGAAGTGCACGAACAGATTAATCAACAGATACCAGTGCATGGACTTAAAACAGAAATTCCAGGCTCCATGCAGAATATGCTCAATCTGGGGCGTGAAGTTTTAGGCATCGCTCAAGAGGGGTTGCAGCGTCGCAATAGACGTAGCCCTGGGGGATGTGATGAATCGATCTACTTAAACTGGCTCTTTGATATCGTTGAGAGCGGCCAGAGTCCGGCAGATCGACTCTTAGAGGCTTACCATTCACGTTGGCAAAAAGAGGTGACACCGATCTTCAGGGAAGAGGAGTTTGAATCATTCTACGCCGACTGTCGGTAACGCTTTGGCGTGATATTTTTGAAAAAAAAAACGCTAAAAAAGCCCGCCTGTTTTTAAATGCGGGCTTTTTTAATGATTAAATTTGTCATTATGTTCGTAAGAGTGTTGTCAGGTTGCGCGGCGTGTTCTATAGTTAAAGTCTATAGACTCTTAATTTTACTTAAAGTAACGGTTGTGTGACATAACAATTCCAATCATGGGGGAGTGATTACAAATGTCTCTTTTTTCTGCACGACCAAGCACCCCTCAGCAAAAACTCCTCCTGCGCTATCACCTCACCCTGATCACCGCCTCCATCTTGATTGCCATCGTGGCGATCATTGCGGTCTCCTGGCAGGTTCTTAAAGAGTCTGAGGAGGAGAGCAATCTGGTTATGGATCTGGTGCATAGCCGCGCCAACGAGATTGAAACCAGCTTAAACAGCATCATTGATCGTATCCGTGAATTTCACCGTTTATCCCAGGATCTGCTTGAAAGCAGAGATCAACTGCCCCCCGCGCCCCTACATCGTTATCTTGGCCAGAAGGTTAAAGATAAGCACTTCTCCACCGAGTTTGGTGAAGCTGCACCAGATCCTCATAAAACGGGCCTTTTTCATGGCTTGGGTATTTATAAAAACTTTCCTGAAAAACTAAAAATAGAAGCCAATGCTGCGCTCTGGATGCTCCCATTTATCCGCGTTGCCGTAGAGACCACACCTCAACTGGCCTATCTCTATATTCAAGGCGCATCATTCCGCTACGCCTCCATCTATCCCCCCATCACCTATGAGGAGGTCACAAAGAATTTCGGCGACATCACCGGATTCTCTGATGCCGCTTATAGCGCCTCTTTCTGGAAGCAGGCATTGCCTGAGAATAACCCAGAACGCAAACCGGTGTGGAGCGATATCTACGTTGACTTAGCGGGTGCAGATCTTTTTATCAGTTATACCATTCCAATCTATGTAAAAGAGACGTTTTTTGGTATCGCCGCCGGCGATCTTGGTCTGCGAAGTTTAAGCCGTTCTCTGCACACCTCTCCCTATGCACAAGGAAGGTTCTATCTGGTTAATGAGAAAAGAGAGATTCTAGGCCCCTTTGATAAACCTTTTGATCAAAGTTTTACAATCGATAATCTCAAAGATAAACTTCCTGAGAAACTGCAATTATTGGATTTTTCGCAGCTTTCACCTAAGAAAGCAAGTGTCATCAAAAAACATGATTATGCAATTTTCTCCATTCCGTTTAAAGTCGCCCCCTGGCATCTGCTCTATGTGGTTCCTGAAGGTGCGTTAATCCATAGCATCCGTGCGCAGCTCATTATGGGGTTGAGCTGGATTGTAGGTATTCTCCTTCTCCTGCTCTTTGCCTATCGTATTTTTAGAAGCCACTATATCCAACCCGCATTCCAACTGATTGCCCATATCGATCAACAGGCCAAACGGCCGCTTACGCCCACGGAAACAGAGATTCCCCCTTTATGGAAAGATTGGTTTCATCAGGTAACCGAAGCCTTTCAAAGCAGTTGGAAGAATGCAGAGCGGTTTCGCAGCCTCTTTGAAAATCTGCCCATCTCTGTGTGGGAGATCAACGCCTCTGATGTCTATAAACATCTCTCTGAATTGAAGGCACAAGGCGTGACAGACCTCCCTGCTTATCTACAAGAGAATGAACATTTTTCAGAGATGATGGCCAAAACAATGATTGTACGTGATGTCAATCAAGCCACCTGTTCACTTATCGCAATTGAGGATAAAAAAGCATTTTTATCCCAGGGCGGTGTGTTTTTTAAGCGTTTCTCTGAAGAGGCATTCAGGCAGATCTTAGATGCCTTATGGAGACAATCCAGTCAGCACTACTGTGATGCTTCTGCCATCACTAAAACCGGTTTAAGGCGTCATATTGCACTGCACTGGAGCATCCCCCAAGCCCACCAGCATGATTTTTCCCGCATCTTAATTACCCTAAATGATATCACCTCACGTAAGGAGGCGGAAGCACGGGTAAAACGTCTGAATCTGGAACTTGAGGCGCGCGTTAAAGAGCGGACCCAGGATCTGCAACACGCTAATCTAGCTTTAGAGGAGGCGAGAGATCGGGCGGAGGGCGCGAATCGGGCGAAAACGGTATTCTTAGCCAATATGAGCCATGAATTGAGAACACCGCTCAACGCCGTACTTGGTTTTGCCCAACTGATGACCCAAGATTTAGAGGTTACACAGAGACAGAAAGAGAATCTTGGCGTAATTCTTCGCAGTGGCAATCATCTATTATCGTTGATCAACGATGTTCTGGATATGTCTAAGATTGAAGCGGGAAGGATGGAGTTGGATAAGGGAAGCTGTGATCTGCACCAGTTGTTGAACGATGTGAAAGAGATGGTTTTAGGGCGTGCAGAAGAGAAGGGATTATACTTCTCATTGCAGTGGCATGAAAAACTACCCCGTTTTGTGGAGCTTGATGACCGTAAACTAAGGCAGATTTTAATCAATCTTTTAGGCAATGCGATCAAATATACCGAAGAGGGCGAAGTTATTCTACGGGTTCAAAACGTCTCCTCTCCCCCAGAAGAGGATCTCTCCGCTCCCTTCTATTGTCGTTTTGAGGTGCAAGATAGCGGTCCTGGAATCACTGTAGAAGATCAAAAAAAGATTTTTGAACCCTTCTATCAGGTGGGTGGGAGTTCCAATAAAAATCAGGGCACGGGTTTGGGATTATCGATCACAAGGCAGTTTGTCGCTCTGTTGGGTGGCAGGATTCAGGTGAAGAGCGAAAAAAATCAAGGCAGTTGCTTCTTCTTTGATCTCCCACTCAACCTCAGTCAAAATATGACGACCTCTGAATCGATGGAAAAACCGATTGTCATCGCGCTTAAGCCAGGCCAGCCCCAGTACCGTTTTTTAGTGGTCGATGATAATGCAGATAATCGCCTTTTGCTCACCCGGCAACTGGAGACTGTAGGATTTCAGATAGAGACCGCATCTCAAGGTTTAGAGGCCATAGAGAAGTTCCAAAGCTTAAAGCCTGACTTAATCTGGATGGATCTACGCATGCCGGTGATGAATGGTTTAGAGGCGACAAAGAAAATCCGTACCTTAGAAGGGGGAGATAAGGTGGTGATTGTTGCGCTTACCGCGAGTGCCTTTCGAGAAGATCAACACCATATTCTCTCAAGCGGCTGTCAGGCGATGATGCCCAAACCTTATGCATTACATGAGATTTTTACGTTACTCGAAGAGCTTTTAGAGATAGAATTCATCTATGCCGAAGAAGCCAAAGCCACAGCCACCCCAATAAGCATTGATCTTTTCTCCAGATCGCCAGAGATTTTACCCCCCGAAGAACGAGAGACGCTACTCTCTGCAACCCTTGAGCTGGATATGGATCGGGCTTTACAAGCCACTGAAAAAATTGCGACCCATGATCAAGCCCTGGCAGAACAGTTGAAGCAACAGATTAAAGCGTTTCAATTTGATAAACTGCTTGAATGGTTAGAATCACAATGAGTGAGAAAAACCTATCCCAACCACCCCATATGAATGCGGATATTCTGGTGGTCGATGATAATGCGGCCAACCTTAATCTATTGGTTAATATCTTAAGGCGAGAGGGATTTCGCGTTCGTCCAGCGGTGAATGGCACTCTGGCGCTACGTAGTTTAAAAGAGCGTCCAGCAGATCTGGTATTATTGGATATCATGATGCCTAAGATGAATGGCTATGAGGTCTGCACTCAGATCAAAGAGAATCCGCTTTATACAAATCTTCCGGTGGTCTTTATCAGCGCTAAGGATGATACCCTGGATAAGGTGAAGGCGTTTCGGGTGGGAGGCGTGGATTATATCTGTAAACCTTTCTACCCTGAAGAGGTGTTAGCCAGAGTAAGAACCCACTTAAGCCTCTATGAGATGCGCCACCGTCTTTCACGGCAGAATGAGCTTTTAGAGGAGAAGATCGCTCAGAGAACCCAGGCTTTAGAGAAGGCAATGTCGGCGGCGCAGGCAGCGAGTCAGGCGAAGGATGAATTTCTTGCGGTAATGAGCCATGAGATCCGTACACCAATGAATATTGTCATTGGCATGGCGGATCTGCTCTTTGAGACCCCACTGAATAGAGAGCAGCAGGATCATCTTAACCGCTTGATGCGGGCAGGACATACGCTCTTTGATCTAATCAATAATGTCTTGGACCTCTCACGCATTGAGGCCGATCAGTTAGAGATTCATCTTAAGCCGTTTCTTCTTCATCCCTTCTTCGAAGATATCATGCGGATGCTAGAACCCCAGGCCAAAGAGAAAGGGTTAATATTTCAACTGGAGATGGATAAAGATCTTCCTCAGCACTGGGTTTCTGATACCTCTCGCTTAAAGCAGGTTTTAATCAATCTTTTGAGCAATGCAATCAAGTTTACCGAAGCGGGTTCAGTACATGTTCGGGTGTGGTCTAAAGAGCGATTGCATATCACGGTATCCGATACAGGGATTGGCATTGATGCTAAAAAATGTCAGGAGATCTTCTCACCTTTTTTTCAGGTTGACACCACCATGACCCGCAATTATGGCGGTTCTGGCTTGGGTTTAGCGATTGCTAAAAAGATTATGGACCGACTTGAAGGAGAGATTGCTGTAGAGAGCACGGTTAAAGAGGGCAGTATCTTCTCCTTAACCCTTCCGCAGAAAGAACCTCTAAAATCCAATGAAACCATCACGGTTAAAACGCCTGAGATTGCTTCTTCTAAAGCATTACAGATTCTTCTGGTGGAGGACTCTGAGGATAATCAGATGCTGATGCGCGCTTTTCTTAAGAGAACATCGCATCATTTAACGGTGGTCTCCAATGGTCAGGAGGGGGTTGATCTCATCACAGAGGAGAAGAATAACTTCGATCTTATCCTCATGGATATTCAGATGCCTGTGATGGATGGTTATACCGCCACCAAAGAGATTAGAGCGTGGGAGAACGATGGTGATCATAATCCACTACCGATCTTCGCCTTAACCGCCCATGCCCGTCCTGAGGATAAAGAGCGAAGTCTTCAAGCGGGTTGTGATGGCCATCTGACCAAACCAATAAGGAAAAAAGATCTTTTGGCATTGCTGGATGCTTTTGCTATGGGTAATAAGCTTTAATTGTAATTTTTTAACGAAAAAGATCAGAATGGCTACCAAGGCGTGTTAGAACAAGAACCCCCTTTTTTTCATCAAGCCAGATTAAGAGCCAGTCCGATTCAATATGACACTCCATGTAACCAGCCCAGTTCCCTGTGAGTTTATGGGCTCTATACTTTTTATCAAGAGACTGCCCTGTTCGTAGAATATCAATTACTGTTTTGAGTTTATCTAGACGTTTACCGCGTTTTTTTGCAAGTTTAAGATCGCGATCAAATCTTTTGGTTGTCTGCAATCGCAGCATGAGCTAAATACTCGCTATCAAGATTATTGGTGCTCTGTTCCTTTGTGGGGTGATTCTCTCTCTTAAGCATTAATCGATCGATTTAAAAAGGTCATCGCTACTTTGCCACTCTGTAAGATTTTCTCCTTTTTTTGCATCACGCATGGCGGCAAGTGTCTCTTGATTGGGTATGTTAGCAGGAACATGTTGTATATCAGAAGATATTGCATCTTTAGGCATGCCGAAGATTTTATAATAATCTTTAAGCGTTCTCTTATCCTCTTTGTGAATGTCCTTATTCATCTTCTTTTCCGCCATAGATCAAGTCTGTTTCTATATAAACTACCAATCTGAACAATTTTATATAAAATTTTTTTATTTGTCAATGAATAATGATCCAACTGCAAAAAGAAGTGGCATTTTTTTTAGACGCTCGCCTTTGATTTTAATGAGATTAAATTCTATTTTTAGATTATAATGGTCGAGGAAAACGATTTTATAGAGAGGATATCATGACCACTGAGAATACAATCCGTGTTGGTGATCTTCCCGAAGCATTGCGAGGTGGATATCATCCCGATGTGGTGGTGAAGGTCTCTTTGGAGCCTGTTTTAACTGAGAATGGCTTCACGCCTGAAGAGGAGGAGGAGATTTTGCAGGCTTCAGAGGATGAGGATGGAAGTGTCTCATTTGATAATATGGATGCAGCTCTGGCTTATCTAGATAAGATGAGCAAGGATGATTGATGAAGATTATTTTTCGCAGAAAGTGAAGTGGGAGCCAATTTAGCGGGCATGCCGATTTCATATCAAGCGTTTTCAATAATATTGCCAACTTTGGAAGAGCAGTATTTAAAGATCGCCTTATTCTTAATCAAGCAAAATTTCATGATGAAGTGATCTTTGAAGCATCGCACCTCTCCTTTATCAAAAGGGTTCAAGGAGAAAATCTCAATTTTAAAGGAGCAATCCTTGAAGCAGTCTATTTCTGGGAAATAAAGGTGCTTGAAAAATGTGATTTTCGGGATGCTTTTTTAATCTCGCTCTCTCTGGCTGAGAAAAAGCTGATTGATTGCGATTTTACCGGTGCGGTTTTTGATGCAGTGCAAACCCGAGGCTGGGAGCCGGATGAGGCGACATTAAAAAACACAAAATATATCTATACCAACTTTAAAAAGAAAAAGGTCGTTGAAAACGGTAGAGAAAGCGTTGTTTATGAAAAAGATAAAAACAGCCGGGTTCCTGCGGGAGATGGTGTTTTTGGTGAAGGAGATTATCAGGATTTTCGTCTGGATGATTATCTTAAGGAGCCCTATACCTGGAGCTTTGCACAGAAATTCCCTGATGAGATACGCTCTTCTGTGGTGAACTATAGAACTGGATGAAAAAAACGCTTGCGGCTGTAAAAGGTAATTATAAGATTGGTACGGTTTATCGTATGCAGATAAAATAGCGTCAACAACAAATCAACGCGTTAAGCTGACAAAGCGTGAAACAAAATGGCCTCCTTTTTTTCAGACGACTCCAAAACCCCATCTCAAAAAAAACGGATTGAACCAATCACGGGGATGGAGTTGATCTGGATTCCTGGCGGTCGCTTTATGATGGGGCAGACAGAAGCCGAAAAAGAGCAGTTCATAGATAAAATGGGCCAAGAGATATATCAATACTGGTTCGGCGATGAGTTGCCGCGCCATGAGGTTGCATTGGATGGCTTCTGGCTAGGAAAATATCCGGTAACACAAGCCGAATGGCAAAAGGTCATGGGGAAGAATCCCTCCTTTTTCCAGGGCGCACGCCATCCCGTTGAGCAGATCTCCTGGAGTGATACACAAGAATTTATTCAAAAACTTAATAATCACGATGGTGAAAACAGGTTCAGGTTACCCACCGAAGCCGAGTGGGAATATAGCTGTCGTGCAGGCAGTAACAGCCCCTTCTTCTTTGGAGAGAGTCTCTGTGCCAAAACCGAAGCAAACTACGATGGAAGCTGGCCCGATAAGGATGGTAAGGGCTCTTTCCGGGAGGAGACCACAGCGGTGGGTTCTTTCCAAGCCAATGCCTTTGGTCTTTATGATATGCATGGCAATGTCTGGGAGTGGGTCGAAGATCTCTACGCAAAAGATGCTTATCATCATCACCAGCGCAAAAATCCCATCTATACATCAAGCAGCAATAACCGCTTAGTACGTGGTGGCTCCTGGTTCGATGATGCCGCAGGCCAGCGTTGCGCCTATCGCCACGACGTTCCAAATGATTTTCACGACTTCGACATTGGCTGTCGCCTGGCCAGAACGCGCTAGCTGTTCAAAAAAAAACATTTCAGCAATTTTTAAAACGATGTAGGCGGGCATTTTGAATCTTTTTACGCTTTTTGCTACACTGCTCTGGCGTTCTGAAAACATTTTATAAACAAAACATAGAGAAAATAACGATGTGGGTATTTCTTGAGGGTGGACGTTTCTTATCCATTGTGGCAGATAAAGAGCATCCGGATCGACTGCTTGTGAGAGCACGTCTGCCTGGGGATATCGAAACCGACTTTCCCGAAGCAAAAATCTCTGAACATCAAGGGTTGGATTATCGCTATCAAGCCTCCATTCCCCGCCAGGAGGTGATCAATGCCATCTTAGATGAACTCACCTCCCTCACCTATGATCACTTTAGAAAAAAAATATGCAATAAGAATCGGGTGAATGCTTTTACGCGCTGCCATCAAGCGATGTGTGATGCTCAGGAGTTTGCGAGAACAGATCATATCCAAGAGTCGGTCTGTCAACGCGATTAGAGAATTTAAGCCTCACTTTAGATCTTCTCTGATAAGGACGATAAGATTAAAATAGTCTTTTGAATTTTTTCTACATTGAGCCCTCTTCCTATTAAAAAAAGCGTGAGGGATGGAATGGATTGAGATGATTTTACAACAAAAAAAGAACTTTTTTTCTGTTTTTATGCTCTCATTTCTGCTCTTTGCATGTGTTAGCGTTGATTTTGAGGACGCACAAAGAAAAAACAGTGTCCATGCCTTTGATCAATTTATAAAAAAGTATCAAAAAGATAAAGATAAGGAGAGCCAGAGAACAGTTCAAAAAGCAAAAATTTTGCGTGAACGCGCCTTTTTTGATGAAAGCCAGAGAAAACATACCATTAAAGCCTATCAGGATTATCTCAACGCTTATCCAAAAGGGCGGTTTATCTTCGAGACTAAAAAGGCGATTGATCATCTCTCCTGGCAACAGGCTAAAGCGCAATCGCAATTAAAATCGCTTAAAAGTTATCAAAAACAGTTTCCTGTGGGACTCCATAAAAGAGAGGCCAATTCATTAATTGAGGAGATGGTCTGGCAAGAAGCTTCAAAAGAGGGCTCGCGTGATCTTTTACGTGAATATGTGCGGCGTTATCCCAAAGGGCGTTACTATGATGAGGCCGAGCAGATCTACTGGAAGCGTGTTCAAAAGGAGAACAAATTTTCCGCTTTTATCGACTATCTGAATGTTTTTCCCAAAGGAGAGTTCAGCCAGAAAGCCGAAGGAATCAGTGATGAAAGATTTTGGCAGCGCGTGATTCAGAGCGGTGAGTATGATGCCTACATTGCCGCCTACCCTCATGGTATTCACCAAAAAGAGGCGCGTAAAGCACTGGAGAAGTCCGCCTGGGGAAAGATCAACACCTTAGATAAAAAAAATGAGGAGAACCATCAATCTTTAGAGCGATTAGAGCAGTTTATTAAAAGCTTTCCGCAAAGCCCCCACATAAAAGAAGCGAAAAAAAGATTGCAAGCCTTGATCTGGCATCAGGCTGAAAAGAAAAACAGTGTTGAAGGCTATCGCAGGTACATCAATATGTTTCCTGATGGAAAGCAGATAAAAAAAGCACGTCAGAGAGCTGAAGTACGGCAGTGGAAAGAGGCACTGGAACTCAAAGATGTGGTTCACTATAAAATTTATATGGAACATTATCCCAAAGGAAAATACATAAAAAAAGCTCAAAGAAACATTGAAGCGCTAATTTGGCAGAGCGCAAAAGAGGGAGAGGATACACGCGCATTAGAGGATTATATTAAAAAATATCCTAAAGGGCGTTACACAATTAAAGCAAAACGTCTGCTCCATAAAAGCTACTGGTCTTATGCCCAAAAAGAGAACACAAAAGCGGCTTACCTTCTCTATCTGGATCGCTATCCTAAAGGAAAACACCGCCATGCCGCGTATCAATCCATAGAGAAAATTTTCTGGTTGAAATCAAAAAAGCTGAATACCGTAGATTCATTAGAGGATTATCTGGAGAACTATCCCAAGGGAAATTATCGCAAAGAGGCCGACAGCCAGATCGAGGCGTTGTTCTGGTCAGCCACTCAAAAAGCCGACACAGATGAAGCCTATGCCGAGTACCTTAAAATGTATCCTAAGGGAAAATATGTCCGTCAGGCAAAGATGGGAAAGCTTAAGGCTGTAGGTAACACATCTTCAGACCAAATCGATCCAGAAACAAAAAAACAATGAGATCTAACTCATTGTTTTTTATGACGGAGGAGCGGGTTGGAATGGGCCTGAGTCGAATGACTTGAACACACCTACCCATCTACTTGCCCAATTTTTGAAGCAATATCGTCTAAAAATGCTAGAAATTCCTTTTTTCTGACTGGCTTAGTCAAATGGCCATCGCATCCAGCATCCCGACTGTGTTGATGGGCTTCACTGAAGGCATGGGCAGAGAGAGCAAAGATAGGCGTTGGTGGGAGATTCTCATCCTGTTCTAAGTTGCGGATTTCCCGAGTGGCGGTGTAGCCGTCCATTTCCGGCATCTGCACATCCATAAGCACGAGATGAAACCTACCCTTACGGAAAGCCTGTACCGCCTCAAGGCCATTAGCCACGTAGATAACTTGGTGTGGGCTCTCTTTGAGGTAAGCTTTGAGCAGGATCACGTTATCCAATGAATCCTCAGCGATCAGTACCCTCAAACCTTCGCTGGATGCTGTGGCTAGCCCCCTTGTATCTGGTTGTGGTTGTACCTCTGGGGCCTGTGTCGGGGGCAATGGTGCCTGGAAATGGAAGACACTGCCTTGTCCTGGCTCACTGGTCACACCGATTTCACCTCCCATCTTTTTCACAATACGCTGAGAAATGGCCAATCCCAGGCCAGTGCCACCGAAACGTCGTGTCATGCTTGGATCAGCTTGGGAGAATGCGTTGAAGATGTTCTTCATGTGATCGGCATGGATACCGATGCCGGTGTCGGAGACGCTCCAACGGCACAAGCCTTCCTCTTTAGCGCGCACATTGATACCGATGCGTCCAGTATCGGTGAATTTTAGGGCATTGCCTACCAGGTTGATTAAAACCTGACGAAGACGCGCCTCGTCTCCCAAAGACCATTCTGGCACTGTTGAAGCGACCTCCACGGTCAGATTAATGCCTTTTTCCCGGGCTGGGTGGAGAAAAATGTTGGCTACGCAGTGGACCATTTCGCGAATTTGGAAAGGTGCTAACGCCAATTCCAACTCTCCGGATTCGATTTTAGACAAATCCAGAATGTCGTTGACCAGTCCCAACAGGCCTTTACCGGCGCTATGTGCCACCTCAAGATAATGATGCCGTTCTGGGTCATCCTCGCTTTCCAGCAACAGCTCTCCCATACCGAGAATCACGTTCATCGGCGTGCGAATCTCATGGCTCATGGAGGAAAGGAACATGCTTTTCGCTCTATTGGCTCTTTCTGCTTTCAAACGGGCCTTCTGATGTCCTTCCCAGGCTTCGTCTAGAATCGTTACGATGTGTTTTTTCAACGGAAGCAGTACGAACAGACTAAACAACACGCCTATACAGAACAGAACGCCTGAAAAGAGCATCGCTGATCTAAAAGATCGCTGGATTTCCAAAAATCCTACCGGTTCTCCATAGTCATAAAGAAGTACCCGCTGCGTCATTGTTGGGAATGGCAAAAGCTTATTTTTCTCTACGACCAGAAGACCAACATCATCATAAATGGACAATGAGAGAGAACTGTCGCGCATTTGATCCAGAAGGGCCTCAAGCCGATAAACATCTGATCGCCAGGTGGTGGGATTATTGGAGAGGAAGGTGCCCACCTGCATGGAGGCCAACCGTCCTTCTCCGGCCATGGTGCCCGCCATGTTGACACGAACCATCATTAGGTTCAATAGACTCGGTACCAAGATCACAATAGCCATTAACAGATAGGCGACCATGTTGATAGCTCGGATAATATGAGTCTGTTTCAGAACCATTTTTACTCACCAGTCAGTGGCAGATGGCCATTTTCGGTAAGAATGGTGGCCGCCTGTTGCGTCTTCAAAAAGGCGGCAAACGCCTTGGCCTGAGGACCTGCCCCTTTACGCACAATGACATAGAATGTTTTTTCAAAAGGATAATGGCCTGTTTCCATCGCCTCGATTGATGGAGATATACCATTGAAAGAAAGAGGCTTGATTGGGCGATTCTGGGCTGCAATCAACGCCAAGGTCATAGTCCCGAAGCCTCCAGGAACGGAGGCGATGCGATCTGCACTGTCCAGATCCGTAATGGCAAAATCGAGAATTCCGGACTTAAAGGTGCTGTCCAAAGCTGTGGACACCTGCTTTGATACGGAGCGAATCAGTGTGATGTCTGAATCACCGGGAGGACGGAGGATCAAACGGAGCCGTCGACCATCGGGCCACTGGCGCGTTTTTAGACCATAGATTCCAACCAATTGCTCAGATGAAATGTTCGTGTAAGGAAGGTCTTTGTGGATGGCAAAGACAAAGGGCGTGCGTGCATAGGAAATAGCTGGTTCTCCCCACCCCCGTTCTTTGTCTTTGAGAGGACGGGCTGACAGAGCTAAATCCAGAATACCGTTCTTCAATCCCTTGAGGCTGCCACCTGAGCCCATGGCAGGATAGATGAAGCGTTGCTCGAATGATGGATGAAGGGTGTTGAAAAGACGGGCAAGTTTTTCGATGGTTGGCAGTGCCGATCCTGTACCGCTAATACGCACGACTTCAGCATAGACACTGGGACCATGTGTCAAGGTAAGAAACAAGCCTAAGCCTATGAGGAACTTCGTCATTCTGTGCATAATCTGCTCCCAAGCAAGCAAGAGTCAAACTTCGAGGTAGTAAATCCAGGACGCTACAACCCACTTATTTATTGGGTTTTCTTGGAACAAAACAGGGTAGTGATTTTACTTAAGCCCTTGAAGAATATGCAAAAAAACAGTGATGGCGGAGGAGCAGGGATTCGAACCCTGGGTGGGCTTAAGCCCACAACGGTTTTCGAGACCGTCCCGTTCGACCGCTCCGGCACTCCTCCTGAAAACATCTTTTTGAGATAACTAAAAGGTAGGAAAAATTTTCAAAAGAAGCAAGAATGAAAATAAAATGATGACTTTTTTTTGACAAAAATAGCGTCCCATTGGAAGATAAGGGAGATAGTGCTATAGTCCTATACAGAGGAAAGATAAAACAGCGTGATTAAAGCAAAATAGGGCTGTGATGGTTGAAGAGAATCTTTCCTGTAAACAGATCACTTTGTTTTTATTAAGGATAAACAATGAAACGACCCAAACCCATGGTTTTAACCATCCTTGATGGTTGGGGTGTGCGAGAAACGCCTGATGCCAATGCCATTCATCATGCAAAGACACCCAACTTTGATCGCTGGTGGGACCACTACCCTAAAACTGTACTCAAAACCAGTGGTTTAGCGGTTGGACTGCCTGAAGGACAGATGGGAAACTCTGAGGTTGGACATGTGAACCTAGGCGCAGGACGTGTTGTTTATCAAGATTATGCCAAAATTAATAAGGCGGTCGATGCTGGCGACTTTGCCAGAAACCAAGCCATCACCGATACCATCACCGATGCTCTGAAAAAAGAGCGTGCCATTCATATCATGGCACTGCTCTCCCCTGGCGGCATCCACTCCCATACAAAACATATTGTTGAAACCATACGAGTTGCTGCCAAAATGGGGGCTGAAAAGATCTATATCCACGCCTTCCTTGATGGACGGGATACCCCTCCCCGCTCCGCACTGGAATACATCAAAGATTTTGAAAAAAATCTGCAAAAAATTGGTCAAGGAGAGATTGTTTCTGTTGGTGGCCGCTACTATGGCATGGATCGAGACAAACGCTGGAACCGGGTCCAGAAAGCCTATGATGCGTTTACTCAAGGGATTGGCCTGCATGCACCAACAGCCAGACAGGCCGTTGAAGAGGCTTATGCGCGTGGTGAGAACGATGAATTTGTTCTCCCCACCCTGATTCACGCACCAGATAAAGCGCCTGTTTTGATCAATGATCACGATGTGGTGATGATGATCAACTTTAGAGCGGACCGTATGCGGGAGATCTGCCACGCCCTCACCGACGATATTTTCGATGGCTTTGAACGCCAGAAACAGCCAAAACTCACCAGCTTTCTCTGCATGACCGCTTACGATAATACGCTAAAGGATGTCCGCATCGCTTTCCCACCAGAATCCCTTGAAAATATTTTTGGCAAGATCCTCTCTGAAAATAACTTAACACAGCTCCGGGCAGCCGAAACAGAAAAGTATGCCCATGTGACCTACTTTTTTAATGGCGGTGAAGAGACCATCTTTCCTGGGGAAGAGCGCCTGTTGATTCCCTCGCCTAAAGTGGCCACTTACGATCTTAAACCAGAGATGTCCGCTGAAGAACTCACCGATGCACTTATTGAGAAAATCGCAGAAGGTGATCTCGATTTTATCGCGGTAAACTTCGCAAATCCCGATATGGTGGGCCATACAGGCATCATGGATGCGGCGATCAAAGCGATTGAAACCGTGGACCGATGTCTGGGTAGACTCTTTACTGCCGTAGAGAAAGCCGGTGGGGAGATGCTCATTACCGCTGATCATGGTAATGCAGATCAAATGATGGAGCCCAGCACAGGCCAGCCCCATACAGCCCACACCCTCAACCCTGTCCCCTTTATCTACCTCGGTCGTGATGCCACCCTCAAAGAGGGAAGCCTCTGTGATGTCGCACCGACACTGTTGCAACTGATGGATCTTCCCAAGCCGCAACAAATGACCGGCAAATCCTTGGTTACACTCAAATAATAGCCAGGATCATAATCACGATGGTTGTCACTTCGCTTAGATTCTACCTTTTTCTGACGCTGCTGTTCATGCAGCCCATCGGTGAGGTTTGCGCCAACGATATGGCCAAACAGAAGAGTAAATTACAAAATATCATCGAACAACTTAAAAAAGAGAATCGTGCCCTAGAAGCAAGCCAGAATCAGGAGCAATCTCTGCTCACGCAACTGGATCGCTTGGAAGAGAATGTCAATATCGCCCGAAAACAGAAAAAAGAGCTTCTCCTACGCATCAAAAAAACAGAAGCACGCCTTCCCGCCCTTAAACGTGAAATCGCGATCCGCCAGGAAGATTTGAAAGATCGCAAAAAAAAGCTGGGCGCCTATATCCGCTTCGCTTATGCACTTGGGGATCAAGGGATACTGAAGGTTATCTTCTCTCAACAAAACTCCACCCGATTCCGCCAGAGTCTGCTCTATTTCAGCCATCTGATTCAAGCACGAAATGAAAACTTTCGTCGTTTTCATCTCGCCCTGACCAATGTACGCCGCGAAGCCAGTCAAGAAAAAAATCTGCTCTTAGATCTGGGAAACCTGCTAAAAAAATTAGAGCAGCAGGAAAAAAGATTACAAAAAAGAAAAAAAGAGAGAAAACAACTCCTTAAGAGAGTTCGTGTTGAGAAGAAGCTGCACAAAAAAACCGTGCAAGAGCTTCAAGTGGCTCAAAAACGGCTGCTTAAATTTATCCAACGGTTGCAAACGGCGATTAAAAAAGAGAAAATTGCCCCTCCTGCAAAAGACCATGCAACCTTTTTTGGACATATACGTAAAAAAAGAGGAAAACTAAGACGGCCTGTGCTGGGTAAGGGGCGAAGCAGACCGCCCGGGATATTCTACCCCGTTAAAAAATTTACGCCAATCATGGCGATCTATAAAGGCCAGGTAGTCTATGCTGATCGGTTTCGCGGCTACGGACTCTTAGTCATCCTTAATCATGGTAAACAGATTTACTCGCTCTACGCTCATAATCAAAGAATTTTTGTCTCCCAGGGGGATTGGGTGCAGGAACGAGAAAAAATCGCTGAGGCTGGAGATAGTGGCACCTTGGATGGTGTGCCCGGACTCTACTTTGAAATCCGCCATCGAGGAAAAGCAATCAGTCCCAAACGGTGGCTTGCACGCAGATAGCGCGAGGAGATAAAAATAATGAAAGGCTTGTTACGGGGAAAACGTGCCTATATGTTGGGCTTTGCCCTGTTGCTGACACTGGTGGGCTTCCAGATTGCCACCAGCAATGTTCTTGCCGTCAGCAAAGTAACCTATGAAAAATTGAAAGTATTTTCCGATGCGCTTGTACTTATTAAGAAAAATTATGTCGAAGAGGCGGATGAAAAAGATCTGCTCTATGGCGCCATCAAGGGAATGCTCAACACCTTAGATCCCCACTCCTCTTTCCTTACCCCTGAAAACTTTAAAGAGATGAAGGTGGATACCCGTGGCGAATTTGGCGGCTTAGGGATCGAGATTACACGTGGTAACCGTGCGATCAAGGTGGTCTCCCCGATCGAAGATACCCCCGCCTTTCGGGAAGGGATGAAAGCAGGCGATCTGATTGTTAAAATTGAGGAGGAGAGCACCCAGGATATGACCCTGATGGAGGCGGTGAAAAAGATGCGCGGTAAACCCGGCACCACCATCCATCTTACCGTTGTACGCGAGGGCGAATCCGAACCTCTGGAGTTTACAATCACCCGCGCGGTCATTAAAATCCAGAGTGTAAAATCTCGCCTGGAGAGAAGTGATATCGGCTATGTGCGTATTATCCAGTTTAATGAACAGGCCTATCCCCTACTGAAAAAAGCTGTTAAAGAACTCCATGGCAAAGCCAGCGGTAAAAAATTGAAAGGGTTGGTGCTTGATCTGCGCAACAATCCCGGTGGCCTTCTCGATCAGGCCGTACAGATCGCAGATGCTTTCCTTGATAAAGGACGCATTGTCTATACAAAAGGACGGATCTCAGGAAAAGATATGGCCTTCGATGCCCACCCCGGTGATCTCTCCAAAGGCGCACCCATTGTGGTACTCATTAATTCAGGCTCCGCTTCAGCCTCTGAAATTGTCTCAGGCGCCCTACAGGATCATAAGCGCGGCGTGATTATGGGCGTACGCTCTTTTGGTAAAGGATCTGTCCAGACCATCATTCCTCTAGAGGATGGCTCAGGACTCCGCCTCACCACAGCACAATATTACACCCCCGATGGACGCTCAATTCAAGCCAAAGGCATCGAACCCGATATCCGTGTTGAAGATCTGGAGATTGGCCCTAAAAAAGAGGATTCGCAAACCACAGAAGCGGACCTTAAAGGACATCTGAAAAACAGCAAAGAGTCCATTGAAAAGTTGCTCAAAAAAGAGGATGAAGAGAAGAAAGAGGACGATAAAAAGGATGAGAATGCAGATAGAATTACCGGTCGCACCAAAAATGATTACCAACTGGAACGGGCTCTTGATCTCCTCCGAGGTCTTCAGGTCTTCCAACAACAGGTGAAGTAAAAACCTCTGGGCCTCCTCATGTTAAAAAAAATGCCAGAAACAGATCGAGTACACCTTCTTCAAGGTGTACTCATTGTTGTCATTTTTCTATTGGCTATACCCGCTATGGCCCAAGAGAAGAAAACCCCTTCTGACCCCAAAGAACAAAGTTTAACCCCTTTCTCCTCGCCTCTTCATCCCGATGGGGTTTTAAGAGCCAGGACAGAACAACGCTATGAAACCTGGGAAAACAGAACCAAAGACACACTAAAAAAACTAGGTAAATCTAGCTTTATATACGAAGAGCCCTTACCTGAAGAGCATAATCATCCACCAGAAAAAGAGAAAACGCTCCCCCCGACGCATAACAAACAGAAAAAACATGGGCCAAGAATTGCAATTGTCATTGATGATTTAGGCTATAACGGACCGGTCTCCATCGGAATTGCCAAATTAAAAGAGGATGTCACTCTGGCGATTCTTCCCGATGGCCCATACTCACGCCAGATTGCGGATATTGGCCATAGAACCGGTAAAGAGATCATTCTTCATCAACCCATGCAGCCAAAAAAACCAGAAGTCAATGCAGGGCCTTCAGCCATTCTGGCCAATATGAGTGCAGACCACATTCGACTGACACTCAACGATAATCTGGAGCGTTTTCCTGAAGCCGTTGGCGTTAATAACCATATGGGCTCCTACCTTACGGGCTTAAGGTGGCCCATGATGGTGGTAATGAAGGTTTTAAAAAAGAGAAATCTCTACTTTCTCGATAGCCGAACCTCGCCTAAAACCGTCGGTCCTGCGCTGGCAAAAACCTATAAAGTTCCTTTCACCCAACGCGATATCTTTCTTGATAACGTCCAGACCGAAGCCGCGATCATCGCCCAACTGAACCGCCTTGCCCGTCTGACTAAAAAATTTGGTATCGGTATCGGTATCGGTCACCCCTACGCACCAACCCTCAAAGCATTAAAAAAATGGTTTCCTAAAGTTAAAAAAGAGGGCATAACCATTCATCGTGCTTCCGCCTTCCTTCAGCCTGAAACCGCCCAGAAAAATTATCCAACAGCAACACAACAAAAGAAGCGTTTAAAAACTAAATACCTCAAAGAAAAAGATGCGTTGGATGCTCTAGATGAAAAGGAGCCTAAACCGAAAAAAAAGGAGACCTCTTCTTGAAAAAAAGAGCTCTCCCTTTTTGTCTACTGGCGGCTTCCAAAAAAAGATTTAGTGCATCATCCCTAAAGCTTTCTTATAGACGATAATCATCGTCTCCTGCTCGTCCACCTCGTTCTGATCCATCTTACGGATACGAACAATGTTCCGCATAATCTTAGGATCAAAACCGGTCCCCTTAGCCTCCTGGTAGACCTCCCGAATATCCGAAGAGATCTCTGCCTTCTCCTCTTCCAGACGCTCGATACGCTCGATAAACTGCGTCAAAATCTCTCCAGAAATGCCTTGAACATCTTCTAGGGTCTCTTCCTTAGCGG
Organism: Magnetococcales bacterium HHB-1; assembly: GCA_052043475.1. Classification (GTDB taxonomy): domain Bacteria; phylum Pseudomonadota; class Magnetococcia; order Magnetococcales; family JBQGBW01; genus JBQGBW01. The sequence goes on from JBQGBW010000004.1 coordinate 48,119, forward strand.
GTTCAGCCATCTTCTTGACTCCTTTTAAGAAGCATAAATGCTCAATTAAACGTCTATCTACAGATTTGATAATATGGGTATCTTTAAAAGAAGGCATCAAGGCCTCCTTAATTACCCTATATTTAAGCAAAGGCTGTTCCAGTATAAATAAGAGGCTTTATTTCAATAAGATAGCTGTTCTGATACAGATGTTGCTGTTAATGTTTCAGGGGTCAATGGCGTGATCTGAGGAATTTCTGCCAAAATTTTAACGCGGCCATACTTCTTAATTGCATCTCTGTTGCTTGGATAGGGTTGACCAGAGAGGATCACCCCCGCTAAGGCAATCTCTCGCTTTTGTAACGCCTCTAAACTTAACAGGGTATGATTGATCGTTCCCAAACCTGTACGTGCCACCAGAATCACTGGATAAGCAAATCTCTTGATCAGATCGATCATCAGCGCATCTTCATTCAGAGGCACAAGCAGGCCACCGGCGCCCTCAATAATCAGAGGACGGGATGATTCAGGCACATTAAAACGATCCAAATCAATTTTGACGCCCTCACGCCGTGCAGACTCATGGGGGGACATGGGCGCCTGAAACGTATAGGTTGAAGGAAAAAAGTGATCATCAGAAAATCCACTTAAATATTGAACAATATCTGCATCAGGAGGATCTTCCAACCCCGATTGAATCGGCTTCCAATAGTTTCCCCCAAGATGGGAGATTAACCAGGCAGAGACAACTGTTTTTCCTGCATGGGTATCTGTTGCTGTAATAAAATAACCTTCCATATAGACGCTCTAACAGTCCATTAACGGCGCAAGCGCCCGAGCACCTGCACAATCTGATTACGCCACTGCTGCTTTTTCTTAAGCCGCTTTCCCGCCAATCGACTCTGTGCACGACGGTGATCAATCTCCGTTCTAAAGCGCTCAATCGCTGTTCGACGGATTTTCATGGAGTCAACGACAAGATTTTTCTCTTTGGCCTGTTTTAAGGCATTGTAAACAAAAAGACGGCGCTTTTTTAAATTCTCATGATAGATAAGCCGCTTTTTCTGAAAGTGAAGCGAGAGTTTTTCAACCTCTCCATTGACCTCCTTAAGGCGTGTCTGCCAATAAATTTCAGGGAAGAGGTAGCGCTTGACGTTGCGAGTAAAAGACTCTTCTGCATAAATTTCTGGATCGATCCCCTCAGATTCCTGTCCCAAACAACCGCTGATAAAAATCAACAGAACAAGAAGAAGCATCTTAGGCCATAGATGTTTGGGATAGGATAGCCCCATACGGTTTCTCTCCTCAAAGAGGGTTCTAGCTGTTATCCTTCATGCGTTGGGCATATTCGTTAAGCTTATTTCTTAACGTGCGGATAGAGATGCCCAACAGTTCCGCTGCGCGTGTCCGATTACCATTCACTTCATCGAGTGTATGGCGGATCAACATCTCCTCCATCTCTTTAACGGTTGTCCCCACCGCAAGACTTAAGCCCCCCTCATCTTCTGTGGCTGCATTCTGGCCACTTTCACTACTGCTGTCGATCATCAGATCATCTTTGAGAATATGTTGCCCCTCAGCCATAAGGAGGGCGCGTTGGATCACATTCTCCAATTCACGGATGTTGCCTGGCCAGGGGTAATTTTTCAACGCCGCCAGCGCCTCTTCAGAGAAGGGGATATCATTTCGACCAAACTCACGGATAAAACGTTCCCGGAAATGTTCAGCCAGCAGGATAATATCGGTGGGACGCTCTCCCAAAGAGGGAAGATGCACAGGAAATACATTGAGGCGGTAATAGAGGTCTTCCCGAAACTGGCCCTCTTCAGCCCAGGCTTTCAGATCTCTGTTGGTTGAAGCGATGACGCGGACATCCAGAGTGATTGGTGTTTTTCCACCCACAGGATCAACCTCTCCCTCTTGCAGTACCCGCAACAGTTTGGCTTGCAGGTTAAGGGACATCTCAGAGATTTCATCTAAGAAGATGGTTCCTTTATTGGCCTGTTGGAACTTCCCTTTGCGATCCTGGGAGGCGCCAGTAAAAGCCCCTTTAGCATGGCCAAAGAGTTCTGACTCCAGCAGATTCTCTGGTAGCGCGGCACAGTTGATGGCGATAAACGCATGATCCACGCGATCCGAGACCTGATGAACATAGCGTGCAATCAGTTCTTTACCTGTTCCACTCTCGCCCTGAACCAGTACGGTCGCTTTAGAGCGGGCAACACGGCGCACCTGATTGAGCAGTTTACGCATACCAGGATCACCGGTAATCAGGTGACGTCCCCTTCCCAACTCAGGATCAAAATATTGATAGGCGTAGCGCTCTAATATACCTGTAACGCTCTGGTTATCGATGGGGAGGAGAATATAGTCTGCCGCACCGCTCTGGATGATCTCTCTGGCCTGGGTGACATTCCCTTTCTCCGCTGCGGCAAGAACAGGCAACCCTTTATAGAGAAAAGCCAACTCGCGTACGCACTCATTGGGATCATCGATCCCTTCTACCGCAACGATCACAGCGCCAGGCAGTTGTGAAGCCAACTTTCTTTTTGCTTCTTCAACCTTTGTAATCAGGACAGGAATCACACCAGCACTTTTGACCTGAGTGGCCAGCTTTCTGATGGCAGGCGTTGTGCGCCCAATAATAACAATCTCTTTCTGATCTTTCTTGCTCATGGATTTCCGCTACCCATATCACTCACCATTTTCAACTGAGCGGCATTCTCTTCCGCCACCTTAGCCCAAGCGGCATCGCCACCAATCTGGGCGGCTAAACGGTAGTTTTTTTCTGCTGATTCAAAGTCACCACGCTTTTGCTGGATATCTCCCATACGAATAAGGGAGAAACCTTTAAACTCTAGCGTTTTGGCCTCTTTAGAGATTTTCTCAAAGAGGGGCAGTGCGCGTTCTCCCCCTTTCCAGGCCATAAGCAGTTCGGCATATTGGTAGAAATCACGGCCACCTTCGACCTTTTTTTCATGGAGCAAGCGCTCCATCAGGCGAAACGCGCTGGGATAACGGCGACGCTGAAACTCTGCGGTCGCCATCAGGCGCAGTCGCTGATCTTTCTCTTTGGGGGTTAAGATGGATTCAGAGATTTTTTCCAGCATCACCAGCACCCCTTCCCACTCTTTTTTCTCCACCAATTTTTTTGCTTCATCTAACCTTGCCCGTGCCGCCGGCTTAGAGATCTTTATGATGCCATTCTTTGCAGGAACAACAACGGCTGTTGCTCCAAGATCCATCGCTTTAGCCAGTTGTATCAGTTCTGGTGCGGGATCTATTTTACTGTTTTTAAGAAAAGCCTGGGCCCGCTCATAGAGCCCTAAACGAATTAAAGCTTCTCCCATCAAGAGGTTGGCTTCATCGAACTGGGGCCATCCATGCCAGTTTTCACCATACGCCTCAGCAAGAGCCACAGCCTCTTCGGGGCGTTCGTTCTCCAGGGCATCTTTCATCCCTTGAACAATATAATCTTTTTTAACCCTTCTTATGCGATTGCGTTGCGTCTCCCGTTCAGAGATCAGCATCATGGTGTTGAGGCTTTTTAATGCACTATGAAAATCACCGGTTTCAGCATAGATCTGTGCTTTTGAGAAGTGGGCTTCCGATGTGGCATAGAGTGATTTAGCATCTTTGATGATGGCATCGAGTTGCGCCAGTTTCTCCTGAGGCGTCACCTTGATACGATTTCCTTTTTCATCCAGTGCATCGGTATGCTCCTGTTGCTCCACCATATAGATCCGCCCCCATATGGCAGATTCAGAGTCGGGGAACTGAAAAAGGAGTTGTTCAAGAAAGCCCACAGAGGTTGGCTTTAAAGCGACCCCTTGAGGACGCCGCCATCCCCCCAGTTTGCGTTGCGCTTCTGCGGCCATCAGCAGGGCGTGGGGCGCGTAGCGCTTATCCTGGCCATATTGACTGAGCAGTATGGCATAATAACGAAAGGCGCGGCGATAATCACGGTTGCGAAAGTAGATATCCCCAATCTCATTGAGCCATTGGGGGTAATCCGTGAGCAGGTCGATCTGTTTTGGGTCGAGTTGATTTAATTTTTTTACCGCACCGCCTAAACTGCAAGGTTTGCGCATATGGCCCCAGATTACGGGAGGAATATGGATGTATCGGTTACAGCGCCGCTCCCAACTGGCACGCGCCAGATGAAAAAGGGCCAATGCACTAAAGACCCCTTTATTATTATCCATCTTAAGGGCCTGATTAAAGAAGGATTCCGCCTCCTCCCAGCGCGCGGTCTGGCTATTTTGCCGCGAGAAGCCCACCAGAGCCCAACCTTTTTCAAGCAGAACTTCAGGATTGTTACGGGGAAGGTTTGGATCATTAACCAGGGCGATGGCGCGCTCAAAAATACCTGAGCGGTTAAACTGTTTAAGTTGCAACAATCGATATTTTGGAAAGTTGACTGTATTTGGAAATCGTGCCAATCCACGTTCCAGTTCTTCAAGGAGCCATCCGGGACGCCAACTGGGCATTTTTTTAGCCAGATCAATTTTATAGAAGGTTGCAAACTCAACGTTGGGGCTTTTAGGGAAGAGCTTGATCATGGAACTCATGTAGCCGCGTGCTTTGGCGTACTGTAGATCGCGCTCGGCCTGGAGAGCCTGGGTGTAGAAATAGTTTTCGTTAAACTCTTCACCATCTATTTGGACATTTTCTCTCTGGGGAATGAAGAACGGGTCTAACTGATTAAGAGGGATTGGAACGCCCTGCGCGATAGAGTTTTTTCGCATGGCGAGCAGTCGTTTAATCTCCTTCTCCCGCCCTTTCTTATCGCCTTCACGGGAGCGCAGTTCAATGATAAAGAGTCCTGCTTGAGGTGAGGGGTAGAAGTGGGTCTGTTCCACCCAGGGGTGGATCGCAAACTCCATGGAGACCTGATTGTTGGGAAACTGGTGGATCAACGCTTCTTTAACCAATCCACGGGCTTGAATCAGTTCACCGGTTCTGCCCTCTTCGGTGGGTTTCCAATCTGGAGCGATTCTCGCTCCGGGCCAGTTTAAACGGATGATGCGGTTGCCATAATCGACCAGAGGCATACGGGATGCGGCCTGGGAACCACGGCTATCGAGCCCATCGATCCAGCCGTTACCTGTATAGGAGATAATAACCAAAGTCGCATCCTGTCCCGCCAGGATACGACCTTCAATCAGTTTGGTTGCACTTTCGATCTTATCCTGGGGATAGGCGCCCACGGAGAGTCTGAAGCGCTGCTTGCCACTCTTCTGTTTTTCGATGTGGGAGCGAAAAAAGAGCAGGGGTTGTTTGAGAATCACGTTAAGGATAAGGCCGGGGCGTCCACCGGGGATGGTTTCCAGGTTAAAATCTTTAAAATAAACACTACTGTTTATGTAATGCTGTTTCGTCTCTTTCTTACCGGAGCCAAAGGGGAGTGAAACAAAGCCTGGCAGAACAATCCGCAGATGTTCTGGTCCCTGAAGGGAGACTTCAGGTTTGCTCTTTAGCGACGGGATATCGAAAGAGAGAATCTCTTTTTTGCTCTGAGGTTCTGTTGAGAAAATCAGCGCGGTATGGAAAGCCCATGCAGGCTGGGCTATCCAGAGAGACCCAAGAAGAACGAGGAGCGCCCGTAAAATGGCCATTTTAAGGTTTATCCATCCGTTCAAGGCCCTTTTTCTTGATCTTCTCCACCAGAGTGGTTCGGTTGAGGTTCAATAGTTTTGCGGCCTTGTTTTTATTCCATCCGGTATGGTTGAGTGCGGTTAGAATAAGTTGATTTTCGAACAGTTCGACTTCACGATTAAAGTCTGTGCTACCATCTTCGGCAGTTTTAACAGAGAAATCCTGTGCCTTAGTCTCTTTTGCAGGCGTATAATTGCTCCCTCGAATAATTTTTTCAGGCAGGTCATCGGCGCGCACAGTGCCATCGGAGAGGATGGTGAGACGTTCGGTAAGGTTTTCCAGTTCGCGCACATTGCCCGACCATTTATAATTTTTCAAAATTTTACGGATACTTTGGTTGATGGTAACTTTTTCGCATCCCTGTCTTTCGGAGCATTTTCTCAAAAAGTGATTGATCAGGAGGTCGATATCCGCGCCGCGTTCCCGCAGGGGAGGAGAGACCAGAGGCACCACATTGAGTCGATAAAAGAGGTCTTCACGAAAGCGGTTTTCAGCCACCTCCTTTTCCAAGTCCTTATGGGTAGCGGCGATAACCCGCACATCCACTTTAATTGATTTTACCGAACCCACGGGTTCGATCACCCGTTCCTGAAGAACACGCAGCATCTTCACCTGAAGTTTCGGGCTCATATCGCCGATCTCATCTAAGAAGAGCGTGCCACCGTTTGCCAGTTCAAATCGACCGGGTCGATTATGGGCGGCTCCAGTGAAGGCGCCGCGAACATGGCCAAAGAGTTCCGATTCCAGCAGATCTTCAGGAATCGCGCCGCAATTTACGGGGATCAATGGTTTATCCCGGCGAGGGGATAACTTATGAACCGCCCGTGCGATCAACTCTTTACCGGTTCCACTCTCTCCTTGTATCAAGACCGTAGATGACGTTGCAGCCACCCGTTCGATCAACCGAAACAGCTTCTGCATAGGTGGCGATTTACCGATAATCCCGTACACGCCGCCTCCTTACCTCCTGAATAACAGATCATACATAAGAGTTTGCTCATTTGTTTAAGTGGGTTAAATTAAGGGAGTTAAATCCTTAATTGAGCGCAATCTCCGTCAAAATTCCAACGCCAAGGGTACGACAAACTTTCCCATTGATCAACCTCAGCCGAAAAAAACGCCAATTCTTGCCAAAACAGTCACAATCGCACAGCATAACAGCCAGTCTAAATCATCTTGGGAGTTTTTACCAATGAGCCGACACCGTTCATTCCTAAGTCGGAGCGCGCATAAAAAACGTCGTAGAGATCCGCGTGCGTTCAAGAGGCGTTCTGTGCAAGCCTGGATTGATTCAGTCGCAATGCAGTTGCTTAAGGCGCCACTCAATTTTGCCAATGGCCTGCAGAGTGCAGAAGAGGAAGCGCGCTATCTGGTGTACCATGCGTTGACCGTTGATTCTACCCTCTCTTTCCATCAGGATAAACGTTTTGTCGAGAGGAATGAAGCCAAAAGCATCAAAAAAATGCTTTTTTTGCGCATTCAAAAGCGTCTTCCACTACCCTACATTACGCAGGAGGGATTTTTTGCGGGAAAGATTTTCTATATTGATGAACGCGTTCTCATTCCTCGATCAAGAATTGAGAATTTTTTCGACGATGAGGAGGGCATTGAGGGGTTACTGATGAACCCCCACCCGAAAAAAATTTTAGATCTCTGTACAGGGAGCGGCTGCCTGGCGATCACATTGAGCCTTCATTTTCAAAAGGCGGTTGTGGATGGTGTTGATCTTTGTGAAAAGGCGTTGGCTGTGGCAGAGATCAACCGTAAGCGTTTTTCTCTAGCCAAAACACGTATGCGCTTTTATCGATCGAATCTATTCTCAGCCATTAAAAAAGAACCGCGTTATGATCTGATCGTCACCAATCCGCCTTATGTCCCCACCTCAGAATATAACGCACTTCCAAAAGAGTTCCTTAATGAGCCAAAACATGCCTTAGAAGCAGGTCCTGATGGATTGGATCTGATTATCCCCATTCTACAGCAAGCCGCTTCATTTTTAACAGAGAATGGTATGTTAATCTGTGAGGTGGGGGATACGGTCGAAGAGATTATGCTTAAACGCTGGCCCGATTTTCCAGGTTTATGGCCGCTTTTTCATTTTGGGGGACGGGGGGTTTTTGTGATCTCTAAAGCGCAGCTTAACGACATAAAATCGATGATATAAACAAAATTATGGAAGAGACTGTCTCATATTTTCTTAAGGCTCTTCATAACGCGCCTTCTCACGGAACCGCTCCAATATCTTACACATCCTCTCTGCCCCCTGAAGAACCCGGGGCGCATGCCTCTGGATGAGATCCGGGGGAATAAAGTAGAGATGACTCCCCTTAACCGCCGTTAATGTACGCCAACCACGCCAATGATCCAGCCAATCGGGGCGTGATTCATTCATGCCGCTGGCGATAATCACATCGGGATTCGCCTGGATCACCGCCTCAACACCAATTTTTGGAATCAGACTGTTGAGATGATCAAAAACATTCACTCCACCACATTGATGAATCAAATCCCGTATCAGGTGGTCACGATTAATCGTCATCAGCGGACGGTTCCAGAGCTGATAAAAAACCCGCACCGGTTTTTTGTGCGCATAACGTTGATGCAACATTTGCCAACGTGTTTTTAACTGTTTTACCACACGATCCGCAATCTCTTTTGTGCCGGTTAAACGGGCCATCTGAGTCATCTCATGAAAAACATCCCTCACCCGGTGGGGCTCAGAGATAAAGAGTGTAAACCCTAATTTTTGTAGTGTATCCACCTGATGCTTCTCATTACCCCCCGACCAAGCGATGATCAGATCCGGCTTTAAGGCATAGATCTTCTCCAGATCCAACCGATGGTAGCCCCCCACCTGGGGAATCTTTTTCGCCTCTGGGGGATAATCGCTGTAGTTCACCGCACCGATAATGCGTTCTCCTGCACCAATGGCAAAAAGCATCTCTGTAACATGGGGCGCCAGGCTGATGATGCGCATCGCTTTTTCAGGCAACGTAACCGTTCTTAGAAGGGCATCCTCAGTCTGTACCGCCGCTGAACTTAAAGAGGGTATGAGAAGGGGTAAAACAACGATCCACTTAAAAAAAAGATTCATGAGCAATCCACGCAAAGAAGATCATTCTCCACCATCCACTGCTGCCCCGCCTTTAACGTCACCCGATAGACCGATAAACCCAGAGCCTGACCTAATGCGGTATGCAATCCCACAAAATCAACCTCTTTATGTTTTTCAGAAGCACGGGGAGAGGCGATAACAATGCAGTCTGTTCCGGTTCCTGTCACCAACTGCTGAGCCTCACGCGGTTGACAAGAGAGATCCATCAGGGCGGCCGTGCGTCCTTGGGTGGCCATAGAGACCGCTTCTAACATGGCCGCATCACTTAGAGGGTGAGAGAGCACCGTTAACAGATTGATGGTTCCTGGCTTAAAATCATCATCACGCCTTAGTGGTGGGTACCCCACATGACTGCCATTCCCCAGATCCAGGGTCATGAAACTACGTGCCCAATAGTTCTTTTTATCAATGAGCGTCTGCTGCCAGGCAGAGATATCCCGTGCGGTCATCAGTCCCACCGCATGCGGATCACCACGCATCTTGAGTTTATCCTCTAAAAAAAGGCGCGGATCAACATCTAAGGGGAGTTGGCTGCCTTGAACCTGTAGCCAGGCGACCGTATCACTCTCCACCCAACCCGGTCGATTAATCGACCAACTTAAAAGGCGATATTTTTCTAAAAATCGGACCACAAACCAGGGAGGATCAAGAAGCGTCTCGATGGTGGTGGCAGATAAAGGGGGATGATTCATTTTAACGATGATGGCTCTTTAACTAAAAAAATCAATCGAATAAAAAAAAGCCGCTCTAAAGCGATAAGGGCAACTTAAAGGTCTACTTTGTATCACCAAAGAATAGAGGCAATCGAACAATAACCAGTGTTCCCACACCTTTCTCTGAAACAATTTCCATCTTTCCTCGATGATTTTCAACAATCGTATGACAGATCGATAATCCCAATCCCGTACTGCCCTCCTTCTTCTTAGTGGTAAAGAAAGGTTCCGTTAATTTAAGCAGATGTTTGGCCTCAATGCCACGCCCCTCATCCCGCACCTGAATCACCACCTTCTCCTCGCGCATATCTAAGAGGCACTTTACATAGACAGACTGTGAGCGGCGGGTCAAAGATTGCAGAGCATTGACAATAATATTAATAATCACCTGCTCTAACTGCTGATAATTTCCTCGAACCTTGGGCTCTCCCTTAAAGCCATAGTAATGAAACTGATCAGTATATTTTTTTATCTGCCCTTGAAGCAGAGAGAGCGCCGAAGAGAGTACGCGATTAACCGGAACAATCTGAGCAACATCGCCCTGCTCCTCCTGCACCCCCATCTGATTCAGATTACCAATAATGGTCTCAATGCGTCTGGTCGCTTCCTGAACATCGGATAACAGCACAGGCACACTCTCAAGCGCTTCTGTAACCGGCAAGCCGCCCAGATAAAAAGCCCCCTCCTCCTTTTGAAGGCGTTTTAAAATGGGAGCAATATCCTGCCATACACCATCAAAGATCATGCTGTTAAATCGAATGGCGTGGTTGGGATTATTGATCTCATGGGCCACGCTGGCAGAGAGTACGCCTAGCGTGGCTAAACGGGCATTGCGTATGTTCTGCTGCTCAAGATCGATCTTCTCCGTGATGTCGCGACAGTCCATTAACACAGAGATCATACCCTCCTCATAGTGCATCGGTGCCAAACGCACCTCCCACCAGTAATCTTCTTTTAGTTCCACCTGAAAAATTTGTAACGCCTGAGTATCGATTGCTTGGATCCACGCCGTATGAAAAAGCGGTTCAGAAAACAACTCGCCGACAATATCAGAAGCGCGATTTTGATAGGTGATCTTTTGTTCAAGATCCAGAAGCAGTAAAAGGTCTGGGGAACTATCGAAGATCGATTTCAGACGCACTTCACTCTCTTTACGCCGCCTGTTTTGAAAAACAAGATGCTTCTCACGCTCCTGCAACTGCTCTCGATTTGAGTAGAACTTCTGCAACAGACGATTGACGGTTCTCAAGAGAAGCCCCAGTTCGTCATGCTGATGCGTTTTTGATCCAATCAAAAACTTTTTACTCTTCTCTTCGCCATTATTTGGATCGATCTTTGTCAGTTGAGCAACGATATCAAAGAGCGGTCTGGTCACCAGTGCATGAAAAAGGAGGGTTAAGAGGATAGAGAGCAGTAGATTTCTAAGGAGTCCCGCCAGGATAACCAGCCGTGATCGTTCAAAAAAATCGAGAAAAACATAGTGCGTATCCACAACAACAAGCAGTTCTCCTACAAGCTGGCCCTCTTTTTTAAGTGGAATAGGATAATCTTTTTTTACAGGAAAAAGCAGATAAGACCATTGGGAGGACCACTGAGCACAAGTACCCCCTTCTAAAGCGCTCACTCTCTGTTGATGGGCGAGTATGCGATTAAAATCATCCTTAATCTGAACCTCAATAATGGGACGATACTTAAACAGTCCCGCAACCACCGTCTGTGCTAACGATTTATCCAGATCATAAGCCGCACGACTGGCGAGTTGCTGAACAATAGAGATCACCTGAAGTGTATCTGGATCAATATGCTCTTTAACTCTTCTTAGATCGGCAAAAATTTGCACCGCACTTAAAAGAAGTCCTAAAATAATACCAATAAAAATAGATATTTTTGCCTGGCGGAAGGAGAGACGTTGGCGCAGAGAAATCAATGCCCCCCCCTTTCTGTCACAAGCGTTTTTAAGGGCGCGAGATAACGTTGAAGAATCTGTGCATAGGTTCCATCAGCACGCATCTCTGTTAGAGTTCTCCTAAATTTTTGTACAAATTCTTTAGAGAGCGTCTTAGAGCCCACGATCCAGACAGGAAAGGATTCAAAAGCCTTTCCAACCTTAAGAGGGGTCTGAAATTTAAACTGGCGCCATAACCACAACGCCTTACAAACAGGGGCATACCAAGCATCCACCCTTGAGAAAGCAAGCTTCTCAGCACTGGTATGTGCAATATCCAAATCCAGATTTGTAAACTGATGTTTTCTTAAGAATTTCTCCATAGTTGTATCACGATAAACGGTAATTCGCGATAACTTTTTTGCCTCTTCTAAGGAGATGATTTCTTTTGTTTTAGAGACAAAAGCAAACTCAACATTGACCAGTTTAGCGATCCAGGTATAATCTTTTTCTCTCTCAGCAGTCCGGCCAATAGGGAAGAGAAGGTGGTTCTCTTTAACTTTGGCAACATAGAGCGCGCGGGACCATGGTTTAAAATGGATACTGTAGTGATCAACTTTTGAACGTTTCAAAATCTCTTTAACCAGAACATAGAGCACACCTGAAGGGTTCTCCCCTTCGATCGAGAAAGGAGGAAAATTGGCAGTTAACAGGGTCAGACGCGCCTCTCCAGCATAACCCATACGGGTTATCAGTATAACGATTAACCAGAGATAGACAGCATATTTCATGAACTTCCCACGCGATAGAACAGGTCACAGAAAAGAGCAACACGTTTTTCCTAATGTATTCAATCCTCCACTGACGGTCTATGTTCACATACCGTTTTGCACTTGGAAGTGCCGCTACTGTAATTTTTTCTCCCAAACCAATCATAAAGCATTTGAAAAAGAGTATATAGATACTTTAAAAGAAGAGCTACATTATCACAAGTACTGTTTAAAAGAAAACGACGACCGACGTCCGCTAAAATCGATCTATTTTGGTGGTGGCACCCCCTCTCTCTTCAGCGCAGAGCATTTAAACGAAATTCTTGAAACCATTATAGAAATATTCCCTCTAGAAGAGAATTGCGAAATCACTCTGGAGGCCAATCCCGAATCCTTGAACCTAAAGAAGCTAAATCGCTTAAGAAAATCAGGCTTTAATCGAATCAGTCTTGGCGTGCAGGCGTGGGATGATCAACGGCTCCATTTTTTAGGCCGCCCCCATAATGTTGCACAAACAAAAAAAGCGTTAGAAAATATTCGTCAGGCAGGCTTTAAAAATCTGAACATGGATCTTATCTTTTCCACGCCGAACCAGGATCTTAACGCTTGGAGAAGAGAGCTAGAGGCCGTATTGCATTGGCAGCCAGAACACCTATCCGCTTATGCACTCACCTGGGAAGAAGGGACACCGCTATTCCAGGAGAAGAATTTAAAGACAGATGAGATAGAAGAACATACTTTCTTCCATTATACACGAAATTTTCTTAAGAGCAGGGGTTGGCCCGCCTACGAGGTGAGCAACTTTGCCCGTGACAACTATTTTAGTCGCCACAATAAAAATTATTGGGATTACGGTGACTACCTCGCTGTGGGCGCAGGCGCTCATGGCAAATATACTCCCCCAGGAGATCGACTCCCCTACCGTTTTCATCATAAAAATAATTTATCAGACTATTTTAAAACCGTAGCAAACTATAAAAAAGGCGCGTCATGGCCACAAAAAGAGTCTATCCTTAAGGAAGAGGCGGCTTTAGAGTACCTTGTTCAAGGACTGCGTCAAAGTGAAGGAATTTCCTTAAAAATCTATCAAAGCCTCTTAGGAGCGGAAATTTTTGCCGGTCGCGGTAAAATGTTCCAGCAATTTAAGCAAGAGGGGTGGTTATCCTGGAATAAAACACACCTCTATCTGACTGAAGAGGGTCTTATAAGGATGGATAGTCTCATTGAGTCACTGTTATAAAGTGGCCATCTAAGCCACTTTATAAGATTATCAAAAAAATAACGTTTAATAATTAACTATTTTTATTATGGGGAATAATAAACGGCATAAAACATGTAATTATAGGCGTACTTCTCATAAATTATCGCGTTCAAGAGGAGCGGTCGATGGCTTTTATCACAGACAGCAACAAAACGGAAACCACCATCTTTCGTTATCACGCGTTGTTGAATGTTCAGCCCGGCGCCTCAAAAGCGGCGTTAAAAACCAGCTATCGCCAGCAGGCCAAACGCTATCATCCCGACTTGAACCCTTCTTCATCCACACAGCCATTTCAAAACCTGAAAACCGCTTATCAAATTTTATCCGATATCTATTATAAAAATTATCAACATATCCCCTTAACCCATGTTTTTATTATTGATAGTCAAGGAGAAGGGGACTTTGAGACCCTGACTAAAGCCGTGGAAAAGAGTCCTGAAGGGGCCCTGCTTATTCTTAAGCCCGGACTCTATCAGGAACAGATAATTATTGATCGTAAACTCACCCTGATTGGTGCGGATTCAGCCGAAGAGTGTATCATCATCAGCCCTGAAGGCGCCTGTTTCACCATCCGGGCCGATAGTACAATTCAGAATATCTCATGCTCCAGCGAAAATGATAAAATTGATCATCAGAGCATCCAAGAAGGCGCTGCCATTATTGTTGAACAGGGGCAGCTCAACTTAACCGCCTGCATCATCTCCTCTTCTCAACGCTCCGGCGTGGTGCTTCAGGCGACAAATAAACGTTCAAGCTTTAAAGAGTGTCACTTTATCTCCTGTGGTGAAGCAGGAATTTTTGCCGCCGAACAGGTTCATGCCCATATTGAGCAGTGTCATTTTGAAGAAAACCATGGTCCTGCAATCTATGGCAGTCCCCACAGTACACTTCACTTAAAAGCGTGCACAATTTTTGAAGGATTAAATGATGGTATTTTATTCGCTCCAAAGAGCTCAGGTAAACTAGAGAAGTGCGATCTATTTGCAAATCAAGGTGTTGGTATTCGTATTCAACAGGAGAGTCATCCGCATCTTTATCATTGCCGTATTCACAACTCTGGCAGACAAGGCGTTCTTATTGAAGCACAAGGTCGTGGTTTTTTAAAAGGGTGTGACTTAGCTAAAAACAGTTTTGCAGCACTGGAAGTCCAAGAAGATGCCGCGCCTATTGTTCAAGGTTGTCAATTTCATCATGGGGCCAGAGAAGGTATTATTATCGCCCCTCACGGTCAAGGTCAATTTGAGAACTGCACGATATACAGAAACAGAAAAGAAGGAATGATCGTCTCAGACCACGGCACACCTTTTGTTAAGGAGACGCTGTTTTACAGTGGAGAACATGTCGGCATCCACGTAAAACAGCACGGCTGTGGCTTTTTCGATGCATGTATCGTATCATCACATAAAGATATCGGTGTAAAAATCCAGGAGTACAGCAACCCCACGTTCTCGCAGTGTCAGATCCATCACTGCCGCCGCCAGGGCATTCTCATTAAGGACCATGGCCGGGGAATATTTGAACAGTGTGCCATCTACAACCATTTTGGCGAGGGCGTTGTGGTTGAAAATCAGAGTAACCCCAGCTTTCGGCACTGCAAAATCTCGCACTGTCGCCGTGCTGGGGTGCTCATCTCAAAAGGATCATCAGGGCACTTCAGCCATTGTGAAATCAGCGAACATTTTTTTGCAGGGATGGCGGTTCAGGAGCAGGGCGCTCCCAACGTTCAAAACTGTCATATCCACCATAATCGGGGTCGTGGTATCTTTATTCAAGAGTCAGGAAGTGGTTTTTTTGAATCCTGTAACATTGATAATAATGGTAGCGAAGGGATTGGTGTGGAACGCGGCGAAAATATTCAACTCTATCACTGTACAGTTCAACATAATCTTGCTTCTGCGTTGAGAATATTGGATAGTCGTGTCATGCTTGAAGAGAATAAGATTGAACAGACCATCACCGCTCAGGTGGCTTAAAACAAAGATAAAAAAATCATGTCAAAACGAAAACAGATCGGGCTGTGGATGTTTTTAATCATCACAGCCCTCTTTTTTTCTCAAAACCTTAAAGCCAGCAACAGAGCCGATAGGGTTGTCTTTCTGGCCACCGGGGATCAGGGCACCGGCGGCTACAGACAAAAACAGGTGGCGATTTCAATGGAGAGAATCGCATCAAAAGATAAAGATACCGCCTTTGTTCTTCTTTTGGGGGATAACTTCTACCCTAACGGAGTCTACTCACTCAAAGATCCCCAGTGGCAGGACAAGTTTGAAAAAATCTATCGCGGAGAGACGCTGGATAAACTCCCTTTTTTAGCACTCTTAGGCAATCATGATTATCGCTGGTCTGAGAAGGTCCAAATCGCTTACAGTCAACAGAAAATGGGCAGTGGCCGCTGGATGATGCCAGATCGGATCTACAGCAAAGATTTCGGCCAGACAAAAAAAGGCCATCCCCTGTTACGCTTAGTCATTCTCGATACCAACAGATTTTCCCACACCCCCACCTTAGAGAAACAGTCTCTTTTTCTAAAAAAGCAGTTCACTCAATCCAAAGATAAACCTTTATGGCGTCTGGCCGCCGCCCACCACCCTTTTCGTAACTTTCATCCCAAACGTGGTTCATCACGCATCAAAGAACATTTTCTCCCTCTCCTAAAGAGAGAAAAAATTGCGCTCTATCTCTCAGGCCATGATCATAACTTTCAACTGATCCATTCAGAGGGCGAGCCCATACAGCTTATTTCAGGCGGCGGCGGTGCAGATCTCTATGACCTCCGTGATACAGAGGATAAGTCACTCAAATTTGCCCTCAAAGCGTATGGTTTCAGTAAAATTATCCTCACCCCAGAAAGATTAACCATTGAGCTTTTTGATCATCATGCAAAAAAACGCTATACCTTCAGTCGCGCCAGAGAGCGATGATCAAATTATAAGCCGCCCTTTTAGGATCATTTCCGCCACAATTCACTTTCATCTTGCATTAACCGACAACACAGCACTTCTCATAACAGCGTCGCGTACGCCATCTAAAAAGCGATTGGCACTTAAAAAGATCACCTGGGATCACTCCACAATTCTAAAACGTGCCTCAAAAAGAAATATCTTCACACAGATCAGTGGCTGGCTTAACCATTACATTAATGGTGAGTTCAAACCACCCCCCTGCCCTTTAGCGCCCCAAGGCACCCCTTTTCAAAAACGGGTCTGGCGTGAGGTGCTGAAAATCCCGCCAGGAGAGCCGATCACCTATGGTGATATGGCAGAAAAGCTCGCCACATCAGCCCGCGCTATTGGTATGGCCGCGGCTAAAAATCCGCTTCCGCTACTCATTCCCTGCCATCGTGTTGTGGGAAAAGATTCTCTGGGAGGTTATAGCGCAATGGGCGGAATAAATACCAAAAGAATATTGTTAAATTTTGAAAAAGAAAAGATTGACCACACGCAGCCAGACCGATAAGAGGTGCTCACCAAAAGAGCACCCCTTAAAAACGAAAGAAGAACAGACGCCTCTAGGCTGAAGCGCCCTCTTTTTTATCGAGGCCATATTTGCGACGGAAACGATCCACCCGTCCGGCCACATCCATCAGTTTATGTTTCCCTGTAAAGAAGGGGTGGCAAGATGAACAGACCGCAACAGTGCTGTCTCCAACGGTTGAACGGGTCTCGATGCGTGTTCCACAGCCCGCACAGGTAAAGACGCTCGCAGCGTACTCTGGATGAATATCCTTTTTCATTGTTTATCATTCCTGATTAATTGTTCATACTCGCAAAGAACTCGTTATTGTCTTTGGTTGCGCGAATTTTTTCAAGTAAAAATCCCATGGAGTCGAGTGGTCCCATGGGAAGCAGTATACGGCGGAGAACCCAAAGTTTGCTCAACTCTTCGCGACTGGTGAGCAACTCCTCTTTTCTTGTGCCGGATTTGGCAATATCCAGCGCGGGGAAGACCCGTTTTTCCACCAGACGACGATCTAAAGCCAGTTCTAAGTTGCCGGTTCCTTTAAACTCTTCAAAGATCACTTCGTCCATACGAGAGCCTGTATCCACCAGCGCGGTGGCAATAATAGTGAGCGAACCGCCCTCCTCAATATTGCGTGCCGCCCCAAAGAAGCGTTTAGGCCGTTGCAGGGCATTGGCATCAATACCACCGGAGAGCACCTTTCCAGAAGAGGGCGCCACCGTATTATAGGCTCTGGCTAAACGGGTGATGGAGTCTAAGAGGATCACCACATCCCGTTTATGCTCCACTAAACGCTTTGCCTTTTCGATCACCATCTCTGCGACCTGGACATGTCGGCTTGCGGGTTCATCGAAGGTTGAAGAGACCACTTCCCCCTTGACCGAACGTTTCATATCGGTCACCTCTTCAGGCCGCTCATCAATCAGGAGCACTAAAAGCACCACCTCCGGGTGATTTTTAGCGATGGCATGCGCGACGCTCTGCATCAGCATGGTTTTACCCGTACGCGGTTGAGCGACAATCAACCCCCTCTGCCCTTTACCAATGGGGCAGACCAGATCAATGATACGAAGACCACTGTTCTCGCTGTCTTCGGGATCGTTCTCCAACTCCATGCGCAAACGCTCGTTAGGATAGAGCGGGGTGAGATTATCGAAGTGGATCTTTCCGCGCGATTTTATCGGGTCTTCATAGTTAATCTTTTCAACTCTGAGCAGCGCAAAGTAGCGTTCACTCTCTTTGGGAGAGCGGATCTGCCCTTCGATCACATCACCGGTACGAAGACCAAAGCGGCGAATCTGTGAAGGAGAGACGTAGATATCATCAGGACCAGGGAGGTAGTTGGTATCTGGAGATCGAAGGAAGCCGAAGCCATCCTGGAGAACTTCCAGAACGCCTTCACCATAGATTTGGCCACTTTTTTCGCTTTCCGCGCGCAAAATGGAGTAGATAAGTTCCTGGCGCCGCATACTGTGGACAACTTCAATTTGCCTTTCAGCAGCCATTTGAGAGAGGACAGAAAAAGTTTTCGATTTTAAATCTTTAAGATTCATGGGTATGTCTTGAGTGTTGGAACGGTAAGCGAAATTCACTTCAGGCGTGGCAACGCATCGAACGCTGCTTAATTAAGAGAGGGAATAAAGCAGAAACACGTTCCCTTTTAGGTGAACGCGCGCTCAACCAAGGGGAAGTATGCATTTAAACCGTGATGGAATTTCAAAGAGGAGGTCTAGGAAGAAAAAACTTTTGTATGTGCGTTATCAAATTAAAGATAGAGCAAGAGTTGTTCCAAAGAAAGAATGAGAGAAGGGAAGGCTGAGAAATATCAATCAAAAAAACATCTAACGAGCGTTTATCCTCTGTTAAGATCTTTTATTAATTGAGAAGTTCATGATTAAACCCCACTTAAGAAGGTAGAGAGATTCGCAGCCTTTGTCAACAGCTAAAAATGTTTAAAAGAACAAAAAACGGCGTCCCCTCTTTTAAGGTCTCCACCTTAAAAGAGGGATCATTATCCAAAGATGATTTAAATCTCTCTCGCGTAAAAACCAGCTTTTTTTTAAGTATGCACTTTAATATGCCAGGGCTCAAAGCGCACACCCAGTTGATTATCTCTTGGGTAACGCAACTGAATAAAGCCTCGTTTTCTCAACTGTTGGAAAACATCTGTGGCGACAAATTTTTCGGTAAAATTAAAAGGCCCCAGTCCCACCTGCCCCACATCGAAATCGCCCACACCATGGAATGAGTAGCCTGGCGGTGCGAGGGAGCGCGAAGCCAAAGAGAGGTTACCGTTGTTCTGTACCGCTTTATCCAGAAAAAGGAGAAACTGTTTAATCACGCTACGAATTCCTGAGGTCAGGATCAATTTTGACCCCACCTCACGGCGCATTTTTTTATACGCTTTCAACGCCTCACCACGGTAGAGGTAGTTTCCTGTGCCTGGAATTTTAACCACCTTACGCTTAGGAATTTCGTCGGTCAGATTTTTGAGTGGCTTCTCACCAAGAAAACCGTAGATTGCGGCGGTTTCATAGAAGATCTCTTCAATAAAAGCGATCTCCTCTTTGGGGAAAGCGCCCACACGTGCGGAGTAACTTCGTGCCATCTTCAAAGCGTCATCAAATCCTAATAGATAAAACCGTCCATGGCCAACGGTCGATTGCAACCGTTTAAAACGCTGAACTGACGAGCGAAGCAGTTTCATCTTCTCTTCAGAGAGGAAGATATCATCTTTATGTTTTTTGTTGAACTGCCGAACCTTTGCCAGATAGTCTTGCAGATCGTCATCCAGGTTTCCAAGTGGAAGTTGACTATGGGCACCGTTGCCAGAGTTTCTGGAACGTTTTCTTGCAGCCATCACAAGGGAGGGAGTTGAAATCAAAGTGGCTCCGGACACCATGCCCATGGCTGTATATTTTAGGAATTCCCGTCTTTCCATCTTATAAAAAACTCAGTTAATCAAGAAAACGAATAGACTGCAATTTTCTAAGGTAGCGCATTGTCTTTCAAAAAGCAATTTTTTTGTCTAGAACTTAAATCCAAAAAGTGCGGCATAAAAAAGTTCTAAACTGAAAGAGCCAGAGCCAGTAAAACCACTGTTTCACCAAGCTCAATCGCTGCACCAATAAGATCGCCTGTAATTCCACCAAGGCGTTTTTGATAGTGCCAGGTTAAAAAAGCGCTAAAAACAATTGCAGTAATCCCCCCTGCTGTGGAGATAAAGAGAAGAGGAATAAAAACAAAACCCAGGATACCATAACCGATAGGACGTGGAAGATCGCGACCAATGATTGCGCCCATCCCCTCTTCGCGAACATAGGTTAATTTAAGCAGGAGAAAAAGGGCGATGATGCGCCCTGTGAGCGGTGCGATAATCCACATATGATAGGCGGTTTGCTGTTCTAAAAGGAGTTTAATGGTCGCAAACTTAAACAGCAACAGTAGAACAAGCGCGGTAACCCCAAAAGGGCCACAGTAGGGATCTTTGAGGATATGCAGCATGCGTTCACGTCCCGCCATACCGCCAATCCAAGCATCGGCGGTATCCGCCAGACCATCCAGATGCAAACCTCCTGTGATCCAGACCCAAAGAAGAAGAAGCGATAACGCCGCCAGATCCAGAGGTAATATCACAAGAAACTGAGCGCTGATTGAGAGTATAATCCCAATAATTAACCCCACCAAGGGGTAGTAGAGCGCCGATAAGGTCAGATCCCGATCTTTAACCTCTTCTTTTAAGGAAACAGGAAGGCGTGTCAGCAGCGTTAAAGCCACTGCAAAGGGATACCATAGATCTCGAAGCATCACTTCTCCAGATCTCTATTTTTAAATATAGCGGTATCTTCACTCAATCGCAGACAAGATGCAACAAAAAAAGCAGTCAAGCCTGATCACTCTTCTTTAAGTTTCAAGGGCAGGCCCGCTGTAACCAGAGAGACGCACCAACAGTGCTCTGCAATCTCCTGGTGCAGCAGTCCTAAAAGATCAAGGTAGTTGCGTGTCGCCTCACCAAGAGGCACAACCCCTAAACTGATCTCATTGCTCACCAGAATAATCTCGCCAGGAAGCTTTTTAAGTTGCGAAAGAAAAGCCTCACGCTCCTCAGCAAAGGTTCCAGAGATCGTCTTCGATTGAAACAGCCAGTTACTCAACCAGAGGGTCAGACAGTCCACCAGAATCACCCGCTCTCTTTGCGCCAATGATTGCAACGCCTGGGAGAGAAAAAAGGGCTCCTCTAACAGCAGCCAATCCGCCGACCTTTGTTGTTGATGCGCCTGAACTCTTACGCGCATCTCCTCATCCTGCACTTGAGCGGTCGCAATAAAGGCCACCTCAAGACCGCGTTGCAATGCCCTTTTCTCGGCATAAGCACTCTTCCCTGAACGCCGTCCCCCTAAAATCAGTTCGGCGCGCATCTAGAAGTGGCTCCACCCCTTGTTTTTCAGTGGAAAGATGGCACCATCACGAAGAAGAGTCACACCAGGCTCCCCTTTCTTCATGACACCGATCTCTGTGATCGGCAGATCAAGATTCTCTGCGATCTCTTTAATCTGTGTCAGGCTCCCCTTAGCCGCTGTAAAGAGCAGTTCATAATCTTCACCGCCAGTAAGAAGGTGAGGAAAAAGATCCTGCTCACTCTCCTGTAACAGTGTGGTGGCGGCGGGTGAAAATGGAATTTTCTCACCATAAATTTCTGCGGCCAGATTGGAGGCACGACAGATATGGCTGAGATCTGCAATCAGACCATCGGAGATATCGATTGCCGCGCGTGCAATGGCACGCTCCACCAAAGCGATCCCTGCATCCACACGCGGTGTGGGTTGCTGATGACGATGTTTTAGAAAGATCAATGCTTCAGGATCGGAGATGCGGAGTTGTCCCATACGCTGTGCCAATCCTAAAGTGGAGTCACCGATGGTTCCTGTCACAAAGATGGAATCCCCCTCCTGAGCCCCAGAACGCAATATCGCGCGCTCTTTACCAATCAAGCCAAACAGCGTTAATGTTACGGAAATACAGCCTTTACTGCGGGTGGTATCCCCACCAACCAAAGAGATTGAAAACTGCTCCCCTGCCACCTTAAGTCCTCTGGAGAACTCCTCTAACCAGGCCTCAGAGGTGTTTGCAGGAAGGGAGAGTGCCAACAAATACCAGTGCGGTTTAGCCCCCATCGCCGCCAGATCGGAGAGGTTAACCCTTAAGGCTTTCTGTCCCAACAGAAAAGGATCCATATCGCTGTTAAAATGAACCCCTTCCACCAGGGTATCTGTGGTGGTTAAGAGCTGCTGTGTTCGCGGTATGGAGAGCAGGGCGGCATCATCACCAACCCCTTGCGCGGCCGGAAGGGCATCTTCCGAGGTAAGAGTGGAGAAAAATTTTTCAATCAGAGGAAATTCCCCCAAAGAAGCGATGGTTTTTTGTTCATCCATTCTCATTTACTCCCTCTTTTTTTTTAGCCTTCACGCCTCTTTTACGTCTTCTTTTAGAAGAGGAGGATCTTTTATGCTGACGAATGCGTGCGGCGGCCTTATCCATGATTCCATTGATAAAACTATGCGAGCCTTTATCACCAAACTTTTTACCCAGCTCAATCGCTTCGTTAATAATAATCTGCGTAGGCAGTGTGTTTTCAGCAAGCAACTCAAAGAGACCTAAGCGAAGAATATTACGATCCACCACCGCCAATCGCTCAGAAGACCACTTCTCAGCAACATCACCGATGATTTGATCGATCTCCTCCCGTCGCTCCCAAGCGCCAATCGTCACTCTGTAGACATAATCACGATCCACATCCTGACTATCCCCATATCCCTCCTCAAGAAGTTGATCCAGAGCATCCTCCGCCATCTCGCTCTGGCGGATATCCGCCTGATAGAGCGCTTGGAGCACCAGAACCCGCGCCCGACGCCGCGTCTCTTTTCTTCTTAAAGAGTACTCAGAAGTCTCACGCTTCATCTGCACTACACGGCTCTATGGATGTCTGCAAGGTGCTGTACAGGCTGACCATTTCCAAATTAGCCATCGCCGCTTCCCAGCCCTTATTGCCTGCCTTTGTCCCCGCACGATCCACAGCCTGCTCCACCGTATCGGTGGTTAGCACCCCAAAACCCACAGGGATACCGCTATCCAGAGAAACCTGCGCCACTCCTTTAGAGACCTCAGCGGCGACAAAATCAAAGTGCGGTGTGGCACCACGGATCACCGTACCTAAACAGATGACACCATCATACATACCACTCTGAGCCACTTTCGCCGCTAAAAGAGGAATCTCAAAAGCCCCTGGCACGCGATAGAGAAAGATATTACGCTTCAGTACACCATGGCGTACCAGACAATCCGTGGCCCCTTCAAGGAGTCGTTCAGTGATAAAGCTATTGAAACGGGAAACGATAATTGCAAAGCGAAACGCATCTCCGTTCAGAATACCTTCGAAAACATTCTCTTGAGGAATCATATCCATAACGTTTCCCTGAAATGTCAGAATATTAAAATTTAACAATATTGATGATTTAACTGGCCTGCTCCACAGAGTCATCCAACTCAGGAAACTCCCGCAATATATGGCCAAGCTTATGTTTTTTAGCCGCCAGATAGCGTCGATTCGCCGCCTTAGGTTTGATCTCCAGGGCCACCCTTTCCACCACCTTTAATCCATACCCTTCTAGTCCAATAATTTTACGTGGATTATTGGTTAGCAGGCGGATATTCTCCACGCCAAGGTCACGCAGAATCTGGGCACCAATACCATAATCGCGTAGATCCGCTGGAAAGCCTAATTTTTTATTCGCCTCCACGGTATCCATGCCTGAGTCCTGAAGATTATAGGCGTGCATTTTATTAATCAGACCGATGCCCCTACCCTCCTGTCGCAGGTAGAGAATAACCCCCATACCCGCCTCGCCAATCTGCTCCATCGCTGCATGCAGTTGATTACCACAATCGCAGCGCAGGCTACCAAAGAGATCACCAGTAAGGCACTCCGAATGCACTCGAACCAAGGCCGGTTTATCTCGCTGGATTTCGCCTTTAACCAGAGCAACATGTTGGAAATTATCCACATCGGTTGTAAAAACAGAGAGTTGCCACTCCCCCCCATGGAGGCTGGGAAGTCTTGTCTCCACCTCACGGTGAACCAGTTTCTCATTCTCTGTACGGTAAGCGATTAAATCGGCAATGGTTCCAATCTTGATGTGATGTTTTTTTGCAAACTCAAGCAGATCGGGCACACGTGCCATCGAGCCATCCTCTTTGAGGATTTCACAGATCACAGACGCGGGTTTTCTTCCAGAGAGACGCGCCAGATCCACCGAGGCTTCCGTATGTCCCGCCCGAACCAATACCCCGCCATCACGGGCTTCTAAGGGAAAGACATGGCCCGGCCTGGCAAGATCACAGGGGGTGGATTGATCATCAATCGCCACCTGGATTGTCCTTGCCCGATCATGGGCAGATATACCGGTAGTGACACCCGTTGTCGCTTCGATGGAGACAGTAAAAGCGGTCTTAAATTTGGCATTGTTATCCACCACCATCAGCGGAAGATTCAGATATTGCACACGCTCTTTAGTCAGAGAAAGGCAGATTAATCCACGACCATGGGTCGCCATAAAATTAACCACTTCTGGCGTGCAGGCATCGGCAGCAATAATCAGATCGCCTTCATTTTCCCGATCTTCGTCATCCACCAGGATAATTATTTTTCCATCCCGGAAATCGTTGATAATCTCTTCGATAGAGTTAAAAGAGGACATAGCGCCTTATACAAAGCCTTTCTGGAGAAGATACTCCCGATCCAGAGGACGGTTACCTTGATAAGGGATACCGCTTTTCAATAAACGCTCAATGTATCTTCCCAGAATATCGGTTTCGATATTCACCTCTGTTCCGGGAGAGAGCGATTGCAACGTCGTTTTTTTCTGGGTATGGGGAATAATATTAACGGTAAAGCGGGTTTCTCCGCCAGAGTCTTGAACATCGTTGAGTGTAAGGCTTACACCATCAATGGCGATAGAACCTTTGGAGACAAGGTATCTTCCTGTCTCTCCATCCAGAGCAAAGTGAATTTCTTGTGAGCGTCCGCGGGGAACCAGACGCACAACGCGCGCCACAGCATCCACATGGCCCTGAACCATATGCCCATGAAAACGGGCATCAGCCGCCATCGCTTTCTCTAGATTCACAGCATGGCCTGGTCTTAACTTTTGAAATGTGGTTCTTTTTACGGTTTCATCGGAAACTTGTACCGTAAAGCGATCACTCTCGCAACCGATCACAGTGAGACAAGCACCGTTGACAGCGATAGAGTCGCCCTCTTTGACATCGGAGAGATCGAAGTTTGAGCGTACACTCAACAGCCAATCTTTACCCGACCGGTTCAGAGCGTAAACCTCGCCCACGGTTTCAATCAGTCCAGTAAACATATTTAAAGTTTATTCAGTTTAAACAATTTTTATAATCTATGCTTCATATTCTAATATAAATATCTACTCAGAGCAAAAATTCCCTTCAATCAGCCAATCTCTCCCGATCGGTCTGATCTGCATATCTTTAAGCCAGGGTGATTTATGCAACTCAGAGATACCAAAGCCATCAAATATCCCCGCAGCATCTCTTCCACCAATAAGGCGAGGAGCTAAAAAGAGCGCCAGTTTTTCAACCAGTTTTTTCTCTAGAAGTGAGGCGGTCAACTTTCCCCCCGCCTCTGAGAGCAGGCTGGTGATCTCACGCGCGCCCAATTTTTTCATCAGATCCTCAAGATCCACACGCCCTTGATCATTTTTCTGACAGTGGATAAAAGAGACTTCGGGTCTTTTGCGGGGAAGTTGCTCTTTAAAAAGGCGTTCTTTCTCAGGAAGGGCTCCGGCCGTCGCGATCCAGATTGGAGCATCGAAGGCCACTTGAAAAAGCTGCGCATCAGGAGGGGTACGGAGTTGGGAGTCAACGATCACACGGATCGGATTGCGGCTTCTACCAGAGGAGGTTTCCGTTCGCTCTTCATGCAGAGAAATAGTACGACAGTTTAAGCGGGGGTTATCGATCAACACCGTACCAATGCCCACCATCACCGCATCGTGGCGCGCCCTTAAACGCTGCACCATACGCCGTGCTGCGCTCCCGGTAATCCACTGACTCTCCCCCGTATGGGTGGCAATCTTACCATCTAAGCTGGCAGCGGTTTTAAGCGTAATGGCGGGACGTTGATCACGAATCCAAGTCAGAAAAGGCAGGTTAAGCGCTTCTGCCTCTTTTTTTAATATCCCGACTAAGGTTTGAATTCCTGCACGCCTTAACGCCGCAAGTCCCCCTCCCGCCACCTTAGGGTTGGGATCTTCCATCGCCACCACCACCCTTGAGACGCCTGCATCAATCAGAGCCTGGCTACAGGGTGGGGTACGACCAAAGTGGCAACAGGGTTCCAGCGTCACATAAGCGGTCGCCCCTTTCGCCCTGTTTTTCGCCTCACGCAATGCTAAAACCTCTGCATGTGGCTCTCCGGCGCGGTGGTGGTATCCTTTTCCCACCACCCGGCCTGCTTTGACAATGAGCGCCCCCACCATGGGATTTGGGCGCGTCCGCCCTTCGGCTCTTGCAGCCAGTCGCAGAGCACGTGCCATAAAGCGTCGGTCGTCTTCCAATGACATCGGCTTACCTGAAATGGGGTTAAAAATCGGGATAGACAGGGAAACGGCGACAGAGTTCGCTCACTTCACGGCCCACATCGCGTACGACAAGCTCTAAAGATTTATCCTCAGAGAGGGCATCCACCACCCGCACAATCATTTCACCCACCCGTTTGAACTCCCTTGCCTTAAAGCCTCTGGAGGTGGCCGCCGGTGTCCCTAAGCGGATTCCTGAGGTGATAAACGGGCTGCGAGGATCGCCAGGGATCGCATTTTTATTACAGGTTAAGCCCGCCTGTTCTAAAGCGTGCTCCGTATCTTTACCAGTGATATCCCGTGAGGTCAGTTTAACCAACATTAAATGATTATCGGTTCCTCCAGAGACAATGCCTAACCCCCCTTCGCTTAAGGTTTCCGCCAAAACCTGGGCATTCTCCCGGACCTGTTTTGCGTAGGTCTTAAATTCATCACTCAAAGCCTCCTTAAACGCCACCGCCTTTGCAGCGATCACATGCATCAGAGGTCCCCCCTGGATACCAGGAAAGATTTTTGAGTTAATCTTTTTAGCGATCTCCTCATTATTGGTGAGAATCAAGCCACCACGTGGACCGCGCAACGTTTTATGGGTTGTACTGGTCACCACATCGGCATGAGGAAAAGGGTTGGGATGCTCACCGGCGGCCACAAGACCAGCAAAGTGCGCCATATCAACCACAAGAAAAGCATTGACTTTATCACAGATCTCACGAAAACGGGCGAAGTCAATAAAGCGGCTATAGGCCGAAGCGCCTGCAATGATCACTTTAGGACGGTGCTCTAAAGCTAAAGATTCCACCTGATCATAATCGATGGTCTCGGTTTCAGGATTTAAGCCATACTGAATCGATTTAAACACCTGGCCCGAGAAGTTAACCCTGGAGCCGTGGGTCAGATGGCCACCATCCGCCAACGACATACCTAAAAGTGTATCCCCTGCTTGAGCCAAAGCCAGATAGGCGGCCATATTTGCCTGGGAGCCAGAATGAGGTTGCACATTGGCATAACGGCAACTAAAAAGCCTTTTAACCCGTTCTAAAGCCAACTCTTCGGCGCGATCCACAAAGTTACAACCACCATAGTAGCGCTTACGGGGATAGCCTTCGGCATATTTATTGGTTAAAACACTGCCTTGGGCAGCAAGAACCGCAGGAGAGACAATATTTTCCGAAGCAATCAGTTCGATCTGACGCTGTTGCCGGACAAGCTCATCGCCAATTGATTCAAAGAGTTCAGGGTCAAACGACGCCAGTGTACTCATGGCATTGTCCATTCCTTTCATCAGTCTGTTTCCCTAAAAAGTTGATTGCAAAAGTTCCAAGCAGCCACAAAAAACAGGGCTACAAACCTATGATCTATTGATCCAGTTTGGCAATACGACGCTGATGACGTCCCCCCTCAAAGGGCGTATCCAGCCAGGTATCGACCATGCCTTCGGCCACAGCCCGGCCTGTGGTTCGACCACCGATCACCAAGACATTGGCATTATTATGCTCTCTGGAGAGGCGTGCAGAGTAGTCATCATGACAGAGTGCCGCCCGAATCCCCTTATGACGATTTGCCGCCATGGAGATACCGATTCCCGTACCACAGAGCAGAAGGCCACGATCTGCTTCTCCGGCAAGAACAGATTTACATAGTTTATCTGCCATGTCAGGATAGTCCACAGCATCAGGCCCATCGACACCTAAGTTGATTACTTCTATGTCCTGGCGCTGCTCAAGGTACGCGATAAGCCCGTTTTTAAGCTCAAACGCGCCATGATCGCAAGCTACTAAGATGCGCATAACGGTTTTTTCACTTCCTAAAGATTAAGGGAGGTATTCAACATTTAAAAAGATTCGCCCAACTAAAAGCGCACATGATCCATGAATCATCGCCTTCACGGTAACAGAAAGCGCTTTCAAAGAAAAGTTTCCATAAAATAGATTAAAGCGGAGATAAATACGCGCTCAGGCTATCCTCTGTTTTCCTTACTTTTTCCCGGCAGTGTCGGACGTCCCCGTCGCCAGGAGAGCGCTTGATTACGCGCTTTTTTCATGCGTCGCCGCCGACGTCGGCGACGAAGATTTACCGAGGAGAGTGTTAAATAGTAACAGATTGCGGCAACCAGAGGCCCCAGAAAGAGCCCCCCCCCCAGAAGGATCGGCCAGAAGAGGTTGGAGAAGTTCTCTAAAAGCAGATCAAGGTTAAACTTATCGCCGCTAAAAAAAGAGAGGTCAAGATCGCCCTCCCGCCCCATCACCCAGGAGCCGATATGGTAATCGACCCAGAAAAAGATTGGAAAAGTGAGCGGATTACCAATAATCGTTCCAATCCAGGAGGCTACCTTGGATGCGCCAAACGGAAGGCAGAGCAGAGTCGCCAGTATCAGGTGAAAACCCAATAGCGGTGTAAAAGAGATATAGACGCCAAAAGCAACGCCTAAAGCAATCTGGTGTGGATTGGCGCGAATACGGACCAGACGCAACATCTGATAGCGAAAGTAGTCCGACATCGCCCGTTTTTTCTCTACGACGGACAAAGCTTCCCAAACTCCGATAGATCAATAAAAAAAAGCCCAACGCCCCCCTTACCAATAAATTTAAACAAAGGGATGTAAAGGCCGCATTAAATTTAAATAAAAGCGGTTTAGAGGATATATTTTAGAGCGTTCCCTGTAAAGAGCAAGGGCTCAAGAAGAGAAGCATTTAAGAGGGAATCATGGTATCCCAGTGGTGACATTGGGGACATTTCCAGTAGATTTCACGTGCTTTAAAGCCGCACTGGCTGCACTGAAACAGCGGTTGTTTCAGGGTAAGTTGATCCAGATAAGCTTGTGCTGTCAGCGTGGCATCGGCGTAGCGCCCCTGCTCAGAGAGCAGACGCAAACGCAAAGAGGCCAGTTCAGCGGAACCCGGATGTTTCTTTAAACCATCACGCAGAACCGCATCGGCCTCTTTTTTTTGACCACTCTCTTTAAGAAAACGGCTCCAGCGAATCAGGAGTTGAGGGGATGAAGGCGCCTCAATCGCCTCTTGCATGCACTTCTTAAAGCCGGCATCATCATTGGCTGCACTGTAGGCATCCTGGAGAAGATCAAAGAGCAGAAAAAAGTGACTCGGCCGCTCTTTTTTTAAGGAACCCAAGAGCGTGATCACCTTATCCGCCTCTCCTCTGGAGAGGAAGCGCTCTCCTAAAAGCCGTCTCGCCTCCACACACCCCGGAAAGATCCTTATGGCTGAGTAGAAAGCGCCCACAGCCCGCTCCTCTAAATCAGCGCGCTCTTTTTCGCTTTCTGCATGACGACAGGAGTGCAACCACTCCTGGCCCTGTTTAATCCAGAGATGGGCTTCACGGCGCAGATCCGTCTTCCCTGAGACCGCTGCTAAACGTTTCAGAACAAAGAGCGCCTCATCCCATCGCCCCTCATTTTCATGCAGCGCCAAAAGACCACTGAGCGCCTGGGTGTGGCTGGCATCCTTATCTAAAACACGACGGTAAGCCGCCACGGCCCGATCCAAAAATCCACCCTGGCGATAATCTTCCGCTAAGGCAAAGAGGGCGGCTACCTGCATTTCAGGCGAGAGTTGCGGTCTGGCGATAATGGTCTGATGGATACGAATCGCCCGCCCCACCTCGCCACGGGCACGAAAAAGATTCCCTAAAGAGAGGTAGATCTCAACGGTATCGGAGTTCACCCGAACCACTTCGATAAACGCTTCAATCGCCTTATCCGGTTCATCAGCCAAAAGAAAACTGAGCCCACGAAAATAGTGAGAGGAGCCATCGTTCTCTTCGGGGAGATCGTTGTTTCGCTGATTTTCGGCCTGACGTCCCAGTTTAAAACCGAGACCAAAGATCATCATGGCCATAATGGCGAGCAGCAAAGTCCAGTCTAACACGGGAAGATGTCCATTAAGGCTTTAGAGAGAGGCGTCATCATTGAGGGGCAGGTTACGAAGGTTGCTCAACTCTTTTTCCAGTTCTCGATTTTTACAAAGAAGCTGCTCTTTTTGCTGTGAACAGTGCCATCGTCGCAGTTCGCCACCGGCCGCACCAAAAAAGATACCGATCCCCATGACCAAAAAAAGCAGTTCAACCAGGGCAATTTTGATCTTGATAGTGGCCCCAAAAGGACCACCAGGAATCGCTAAGAAAACCCTCTGCTGGTTCAGTTCAACAAAAAGAATCGCCATAAATGCAAGCAGCAAAGTACCCAGCAACATCAGCCAACGGATCATCTCTTCGCTCCTCTTTGAAGCATGCACATAAACATTATTGATTTTCTTAAAAGATCTCAATCGAAATGCACTTAAAGCACATGCCGATAAAGGTGACCTAAGTTCCAGATTTAGAAGCCCGTTTTAAAAAAAATCACCATGGCTGAAAAAGAGGTTTCCATCTCTTTTTAGCTGAAAATCAGCTATCAACACGCTCTCTGAGCTCTTTACCCGCTTTAAAGAATGGCACGCGTTTCTCTTCGACCATCACTTTTTCGCCGGTTTTAGGATTACGCCCTTCGCGGGCCTCCCGATGTTTAACACTGAAACTGCCAAATCCACGCAGCTCCACCCGATCCCGCTTCTCCAAGGCAACACAGATTTCATCCAATACGGTGCCGACAACAATCTCAGCCTCTTTGCGGGAAATGTTTTGTCGTTGTGCGATCTCATCGATCAATTCTGATTTCGTCATAATCTCTCACGAAGCATTATTTGTCGCACAAAACCACGAAGCATACTTAAAAGAATTTTTAAGCATGAGAGCATTTTGGTCTGCGCTTTTTCCCTCTCAATTCATGCTCGTTTCTCAACGACAAACAGGCTTTTGTATCACAATAGCATCACATTGAAAATGTAATAACATCTCATGATAATTTCGTTATAACCTTCTTAAAGGCGCCTCTTTTGTCGTCTTGACTTCTTACATGGATTTGACACAAAGACAAGTGTCCTAATATCCTATTCTCTTTGATTATCCTCCCTTTTCTAAAAAATGGCCAGAAAAAAATAAAAAAAAACGCCCGTGAGAAGATCTCACGAGCGTAAAGAAAGCGTTTTTTTTAAGTTTCTGAGGCGCTATTCTCTTTGGCCTCCTCCGTGGTATTTTCCTCAGAGGCATTTTCCTCAGGGGCGTTCTCTTCAGAGGCGTTTTCCTCAGTGGTGTTCTCTTCAGGGGCTTCTGCTGCCGCTTCGGCTTGATCAGAATGCTCCTCACCATCCTCCTTAATCGCGGCCCGGCCCTCCAATGCTTGGCTCAACGCTTCGCCTAAGCTACTGGTTGCCTCACCTTTATCGGAAGTATACTCTTTGAGCACCTTCCGCTCTTGAGCAATCTCATGGGCTTTAACCGAAAGACTGATTTTCCGCTTTGATTTATCAATTTGCAGAATAAGAACTTCCAGCTCTGCACCCTCTTCCGGGGCTTTCGCATCACGGTCTTTGGAGAACTCGCTCTTTCTTAAGAAGCCCTCCACATTTTCAGCCAGTGTAACCACCGCACCAGAACTGAGCGCCTCTTTAACGGTTCCCTTAACCAAAGAACCTTTTGGATTCTCTTGAACCCAGGTCGCCCAATCATCCGGTTTAACCTGTTTCATACCCAGAGAGATGCGCTCTTTTTCTGGATCTAAGGAGAGCACCACAGCCTCGACTTCCTGGCCGCGCTGGAATCCTTTCAGAACCTCTTCCCCAGCATTGGGATCCCAAGTGACATCAGAGAGATGAACCAAGCCATCAATGCCGCCTTCCAGACCGATAAAGAGACCAAATTCGGTGATATTTTTCACCTCACCCCGAACCAGGCTATTTACAGGATTCTTCTCAGCGAAAACTTTCCAGGGATTCTCAGTACACTGTTTAATACCCAGAGAGATCCGACGACGCTCGGCATCCACATCGAGAACCATCACATCCACTTTCTGATTGACTTCAAGAATTTTGGATGGATGAATGTTCTTTTTGGTCCAGGCCAGTTCAGAGACATGGGCCAAGCCCTCAACACCAGGCTCCAACTCCACAAAGGCGCCATAATCGGTGATGTTGGTCACTGTTCCAGAGAATTTGCTCTCTGGCGGATATTTTACACCAATGCCTTCCCAGGGATCGGTGAGCAGTTGTTTCATCCCTAAGGAGATGCGCTGATTATCGGAGTTAAAGCGAATCACCTGCACAGAGACCGTATCCCCCACGGAGACCACATTGGAGGGGTGTTTCACCCGCTTCCAAGACATATCGGTGATATGCAGCAAGCCGTCTAAGCCGCCAAGATCGACAAAAGCACCATAATCGGTAATATTCTTCACCACACCATCAAGGATCATACCTTCATGCAGCGTCTCTAAGAGTGCATTACGGGCATTCTCACGATGCTTCTCGATCACTGTCCGACGTGAAACCACAATATTACCGCGCCGACGATCCATTTTTAAGATATCGAAGGGTTGGAGATCCTCCTGCAAACGGCTGATATCGTGTACAGGACGCACATCCACCTGAGAGCCAGGCAGAAAGGCCGCCAGACTATGGATATCGACGGTGTAGCCACCCTTAACCTTACCCATAATGCGGCCATAGACCGTCTCTTTATCGGCAAAGGCTTTCTCAAGGCTCTTCCAAGCCTCTTCCCGAATCGCTTTTTCGCGGGAGAGCACGGCCTGACCGTTCTGATCTTCGGTCCGCTCGACAAAAACTTTCACCGCATCGCCTACGCCCACGGAGAGTTGCCGTTCTGCGTCTAAAAATTCACGCACAGGCAGGCGACCTTCTGATTTCAGGCCCACATCGATGACGAACTCTTCACCCTCCTGCTGGATGATGGTTCCCTCCACCACTTGGCCTTCTTTCCCCACACCTTTATCGAAGTATTCATCCAGAAGATCGTCAAAATTTTCATCTTCAATAATCAGACCATCTTTAGCCTCGGTCTCCTGGATCTGTTCTTCTGAAACCACTTTGAATACACCTTTTAAAAGACTCCCCGAACCACGCTTTTCGGTGAATCTTAAGCTAGTTGTTACGGACAATATATTAAAAAATCAAGCCATTAGGGGAGCAACCCAAGCGGCCATTTTTTCAATACTCTCATTTAATGATAATGCTGTGGTATCTAAAACCAGAGCATCGGATGCCTGTTTCATTGGCGCATGCTGCCGCCCTGAATCCTGAGCATCTCTCTGTGCCATTTGAGCACGGATTTCTCGAAAGCTAACAAAGTTTCCCTTCTCTTGCAACTGCAAAGCCCGACGTTTTGCTCTTTCTTCCAAGTCAGCGGTCAAAAAAATCTTTAAATCTGCATCCGGGCAGACCACTGTGCCCACATCCCGGCCATCAAGAATGGCGCTCTCATAGCCACCATAATTGCGCTGAAAAGCCATGAGCGCTTTGCGAACCTGAGGCATTGCAGCAATCCGTGAAGCTTCCTGACCCACCACCTCCTCTCGCAACTTATCGGAGATGAGATCACCATCTAAGAAGGCATCGTAATGCACTTCACCATCCTTGATCACCCGTTGAAAAGAGAAGTCCATCGCTTCGGCCGCCACCGCCACATCATTCTCCTCCTGGAGCTCATGACGCAGAGCCAACAGTCCCACCGCCCGATAGATCGCACCGGTATCAAGATATTTTAAAGAGAAACGGTCCGCCACCGCACGACTCACCGCCCCCTTGCCAGAGCCTGCTGGGCCATCCACAGCGATGATAATACGTTTTTTACTCTTCCCATCACCAGAACTACTCTGAGATGACATCAATCATGCCTCCCAGTTGTCGCATCAGAGGGAGAAATTCAGGGAAGGAGGTGCGAATATTATCACAGCGCGTCACCTGTACTGGTTTTCTACAGAGGAGACCTGCAATCAGCGCACTCATGGCAACCCGATGATCGGTATGCGAATCAACGATGGCATCGCCAGCCAAACCTTCAGGCTCTCCTTGAATGCGCGCACCATCCGGCAACTCCTCAATTTTTGCCCCTAAAAGAGAGAGATTTTTAACCATGGAGGCGATGCGATCGCTCTCTTTTACACGGAGTTCCTCACCACCAGTGACCAGGCTCTCCCCTTCAGCAAAAGCGGCAACAGTAAAAAAGATTGGAAATTCATCAATCGCCTTAGGCACCATCTCAGGGGGCACTTCAATGCCTTTAAGTGCGGAATGGCGCACACGAAGATCCGCCACCGGCTCTCCCCCCTCTTCACGAAGGTTCAATCGCTCAATATCCGCGCCCATGGCATCAAATAGCTCTAAAATCCCTGTACGGGTGGGATTCATCCCCACTCCTTTTAAGGTGATATCCGATCCAGGCACCAAAAGAGCGGCGGCAATCGGGAATGCCGCTGAGGAGATATCGCCGGGAACAATAATCTTTTGACCACGCAAATCAGGCCATCCCTCTAAGGAGACCGTCAAGCCATCCCGCTCAATCTCTGCACCAAAGGCTTTTAACATGCGCTCGCTATGGTCTCTGGAG
>JBQGBW010000005.1:0-79859 GCA_052043475.1 Magnetococcales bacterium HHB-1
CACGCCATGACCAGCGGCTATGAACGCATGAAAGGTTTTCCTAAACCGGGTTTTGCTGCCGGCCCCTGTCTTTTTAAGGATACCATGCAACTGGCAGCCTTTTCGCGAAATAACTTCTCTTTAGGCCATGATGCCATGCTGGTTAATGAGGGTTTGGTTCTTCATATCATCGACCGCCTGCGTCAGCAGTTTGTTAACTTGGAACAGCTCACCATCGGGCTTTTGGGGATGGCTTTTAAACCTGAAGTGGATGATATCCGCTCCTCTTTGAGCTACAAACTGAAAAAAATGCTCCTGATGCATACAAGTAACGTTTTGGTTACAGACCCCTTTGTGGTCATTGATCCGGGCATTCTTCCGGTCGAAGAGGTTGTTGATAAGAGTGATATTCTCATCCTCTGCACGCCCCATAAAGCGTATCAATCATTGGATACAAAAAACAAACCAGTGATTGATCTCTCTGGATTCTTACAAACCTGTCATCGTATATAGAATCGCTTAAAATTCAAAAAAAACTTTCGAGCAGGTAAGAAGTGCTTGCTCGAAAGTCGTTTCCTATCCTTTTTTAGCGATATCAAAGATGAAAAATTATTGTTCGCGTATATCCTCAGAGGTAAATACCGACTGTTCATCCATCGCCCACGCCCCCTCCTGGTTTCCTCTCAGATCACAGTGTCTGGCTTCAATCTCTCCCTGACGAATCGCCCAGAGTCCTTCATAACCGTTACGACGAATGGTGGCGTAACGCACATCGGCACGCCCTTTTTTCTCACATTTTACGCCAGCATAGAGGTTATCACGGATCTCTCCACCAATAATCTTTATGTATCCTTCCCGATGGATATAGACACCACTCTGTCTGTTTTTAGAGACTTTACTGCACTCCAAGGTGACCATCCCCTTTGTTCTCACCTGCACCCCCGACAAACCGCTTTGATCAACTTTACTTTCGCGTAGAAGGGTTTCGCCTTGATCATAAACCAATACCCCAATACGTTTTGATTGGGTAATATGCGAGTGAATAATCTGTGGTGCACCCTGGGTATCCACCTCAATACCAAAACGGTTTCCGATCAAACGGCAGTGATTAAAACGCCCTAAACCACCATAATAGACAAAAGCTCCCGCCTGTTTTGAGTCACGGATCGTGCAGTGATCAAAAAAAGGATCGGCATCTGTTTTGATGGTAACCCCTGCTCGCCCGCACCCCTCAATCAGACAGTGCTCTACATGGCCGCCAGCAAAATCGTAGAAGAAAAAGGCATTGGTTGCACACGCCTTAAGATGACACCTGCGAAACTGAGGGTGGGACATAGAACCATGAACACCGACAGCCGCTAAAGAGCGGTTGCTGATGATACACGACTCAAAGATTGGACGGCCAAAGAGCACATTAACCGCATAGTAGCGCTGTTCTGCTTTTTTATCGCTTAAGCCTTGAATGGTAATGCCCTCAATGTAGGCATGTTCTGTACGTATTTCTAAAACATTGTCCTCTGCAAAGGTGAGTAGGATACTCTCCTTTTCTCCTTGTCCAATAATTTCTAACGTTTTTTCAATAACGACCAACTCTTTATAGGTTCCTGGAAGAAGAATGATCCGTCCCCCTGAAGCGGTTTGCGCAATGGCTTCGCCTACACTGCTAAAGTCGCCTGCACCGGTGGCAGAAACAAAACAGAGCCGCTTTTGGCGCATATTCTGGGATAAAAGATAAATATCAGGCTTTTTCAGTGCCTCTTTAAACCACCCTTCTAAGAGCGGCTCTCGCCATTGTTGAATGGTTTGGGGCCGTTTCTCTATTTTTAATTGTAAGGCTTGATCAATGGCCTGTAAAAATGTTTCAGGAAGACGCTCTTTACTCACGGTTTCTAAAGGAGGAAGGGGATCTTTATCCGCTGATTTGCGCTCCAGTGAGGAGGGCAGTTTCTCACCACTGATCAATCGATAGAGTGTTGCGGCTAAAGCATAAATATCGGTCCATGGCCCCTGTCTGCCGTGACGGTCATACTGTTCTGGTGGAGTATAGTTTGTGGTATAAACAATGGCACCGCTCTGGCCATCTTTTAATCGACGGGCGGCACCAAAATCCAATAAAATGGGTGAGCCATCTTTTTTACGCAGAAGGATGTTACCTGGCTTAAGATCTCGATGCAAAACTTTTTTATGGTGCAAAAACGCCAACGCATCTAAAATTGTTGGCAATATTTGCGGAAGATAACCCTTTTTGAGCGAGGCTTTCTCATAGAAAGAGAGCCCTTTAAGGGTTTCACCCGGCTCAAAATCCATCACCAGATAGGCAGTATTGTTCTTTTTTAAAAGCGTGTGCGCACGTACAAATTGAGGATGATTAAAAGAGGCTTGCAAGCGCGCTTCTTTAAGAAAATGTTTTAAACCATTCTTAAAGGATCGCTCTTCACTCAGAGATTCTGCAAAGACATGATCGCCTTCACGAACCACCTCTTTTTTGGGAAAGTACTCTTTAATAACGACAGGCTGTTTTAGATGCGCCTCCTCAGCCAGATAGACAAAGGCGAAGCCTCCACGCCCAAGAACCCGCTGAATGGTGTAACCAGCAATTTTTTGATTGGGCTTTAATGCATTACGGTATTGAGCAACCATAGATTAACCTGATTATATTACCTTGAAGATAAAAAAGGTTTGTAAATAATGTTCCGTCTATTTAAGCCTCAAGGCTTTTCATCCTGGTCTAAGGACCGTCTGTTGGGAACCGTTTATCTGCCAGGAGCACTTATTTTTAGGCAGGGCGAGGTCAGCGACTACGCTTTCGCGGTACAAAAAGGGAAGGTTATACTTTTTCGCCAGGAACCCAAGGGGGAGGAGATCGTTCTCGCCAAGATTAAAACAGGCGATATTTTTGGTATTACGCCGCTGGTGGGCTCCGATATTCGTCTGGTGAGTGCCCGGGCGGTCACAAAAACCCGCGTACTCAGGCTCGATAAACGGCAGTTAATGCAGCAGATGGTACAAGACCCCTCTCTGGCGCTTAAAATTCTTGCGAAAGCCTTTAAAAGAATGGAGCGTTTAGCCGTTCAGACGCCAAAAAACCAAGCATTATCCATTCATCCTCAATTGGATGACCGCAGCGAGAATCAACAGCTTCTCACAGCGATCTACAGCAAAGATGTTCCTGATACGCTCTCCAAACCCTCCGCCGAGAGGCAAACTTTTCTTGAGTCGCAGATCCACTATCTGATGCGTGAAGGACTTAAACGGGGCTTATTTGGCCGTCAGGAAATTTTAAGGCTGGCCGAAACACAAAAGCAGACCGTTTTAAACCATTTTTCAGCGCAGCAGGAGATCAATATTTCTGAGCAGGATCGTCTACATCTTTTGATCAATGATCTGCCACCAACCTATTTTCTCTCTTTTGATACCACGGGCATTACTCAACATCTCTCTTTGTTGCTGAAAAAATCATCTCCTGTCATTGCATTTCTTCCCCACACCACCACCAACCGCTATGCCCTACTCTCTTATGCGCCCGATCACCCAGCAATTTTGGCACATCTTTCCGGAGGATTGACCGCCTTTAATCTCTCGATTGAGCGAGCGGATCACTTTATCACCCAACGCGGCTTCAGTCTTGATTATGTTGTTTTTCAGGGAAAACGCGATATCGCTGGTCAAGACCTGATTCAGTTGGCCACACTTTTTTCTAAGATCAGGTCGCTTCTCGAAGATTTTCTAGCAGAAAAGTTTTCACCTGAAGAGAAGATGCCAGCGACTTTTTCATCGCCACATGGTACAGACAAAGCCAAAAAAGAGCCGCCAGAAATTCTTTTTTCTAACGAGCAGTCCAAAACGTTTACCGTAATTCAGATTAAAAGTCGAGACCAGTTGGGATTGCTCTTTCGTTTGAGTCGTGCGCTACAGCGTGCCAACCTGGTGATCTATTCAGCAAAGATTGTTACCGCAGACGGATGGGCAACGGATCAGTTTTATGTAAAAAACATGTTTGGTGAACAACTGGCTGAACGGCAGATTGAGCGCACCCGTGCCATTTTAGAGTCATTCCTTCTTTGAGTATTGAATCGTTTTGGCAGGAATGCCGACAACAACCTCTCCGGGAGCCACATCTTTGCAAACCACCGCACCTGCACCAATACGTGCATAAGCACCAACCGTGCGATTGGGCAAAACCGTTGCGCCTGAGCCCACATAAACCCCCTCCTCCAGGGTGACTGTGCCTAAAAGTCGGCTCCCTGGAGAGAGTACGCTATAGTCTCCCACATGACAATCGTGATGAACAGCCGCATGAATGTTAAGCTTACAGGCATGGCCTAAAACGCTGTCGGGGCCAATAAATACACCGTGTTGAATCACGCAGCCCGATTTTATGGTAGAAAATCTAGAGATATTTGCCGTGGGCGCTGTGATGGATGCAAGATGATTCAAACCAAAAAAGCGACTTATCTTCGCTCTTAAGTGGGGAGGATCAAGGGCCATGACCCCTTGCAGGAGAGGATAACGCGCTTTCCAGTGCGGCCATTGATCATCGTCGCCAAGTACAGGTATGCCAAGAATCTCTGTTTTGGGTGTTGGATCAAAAATACCGATCAATGTTTCTGGATTGTGTTGCAGAATAAGATCGATGAGATCCTTATCAATGCTCACCACAGCAATGGGCGGTTGATCCTTGCTAGCCACAACGTTGTCCCCTTTTGAATTCGTACTGGAGTGTCACTGGAAATGCGCTGATAGAGATTCCAAAGCTTCTCAGCGTGTCTCTGCCAATAAAAACGTGCAGCCTGTTACCAGGAGAGGAAGAGCAGAAGATCCACCGCATTATAGAGCGCCACCATCTTCACCTCTTTAAGATTCTGAAAGAGGGCCATAGCTGGCCTGCCAGAACTTTCTTCATTTCTTAAAGAGTTCATCGATAGAAGAGACATCCAGAATTCGATCTCCCCATATTTCAAGTTGATCCGTGTCTGCCATGCTAAGTTTCTCAGGAACCCAGGAAGGAACGTAGCCAAATTTTTTATGCAGCAGACGTTGGAGAAGCCTGGCCTTGCCTTCAAGTAAACCTTTTTTATGGCCTCTTTGTTCCCCGCGTTTTTCCCCGCGCTGTTCACCAATTTTAAGGCCCTCTTGTCGCACTCTTTTAATGCGCGGCATAGAGAGCAATTCATCATCTGACGATGCCTCAATTATGCCTTCCAACCACTCTTTTCCCAACGTAGCAATATGGTTGGAAGTCATCTCTCCAGCGTCCATACGATCCATTGATCCTTTCATCATCAACCTCCATAAACCAATAATAATATGCCTAAATTTAACAGACTTATTAATCAATCCAGAGCGATTAATTGTCTTAAACGCCTTTCGCCTCTCTTCTCTTCGGCTTGCAAATATTTTCAGTGGCGCATTGTGAGGGGTATCTGCCAGCTCATTCAAGAGGATAACACGGATCGAGCCACACCAAGGCGTTTTTTTACACGCATAGACTCCGGCGGACTCCAGTGATTCAAAGCCAAATGCCGCCAGAATATCCCCCTTAAGATGAAGTTTCCTGCTGACGATATTTATCTGCAACCTTAAGATAATGCTTTGTGGTCGCCTGGTTCTGTTGCAACGCTTCTGAGGTTAAATTGCGTAGATACTTCGCAGGGGAGCCCATCCAGAGTTCTCCGGGGGGGATTATCTTTCGGGGAGGAACCAGGCTGGCCGCGGCAATCATGGCCTCCTTTTTTACTTTGACATCATCCATAATTATTGTTCCCATACCAATCATCACGTGATTCTCCAGAGTACAGCCATGGAGTAGAACCTTATGCGCAATGGTGATATCGTCGCCAATAATCAGAGGGGAGCCTTCAGGCTGTTTTTCGCTGGGACGGCTGACATGTAAAATGGAACCATCCTGAACATTGGTTCTTTCACCGATCTCAATGGCATTGACATCACCACGGATCACAACACCTGGCCATATTGAGCTCAATGCGCCAATCTTTACACGACCGATAATGACCGCTGAAGGATGGATGTAAACCGACTCATGAATTTCTGGATAGTGACCATCATAGGGCTCTATGGACATCAAACCGCTCCTGTTTTAACGCTTCCATTGATGCCAACGGATTTTATGCATCAATGGAACTGAAACATGGATTTAAGGTGAGAATCTATGTCGAAAAAGTTATCTTCTCTGGGAAAAAAGCAGAAAAAAAACAGTAAGGAAGAAGTTGTATTCGCCTTGAATGGAGAGGAGATCCCTTGCACAATCTATCGGGTGGCTTCACGCAAAAGAATGACCCTTCAGGTCTCCAACTCAGGAGAGGTGGCGCTACGCATCCCGAAAGCGGCGACCAGAGATTTATGTGACCTGTTTGTTTTTGAGCAGTGGTTCTGGCTGAAGAAGATGTTGCACCAGGCTGGAGAAAAAAAACAGCAGGATAAGCAACCCTCGCTAGGAGATAAACTCCCCTACTTAGGAAGAGAGATCACTCTAACGCTCCAAAAGGATATAAAAGATCGCGGGATTATTTTACGGGATAACCAACTCTACATTCCAGAGATCTTTTTCCAAAAAGAGCGCATCACAACCGTTCTGGAGCAGTGGTATCGCCATCAGGCGGCATCTTATCTGCGCCAAAACTTAAAGCGATGGGCAGATGAGATGGGTTTAATC
Organism: Magnetococcales bacterium HHB-1; assembly: GCA_052043475.1. Taxonomy (GTDB): domain Bacteria; phylum Pseudomonadota; class Magnetococcia; order Magnetococcales; family JBQGBW01; genus JBQGBW01. The sequence continues at coordinate 6,653 of JBQGBW010000005.1, forward strand.
TACCATCGGGTAACGATACGAGGCCAGAAAACCCGTTGGGGAAGTTGCTCCGCGAAAGGAAATATCAATTTAAACTGGCAACTGATGTTTTTTCCAGAACCTGTGATCGACTATGTTTTGATCCATGAACTCTGCCACCGCCGCCATCTTGATCACTCGGCTGACTTCTGGCGCATGGTCTCCCGTTACATGCCGGATTATAAACAGCACCAAAGGGCACTTAAGGCATTTAAAAAGCCGTGGTAGATGATTTATAATCAATGATTATTCAGGTTAAACGCCATTGATCTGGGCGCGTTTTTCCTCCGCTTTACCCACCTGCTCGACAACCGCCTCAATGAGTTTATTGGGCTGAAACTTAGGGATAAAATCATCCGCACCCACTTTGCTGGCTTTATCCTGATTTGATTTATTACTCAAAGAGCTATGTAGAACAAGATAAAGATTTTTCATGCGGGAATCCCCTTTAACCTTCCGGGTAAAGGTAAAACCATCCATCACAGGCATCTCAATATCCGAGATCACCATGGTGTAGGGACTGATACCGCCATTTGCCTCACAGCTTTCATCAAGCTCTTTCCAGGCATCGGCGGCATTATCAAAAAGCTTATGTTTGATACCGAGCTGATTCAAAGAAGATTTAAGTAGCGCCAATGCCGCTTTGGAGTCATCGACCGCTAAAACCTGATGCTCTTCAACACGAACAGCCTTCCCTTTTTCAACCAGTTTCTCTGAAACCTTATCATCAATACCGATAATTTCACAAAGAACTTTTTCCACATCAAGGATCTGAATGGTTTGATCATTGTGGTAGCTGATTGCGGTGAGGTAGCTTGTATTATAGATATTGCCTGTGGGGCGGCGGATCTCACTCCAGCTTTTGTTGAGCAGTTGGTCGGGCTGCGTGATCAAGAAGCCTTGAATTGAGGTGGAGTACTCACACACCAGAACATAAGAGAGCGTATTCTTATAATCTGTCGGTGGAAGCCCTACCGCTGCAGAGAGATCCATCAAAGAGATCGCACTGCCACGAAAATCGATGCTTCCCACAATGGCGGGATGGGATTGAGGAATGCGGGTAACCTCCTTAGGACACTCTAAAATCTCAATAATTTTAAAGACATTAAGTCCATAGAGCTGATTGTCGTTGAGGTAGAAGGTCAACATCTCCATCTCATTACTGAAAGCGAGATTGGCCCGTTGCTCGATCTGTGCCATGAGGTCATCTTGTGACATCTGCTTTTATCTCCAAATGAGCTCTAGTTTTTGTTTTTTAAAAAATACGTTAGCGGAACTTTGATAAGGCTATAGAATTATAGCAAAAGATAAACCATTTTTCTGTAAAAATAAACATCTATCTGGATTAAGGTAACCTGTTTCAGGTGAGAAGTGGTCTAAGAAACTGTCCTGTCCAGGACTTCTCCACTAAAACCAGCTGTTCTGGTGTGCCCTCAGCCACTAGAGTCCCTCCCCCACTGCCACCCTCAGGCCCTAGATCAATGAGCCAATCCGCCGCTTTGATGATATCGAGATTATGCTCGATGACCACCACAGAGTTTCCCTGCTTGACCAGACGCTGAAGAACCTCTAAGAGACGGCGAATATCCTCAAAGTGAAGACCCGTTGTGGGTTCATCAAGGATATAGAGCGTTTTCCCGGAAGCTCTTTTGGAGAGTTCACGAGCAATTTTAATGCGCTGCGCCTCACCGCCAGAGAGGGTGGTGGCGGCTTGTCCTAAACGAAGATAGCCCAAACCAACATCAATCAGCGTTTGCAGCTTATTGTTGATGGCGGGAAAAGATTGAAACAGATTCGCGGCATCCTCAATGGTCTGATTAAGGATATCGGCAATATTTAAATTTTTAAAAAAAATCTCCAGCGTCTCCCGATTAAAACGTGCCCCATGGCAGACATCACACTCAACAAAAATATCGGGTAGAAAATGCATCTCAATTTTAATCAGCCCCTCCCCTTTACACGCCTCACAACGCCCCCCTTTCACATTAAAACTAAATCTCCCCGCCTTATAGCCACGCGACTGTGCTTCTGGGGTTTTGGCAAACAACTCCCGAATCGGTGTAAAGAGACCGGTATAGGTTGAGGGGTTGGAGCGTGGTGTGCGGCCAATCGGTGATTGATCGATATGGATCACCTTATCGATCAACGCCAATCCGGTAATGCGATCAAAGTCACCGGAAGCAATCTGGCTTCGGTGTAGTTTTTGGGCTAAAGCGGGATAGAGGGTATCTAAAATTAAACTTGATTTTCCTGAGCCGGAAACACCAGTCACCGCAACCAGAAGTCCTAAAGGAATGGAGATATCGATATTATCGAGATTATTGGTGCGTGCACCATGAATGATTAACTGGCGTTTTTTATCGGGTAGGAGGCGTTTTTCTGGAATTTGAATCGCCTTCTTACCGGAGAGATAACACCCTGTTAATGAATCGCTGTTTTTTTTGATCGCCTCAGGGGTTCCTGTGGCCACCACTTCACCGCCATGATCTCCAGGCCCTGGTCCCATATCGACAATATAATCAGCAACCCGGATCGCCTCTTCATCATGCTCCACCACCACCACGGTATTGCCAAGATCCCGCAGGCGAATGAGGGTTTGCAGGAGACGTTGATTATCCCGCTGATGCAGACCAATCGAGGGCTCATCAAGGATATAGAGCACCCCCACCAAACCACTGCCAATCTGATTGGCCAGGCGAATTCTCTGACTCTCACCACCGGAGAGTGTACCTGAGGTGCGATCCAGGGTTAAATAGTTAAGTCCCACGGCGGTGAGAAACCCCAGTCGATCCTGAATCTCTTTGAGTATGGTGGTGGCGATCTCCTGTTCTTTCTGGCTTAAGGAGAGCTTTTGAAAAAAGTGCTGACATCGGTCCAGAGGAAGTTTAACCAAGTCAGCAATATTTTTTTTACCCACATGAAAATGGAGCGCCTCTTTGCGCAGTCGGTCTCCCTGGCAGTGGGGGCACAGCGTGGTGGTGCGGTATTTTTTCAGATCTTCACGCACATCATCGGATTCGGTCTCTTTAAAGCGTTTCTCAAGCGCGCTTAAAATGCCAAGCCAGGGCCTGCGTGCTGAAAAACTACCCCGGGGGCCACGAAAACGAAAAGAGATCGGTGTTTTTTCAGGATCACCATAGAGAAGCAGTTCTCTTTGTGATTCAGAAAGTTCCTGCCAAGGGGTATCTGGGTTGATGGCAAAAAACTTGGCCACAGTAAGCAGGGTTTTCTTCCCTATTTTAGCCGTCGGTTTAGCCCAGGGCTCAATAGCGCCTTGTGTAAGAGAGCGCGTTGGATCAGGAATAACCAGTTTTTCATCAAAAAAAGCTTCTGTGCCTAAACCATCACACTTTGGACAGGCGCCATGGGGATTATTGAATGAAAAAAGACGCGGTTCGATATCGGGATAGGAGATATTACAATCGATGCAGGCGTGATGCTCAGAGAAGAGACGCTCCTCTTTTGGATCGGAGAGAATCTCCACACGCAACAACCCTTCTGAGAGTTTTAGGGCGGTCTCTATGGAGTCCGCCAGACGGGTTTCGATGCCCGATTTTATGATAATACGATCGATAAGAATATCGATGTTATGTTTTACAAATTTATTAAGCTTAGGAGGGGTCGCCAGATCTGCACTCTCACCATCAATAATGGCGCGGGTATAACCCTGTTTTTGCAGATCGAGCAGCATCTTTCGATACTCCCCCTTGCGACCGCGAACAATCGGAGCACAAAGATGCAGACGGCTACGCTCTGGTAGCAGCATCAGGTTATCCACCATCTGGCTTACGGTCTGGCCCTGAATCGGTTGGCCACATTTATAGCAGGAGGGGTGGCCGATACGGGCATAGAGAAGGCGTAGATAGTCATAGATCTCGGTAACCGTACCCACGGTGGAACGCGGATTGCGGCTGGTGGTTTTCTGTTCGATGGTGATTGAGGGAGATAAACCTTCGATCAGATCCACATCGGGCTTGTTCTGCAAGCTTAAAAATTGTCGTGCATAAGCGGAGAGAGATTCAACATAGCGCCTCTGCCCCTCTGCGGCCAGGGTATCGAAGGCGAGCGATGATTTTCCTGAACCAGAGACGCCGGTGATTACAGTGAGCGCGTTGCTTGGGATCTCTAAGTTGATATTTTTAAGATTATGTTGCCGTGCACCGCGAATGGTGATTTTTTTTGACTGCATCGCCTTCACATGAGGAGGAGGGGTGAATTTCTGTGCTGATTCTAGTGTAACGCCCGAAGCTCTCCAATGGCACAAAAAAAAGAGCGAAGCTTTTAAAGCCGCACTCTTTTTTTAGAACATCTATTGCTCTATCGCTAATCTTTGGAGGGGCAGGTATTTAAGCCAAGGAGAGGATAGAGCGGACAGAAGCCCAAAAATCCTGTCAGAAGGGGAACCAGTCCAAACCATCCCAGCGGTGTTTGTGGACCGATGAAGACGATGGAGAGGAGAAAACTTCCCACCACAATGCGGAGCCATTGATCAATGCCGCCCACATTCTTTTTCATAAGAGATTCCTTTTATCACTGTTTTAGATATCATGGATATCTAAATAAGAATTGTTTATTCTCAATTGATAGACTTAATTTTAAACTTAGCAACCTTAGATGCACAAGGCGCGATTTAAGTTCCAAATTTTTTTTATTTGTGATCAAGTTTCTTGGAAGAGATCATCTCTTATCACGCTCTAATCTGGGAATCGTTTTTTGCAACCATCTGCGCTCTCAATGGGCTCTTTTTTCTCCCTAGATTACATTCATCTTTAAACATATAAAAGACGTTGAATATAAATCTCTCACCTGCCTCTAAAGCATTGCATCTTTGGATCATTTCTCTTAAGCCACCTGATCCACAGCAAAATTGGAAAATCTTTTCTTCCTTAAATAGAAGTTTTATTACTAAGTTTTTGTGCCATTATCCGCAGCGCAGAGTGCTGGTTTAAAATAGCTGAACATTAAATATCTGGTATTTACCACACTATTTTGAACGCCGCACAGTTATTTCAAGATCAACCGGAAACACCCTGCCTGCGTGGCGGGCTCACCTGGAAGAAGGAGAGAATTTCCGGCAGTTGTGCCGCAAAGTCCGCTAGACGCTCAGAGGTATCGGCGATGGACTGAGCCGCACCAGCATTCTTTTGAATGATACCGTCCAACTGCTGCACTGCCTGATGAATCTGTTCCGAGCTTTGGCTCTGCTCCTGGGAACCATCGCAGATCTGGCGTACCAAAGCAGCGGTCTTTTGGATATCCGGCACCAACTGCTGCAACATACGACCGGCCTGATCCACGGTCTCGACACTGGAAGCAGTCAACTGGGTAATCTCGCTGGCGGCGGTCTGGGAACGTTCCGCCAGTTTACGCACTTCGGCGGCCACTACAGCAAAACCCTTGCCGTGCTCGCCTGCCCGGGCAGCCTCAATGGCGGCGTTCAGAGCCAATAGATTGGTCTGACGCGAGATCTCCTCGACAATGGAAATCTTGCTGGCAATATCCTTCATGGCATCCACCGCTTTGACCACCATGGTCCCGCCCTCTTCCGCATCACGGGCAGCCTTGGCGGAGATCTCTCCGGTGGTGGTGGCGTTATGGGAGTTCTGATGGATGCTGGCGTTCATCTGCTTGATGGAGGAAGAGGTTTCTGCGATAGAAGTCGCCTGGATCGTAGCCGCTTCGGAGAGTCCGGTCGCTGTAGAGGAGAGATCCTGGGTTCCCAGGCTGACACCATCGGCGGCCTGCAACACTTCACGCACAGTATCCCGCAAGTGCTTGGCCATGCCAATCAGATTGCACAGCACCCCCACATCCTCCCGCCCCTGGCAGTGAAAACTCAGTTCGTCGGACTTGAGGTTGCCGCTGGCTACCATATCAGCCACTCGCGCCAGATCAATGGGATCGGCGCCCAATTTATAAAATAGAATCCGCTCGAACAGGATCGCAAAGATCACCACCAGCACAAATCCCACCAGAGTCCAGATCAACGCCGTAGAACGCGCCTGATCAGCCTTGATATCCGCGGCTAAAAACGCCTTTTGTGCCTGCTGATTGACCTGCTTCACCGCCTCGGCAAACTGCTCCTGAATCGCCCGCGCCTGGGTCTCCATGGTCGTTGAACGGCTCACCATACCAGTTTGATGCCCCAACAGGGACTGGAACTCCTGACGATAGCCAACCAACGCCTTGGACAGACCGCTCGCCACCATGCCAGCAGAATCGCGCTGGATCTGTTCCATCAACACCGTGAGCGCCTTGATCTTATCCGGGTTATCCACATCGGCAAAGAAATCCAACTCCGCCAACTGAAACTCCCCAAGGACAATCTCCAACTCTTCAATCTCGGTCTCATAGATCGCAATTTCCAACGTCTCGCGTTGAGTCAGCAGTTGCGCGCGACTGGCACGCAGGGCGGCATCGGTCTTCACCAGTCCATGAAACTCTTTGGCATAGACATCCAAACTCTCTCCTACGCTCTGGATCAGGGGATCTTTCTGAGTGCCGCCATGCGCCTTCAGCCGCTCAGCAGTCTGCTCCAAGCTGGCGTTCATGGCAGTAACGCTCTCCTTACGGCGGTCCAACTGAAATTGACGTCGCAACTGCTCCGAACGTCCCACCAAGGTGGCCATTTCTTGCCAAAACTGACGGTTTTCTAACGGGCCGTCTCGCAACTCACGGTTCATCTCTTTCACTTGGCCAATGGCCATGAAGTTGAGACCAATTACCGCCAGAAATACCGTAAAAGAGATGCCAAATACCAACAGAGTCAATGTGCGAAAACGAAGCTTTCCAAATAGTTCAAACATATCTATTGACACGCCCCTGCGCCATAACGCTGATGGGATGGAGAATCATCCCACCAGCCAAGTTGTTGTCACGCCTGCGATATCCGACAGACGGCCACCGCGCCATCTTTCCTCAAGTAAAAAGCGTCACCAAAGGCCATTCCATGATGCAAAGAGACATCAATTGGTGAGGGACAAACCGGCGTCTACCCAATCCTGAATGCCACCACGAAAGTAGTAGAGTTGGCCACCATATCCCAGTTCTTGCAATGCCTTAAGTCCGGTAGGACTCTGGCCGCACCACCAACCGTTGCAGAAGCCGATCACCCCTTTGCCCTTGAGTTTTTTCATCTTAACCTTGGCTTTGGTCTTTTTGCCCGTCAGCGCGCTGTAGGGAAGGCTTGTGGCTCCAGGAAGGGTTCCTTTTTTGAACCACTTGGAGGTGCGCATATCGACGATGAGAATGGCACCGCTATTAATCTGCTCCGCCAGACCAGCAAAATCCTCTACTTTAACAGTGGTGATACCCGGTAGCGTGTCGGGTTGAACACAGAACGGTTTACACTTGCGGCTAGCCGGATCTTTAAAAGCATCGGGTACCTGACCCCGGTTCTGAACCATCTCCACCCCGTTGAGGGTAAAGGGCGCAATGTTAACCCCTTTGGCATAGGCCTGCTGCGCCGAAGCCACAGCATCGCCCAAAGGCACGCCACCACTTCCGCCCTCTTCCCCAGCCAACGCCAGAGGCGACCACAGCCATAAAGCCATCACAGCCAACAGACCTATCATGTGTTTTAAACGGGTTCTAATCATGTTTCACTCCTGTAAGAAAATCCATTTAATTTTTGCAAAAAATTTGCTACTCTAAAGACTTTCTGAACAAGTCTTCCGCTAAAAAGGTCAATTTATAAATATAACTATAGTAGTCATATGATTTTATAGTAACATTGGTAACACTTATAAGGCCAGGGCAGTCGCTTAAAAAAAACGTAACATCCAGTCGCAATAGCGTCCAGACTTAAACAAAAAAAGGAATCAAACGCTATGAAAAATGAAAACGATAAAAGTATTAACTCTTTGGGCTGCTTTTCATTATCTGAGAGATTTTTGATAGTCTTGGAAGTTTTTTCATCCTATTTAGACGATGTTTTACTTCTAACACTATGTGCTGTCATTAGTCGTGCCGGAAGTTGGGTTGAATTTTCAGGATAGAGTAAGGAAAAGATTGTTTTTTTAGCAGACTCCTTAACCGCTCACCATCTTCCTATTTATCAAACACCATGCTGCTGAGCTTCCCAAAAATATTGCTGGTAAACTATTTAGGCCACGTCTTATGATTTGGTTACAGCTTCGGTCAGTAGCTTTATCATCCACTCCTCCCAAAATGCTTCTTAAAAAGTTTTTCAAGCAATCGCTCTGAAATTTCCCTGAAATCATTTAAAAAAAGGCGATATCCGCCAAATTTTAAAAACGACTAAAAACATTTCATAAACTTAAATTTTGGAATAGATCATGCTATGCATGAGGTGATATTAAACCGTTTTAGGATGAAACGATGCCCTCCTCTCTCTCAGTCCTACTCGCCCATTTTCCTTTTTTAGCCGATCTTATCGATAAAGGTGGATGGGTGGCGACTATCCTTATAATCTACTCCATTATTGGACTGGCGATTATCTTAGAGTGCCTGGGACGCTTTCTTATTCAAGGCACCTATCCTTACCGCCTCTCCGATGATGCCCTGCTCACCTGGTTTTTAGCCCATGCCGATGAGTCAGGAAAATATTTTAAAAAGACCATACTACGCATCGCCAAGGCGCTTAATCAGGCCAAAGAACGCGGTGTAGAGAATCTTCATCGCGTAAGTGAGCGTCTCTGTCAAAGGGAGTATGCCAGACTGATTCGAGGTCTACCCACCCTCTCACTTCTTGCCCAGACCGCCACACTTTTAGGGCTTTTAGGGACTGTGGTGGGGATGATCAAAGCGTTTCGTGTGATTGAACTTGCCGGAGGCAAAGTGGATGCCTCTTCACTGGCTGGTGGTATCTGGGAAGCGATGATCACCACCGCTTTGGGCCTCTCTGTGGCGATTCCCTTTTTTATTGCACTTCATCTGTTTCAAAGAGCAGCCAAGAGACGCCAGGATTTTTTTAAGCGCGCCACAGCCCTCTTCTTAGAGCATCACAGCATTCAGAAAAAAGAGACTAAAGAGTAATCATGGATAATCTCACCCCAAATTCAGAGGATCAGGTCTCCATCCCTCTGGGTTTAACGATCACCCCTTTAGTGGATCTGGTCTTTCTGCTGCTGGTTTTTTTTCTGTTAACCTCACACTTTGTTGAAGAAAAACAGATCGATATCCGACTCCCCCAGGCAGAGAGCAGCAGTGAGATTGAACAGGATGACCCACTCACTTTGACCATTGATAAAAAAGGGCATGTTTTCCTTAAAACACAGGTATTCTCAACAGAAGATAAGCCACGATTTATAAAAAGTTTGCAAGAGGAGCTAAATAAGAGAGAAGAGAAGCAGGTGATGATCCGGGCAGATCAAAAAGGTTCTGTCGAAAAGTTGGTCTGGGTCATTGATGCCGCCCGCAAGGCAGGCGCTCTGGGGGTCGATCTGACAACGGAGAAGCCATGAGATATGCGACCACAACAGGAACCGCTTTTGCGCTTATCCTCTCTCTGCTGCTGCATGGGGGATTACTCTACAGGTTTAACGTTCAAGAGCACACAATACCCAATAACCCGCCCAAAAAACAGATCACCACCCTTAAACTCTCCTTTCCTGAAAAGCGCATATCTCCACCACTTAAGAAACCAGTCCCAAAAATACCAACGCCAGTTATTCCAAAAAAACAGAAAGAAATTAAGAAGATTAAGAAAATCAAGAAGATTAAAAAGAGCAGAAAGAAAATAACAAAGAAAATAAGAAAAAAACCTGTCGCACCACCACCAAAACAAATCACGCCTAAAAAGATCACACCTGAAGAAACAGCTTCTCCCCCAAAAGAGCCCACGCAAAAGGAGCGTTTATCACCTGCCGCTATTGAAGCGCATAAACAGAGCGTTATCCTTGCACGGCAGCAGTATAAAATGCGCCTTCTTCGTAAGGTAAAAAAGCACCAGCACTATCCTGCTTCAGCAAGAAGACGGGGCTATCAAGGCAGGGCAAAAGTAATTATCACCCTCGCGCCCTCAGGTGCGGTAGTTAATCTTAAAGTCAGTGCCTCACGAAGCCTGTTTAAACGGAGCACGGAGCGAACCCTCAAAGTGATTCAACCACTGTCTCCCCTCCCCCATCCAGAGCAGGGCAATCTAACATTATCATTCTATCTGGAGTACCGTCTTAAAAAATCACGTTAAGCCATAATCGCATATTTTTTAATTCGGTAGAGCAGCGTATCCCGCGTTAAGCCCAAGAGTCGTGCCGCACGGGATTTATTGCCCTTTGAGCGATCAAGGGCCTGGATAATCATCCCCTCCTCCCACTGCGCCAGATTCAACCCCTTCTCAGGTAGAGAGAAAATTAGCTCGGCATAGTCCATTTTTGTATCGTTCTGCGCGGTAAACTCTCCAGAGAGCGCCTCTTTGGCAATGGTTCGGCCCTGATAGAGAATCACCAGACGCTCACAGAGATTTTTAAGCTCACGCACATTACCTGGCCACGAATATTTCTTCAAAATTTTAAGCACATCTGAGGAGAGCAACGGTTTTTTAACCCGGTGCTGCTTTGCCATCTGTTCGATAAAGTGCTCAAGGAGAAGCGTGATCTCTTTGGAGCCACGTTCACATAAAGGGGGAAGCTCCAAAGGAACCACATTGAGCCGATAGTAGAGATCTTTTCGAAATGTTCCTGACTGGGCTTCTGTGAGCAGATCACGGTTGGTGGCCGCAATAATACGGACATCCATATGTTTAGGATGGTTCACCCCCAGAGTCTGGCACTCACCAGTCTCTAAAAAGCGCAACAGCTTGGTCTGTATCGACATGGAGAGTTCCCCCACCTCATCAAGGAAGAGCGTTCCTTGGTGTGCGGCCTCCACGCGCCCTAAGCGGTCTTGGTTCGCCCCTGTAAAAGCGCCTCTTTTATGACCAAATAGCTCTGATTCCGCCAGATTCTCAGGCAACGCACCACAGTTGACCGTAATCAATGTTTTCTCTGCGCGATGACTCTGCTGATGGATACGTTCCGCCAGAAGCTCTTTGCCTGTACCGCTCTCTCCAGTGATCAAGACAGAGACATCGGTAGGCGCAATCAGAGCGGCGGCATTGAGTACGGATTGCAGTGCTGAAGAACGACCGATTATGTTCATATGAGCCCTAATTGATATGCGTACCATGCATCATGGTCTGCTGATGAAAAAGCGACCACAAGGCTAAAATAATAACGATAAAGCCAAGGATTCTAGAGAGCCTGGGATAGCGCAGCCAGTGACTTAATTTCCCTGCAAAAGAGGCTTGCAACAGAAGTCCAGGAAGGGTTCCCAGACCAAAGAAGAGCATCGCTGTCACCGTTTTTTTCAGATCGCCTAAAGAGAACGCCCATAAGAGAGTTGAGTAGACCAGAGCGCAGGGAAACCAGCCCCAGATCACACCAAAAAAAAAGAGAGTCGAGAGTGAACGTACGGGAAGAACCCGTTGGAAAAGCGGTTGTAGAAGACGCCAGAGATGGCGTCCCAGTTTCTCCAAAACAGCAATCGCAGGAAGCAGACCTGCAAGATAGAGTCCTGTTGCCAACAGAGCCACACTCCCCACCATATGAAGCGAAGCATAACCCCAATGCTGATCAGGCCACAGCGGCAGAAGTGAACCAAGAACTAAAGCCGCCAGAAGATAGCTGAGAATTCTGCCGATATTCATCCAGAGCACATGTGCAACAAGGCGAGAGGGCGCTTCTCTTATCGAAGAGGGGAGGGAGAAAACCAGCATCCCCACAATGCTACCACACATTCCCAGACAGTGGAGCGAACTGACCAGGCCAATCAGTAGCGCGTGTAGATTGTGGATCTCCAAAACGGTTCAGTCCTCTTTCTTTATCGATAATAAAAAAAAGTTATTCTATCGCGTTCTCCTACCCCATAGAAAGGAAAAAAACCTTTTTTCAAAAAGTGTGTGATATGCCACATATTGTGTTATATGGCCCACTTATATTGTGCGCATAAAAATCATAATTAATTGAAATAGAATAATAAAGTCAGCGGCATCCTGGTTGCGTATCTCTCTAGAAGAATTTATATCTTCAACTTCCAAGAAAAAAATCAGGAGAGATCGTTAATGAGAAAAAACAGATCATTATCATGGATTGGTGGCTTCACCATTCTGTTTGCACTAAACCCTCTTTACGCACAGGATATCCAGAAAGCGCAGGATCTACCGGTACTCTTAATCGAAGATACACGCTTAGAAGCGCCTTTTACTTCAGCAACCATTCTTGAAGATCGTGCAAAAGGGCCCGTCAGTGATGGTGGCGAGTTGCTAAAAACATTTCCTGGCATTTCTGCGATACGTATGGGAAATCATGGCTTAGATCCAGTTATTCGAGGACAGCAACATAACCGCATCAATGTGCTCATCGATGGTGCTTATGTTCATGGTGGCTGTCCCAACCGTATGGATCCCCCAAGCGCTTATGCGGCCTCAGAAACATTTGATCGTGTGGTGGTCGATAAAGGGGTGCAAAGCCTGGCTTTTGGTGATGGTGGAAGCGGTGGAACCGTCCGTTTTGAGCGTGATCTGCTTAAGTTTGGCGAGGATTTTGGTTATCAGGGAAAAACGGGTGCCGGATATACAGGAAACAGCCAGGCAAGAGAAGCTTTTCTTGATTTTGCCATGGGCAATAAAAATATCTACGGACGTTTTATCGGCAATTTAAATCGCGGTGAAGATTATAAAACAGGAAATGATCAAACGGTCAGGGCATCCTATCGAGAGCGCAGCGGCCATATGACGCTGGCGCTGACCCCTTCAGAAGATCACAACCTTAAACTTGATTACACCGTCACACGCGCCAGAGATCTCACCTATGCGGGCGCGGGCATGGATACCCCCTATACGGATAATGACACCTGGCAGATCAAGTGGAACCTTCAACGCCCCGGTTCTCTTCTCTCTGCACTTAAAGCGGAATTTTATCTCAGTCAGGTGGATCACCTGATGGATAACTACTCCTTACGCTCTGTGGGTGCGATGTATATGCGTGCACCCAGCAACTCCGATACCTGGGGTGGACGGATTCATCTGCAACTCAAAACCGCTGCCACAGATTGGCTCATTGGCTTGGATTACCAAAATAACCAGCGTGAAGCGATCCGTTATGCCGGAGGTACAGAGGCCGCCGCCTTAACCACCATTCAATCCTATCTCTGGCCCCAGGTCACCATCGCCACCACAGGTCTATTTGCAGAGGTGAGCCGTAACTTTGCTGATACCCGGATGATTAAAGCGGGATTGCGCTGGAACCATGTGAGCGCTGAAGCCAAAAAAACGGATATCGACCCCTCAGGGGCGATGAATGTCAGCGCAGACACACTCTATAACCGCTACTACGGTTATGGCTACGCTGCACAGAGCGAGAATAATATCTCAGCTCTATTCCGCTTTGAGCAGGATTTTATGGATGGAGAGGCCACGTTCTACACCACCTTAAGCCGTTCGGTCAGAACCGCCGATGCCACCGAACGTTTTATGGCGGGTAATAACATGACCGCCGCCAGTCGGTGGGTGGGTAATCCAGCAATTGATCCAGAGAAGCATCATCAGTTTGAGATCGGTCTTTTAGGAGAGTATAACGACTGGAACTTTGATGGCAATTTAAATGCCGATTATGTTCAGGATTTTATTTTGCGTGACCGTGCCCACAGCACAGATGCAACCGTTGGCAATGCCACCATCTATCGCAATGTTAAAGCCCTGCTATGGGGCGGTGAGCTTGCGATTAACCGCCACTGGAATAACCATCTAAAAAGCGGCCTCTCGCTCTCCTATATCCATGCCGAAAACAGGACCGATAACCGCGCAGTCGCTCAGATCCCCCCTCTCGAAATCGGACTGACAACAGATTATAAAGGGGAGATGTGGAACTTTGGTGGGAAACTTCGCCTTGTCAAAAGCCAGACCCGCTTAGACAACGACACTTCTGTTGGAAGTGGCTTAGATGCCAATAGCAGTCCTGGATTTGCCACGCTGGATCTCTATGGCCAAGTGACGCCTGTTGGAGATATGAAAATTAAATTTGGCGTCAACAATCTTCTTGATCATCACTATGCCGAGCATCTAAATCGAAGCAATACATTTGATGCGGATCAAGTACGTGTTTATGAACCCGGACGCCACTTCTGGCTTTCAGGAAGTATGACCTTTTAATTTTTCTCAATGAACTTCCCTCAATTAATTTCCCTCAATCAAAATGGAGCAATCAATCATGTCAAAGGATACAACACGCCGTGCGCTTTTAAAGCGAGCGACTCAAGCAACACTGGCCACAGCCACTCTGGGGGTGGTCTCTCTGGCTCAGGCCTCAAGTCACGGTGGCGGCCATGATCATCATGCACACCACACCAAAGATAAAGCCGTAGAGGATAGACAGCCCATCTTTACGATGGATAGCAAAACAGAAGGAAAATGCGGAACCTGTCGTTACTGGGGCGGCATGCGACAACTCTCCTCCGATGGCAAAACAGTCTATTGCCATACTTTAGGATGGTGTAACAATAAAAAGAGCCACCATTTTCAGAAAACAACCACTCCTGAAACCGGACCAATGGCCTCCTGGAAAGCCTGGGAAGCGATTTAAATTTTTTCCATACGCTTAAATCACAGTCAAAAAATAGCGCTGTTATCAAATTTTCAAGATGGCTTTTAAGCCATCTTGATGATTCTTATGCTCTTTCTATTATTTAATCCTCAATAAAAGATTATCCTCAACATATCACAAAGAACTGTATCTAGAACGTTCAAGCATTCTATTGTATTCTATAATCATTAAACAGAAAGGAAAAAATCTACGAACATTTTTACAGACCATATTTTTCATGAGGGATGCATGAAAGTCAATCAGTTGAAACTGGAAAACTTCCGCTGTTTCCAAAAGTTAGAGATCGATTTCTCACCTAAACTTACTGTTCTTGTTGCTGAAAACGGTGGCGGAAAAACAGCAATTCTGGACGCGATTGCCGTGGCATTTGGCCCCTTTATCGGCGCTTTTGATGAAGCCAAAGGTGGGGGGTTTTCTCCCGATGATGCCCAATGGATCACCGATAAAGAGCAAAAATTCCCCTTGACCCTTGACGTTGAGGGCATGATTCAAGAAAAATCCATTCAATGGCGCCGTATTCTTACCGGCAAAAAATCAAGAACTACAATTTCTGAATCTAAGATACTGATTGAAACAGGAAAGAAGCTTCAAGAACATGTCCGTAATTTAGAAGAAATTGCTCTGCCTCTGTTCACCTATTATGGAACGGGTCGTCTTTGGAAACAGGAGCGCTTAACATTGAGCAGAAAACAGGGCTGGGGAAGCCGTACCAAAGGATACACAGATGCCCTTAATCCAAACTCAAACTTTCGAAGTTTTAAGCATTGGTTTCAGAACACCTCTTATGCGGATTTTCGAGCAGAAGAAAAAGATAATCCCTATGAAAAAGCTCTCTCTGGTGTCAGAAGTGCTGTAAATATTGTCATGGAATCAACTGGATGGGAAAATATCCACTATAGTGGATACCACCTAGATGTGACAATGAAACATCCTGATGTTGGAACCCTTCCCGTTCGTCTTTTAAGCGATGGTCTCCGTGCAATGGTGGGATTAACTTCAGATATTGCCTATCGAATCATGAAGCTCAACCCACACTATGGTGAGAACGCACCCCAAGAGACTGAAGGTATTGTGCTTATTGATGAAGTCGATATGCACCTACACCCTTCATGGCAACAGCATGTTCTCCAGAATCTAGGAGAAGCTTTTCCTAAAATTCAGTTTATTGTTACAACCCACAGTCCTCAAGTATTAACTACTGTCGCTGCTCAGGATATTCGAATTATTAGAGATGGAAAAATCTATGCCGCACCATCAGGTACAGAGGGCGCTGAATCCTCTAGAGTGCTAAAACGTGTTTTAGGCGTCGATAAACGTCCTCCTGCACATCAGGCCACAAAAGAGCTGGAAACCTATTTAAAACTGGTCGATCACAACCAATGGGATACACCACGCGCACATCAACTGCGTAAAATTTTAGATCAGCGCTACCAGGGAGAAGAGCCCGCGCTTTATAAGGCAGACCTGATTATTGAAAACAGAAAGTGGGAAATGGAAGATAAAGGGCACAAGGATTCACAGTAAAAGTGAGAACGTAGAGATATCTATAACTTAAGAAGGAGATGATCAATGAAACGGATATTAAAAGGAAATGAGCCTGAATCATTAAAAAATTATCGCGATGAAAAACCAAACGCTAGATGGGAGCGTATGAAAGGAGAGGATAAGGAAAGTTACAAAGATTGCCGTAAGAACGCACTTAAAGACCAAAAAGGGTTATGTGCTTATTGCGAAATTAAAATCAACGCCAATAATGACAGCGAACATCTCCGATGCAGGATAGAACACTTTCATCCAAAATCAGACCAATCAAGTGATCATAACTGGGGATTGGATTGGCATAATATAATTGTCACATGCCATGGTGGAAGCAACAGATATGATGAAGAACCCGGACATTATAAACCACCAACACCAGAAAATCTGAGCTGTGATGCCTATAAAAACAGAATGATTCAAAAAAATGAGTTGGAAGAAATATGTGAAGGGTGGATCATCAATCCTCAAGATCTGCCAAGCTTCCCGTCTCTATTCCGTTTGGAAGAAAGTTCTGGAAAACTTTCTCCAAACGAATCAACCTGTACGCAGATTGAATATCCAGGCAATCACCACGCGACAACAGCCGAACTTGTTAAACATACAATAGATATGCTCAATCTTAATTGCGACCGCCTTACAGAGCGACGATCGCTTTTGATCAATCACATTAATCGATTGAAAGCTCAAGAGCGACAAAAAGGAATGAATAGGCACCAAGGCTTGACAAATATCGCCAGGCGCTACTTTTCAAGAGATTTATGGCCTGAATTTTTCACAACAGTCTATCTATGCCTTGGTTCCACAGCAGAAAGCTATTTACGATCCATCTCCTATGAAGGTTAATCTTTTTCAAGTTGCTCCATTTTCTTCTTAAAAAAACGTGCTGCCACTAAGTTTGTGGGATCAAGAACCGATAGATCTTTAAAAATAACCCTGGCCTCGGCCTCTTTTTGCTCTTTAAGATAGATGAGCGCCAGTTTTTCAAGAAATTTAATATCTGTGGGGTGGTGGACCAACACTCTACGGACAACATTTAACGCAATGGATGTTTTATCCTGAGCCATCAGGGCTGTAACAAGATAGAGATTGCCATAGTAGTTATAGTGATCCTGCGTGAGAATCTCATAACAGACCTGTTCGGCTTCCTTAAACTTCTCCTGCACTAAAAGCGTCATCGCCAAACCCTGTTTGGAATCGATGGCACTGGGAAGAACCGTTGAGGCGACACGATAGTGACGCAGTGCGTTGGCATATTGGCCTGCTAAATAGTTCAACCAACCTAAGCGTAAGTTTAAGGTATAGTAGTTGGGATAATCCTCATAGACAGGCATCAACGATTTGATCGCATTGGTATAATCCTGCATCTTCTCATAATGAAACGAACGATGATAAGCCTCTTTTAAAAGTTTATCCTGCGCTTCCTTTTCATCTGCATAGAGAGGAAAAATAAGAGAAAACACCCCAATCATCACCATAAACTTTAAACAAAACCGCTGCATACCCCTGCTCTCCAAAACACAATAAGCCCATCTTTTTTATTAAAAAAAGATGGGCTATTTAAGATATTGCTGTACGTTGAGATTTAATCAGTTCTTCTTAATATAATCGGTGGCCTCATAGTGACCGGGAACACGCTGCAAAACCTCTCTGTAAGCCTTCTTGGCCTGACTTTTCTGACCAAGCCAGGCATGGGCACGGGCCAGATAGACCCGAATGGTGGCATCAGAAGGGTAATAACGCGCCAACTCCTGGGCATGGGAGAGCATCTTATGCCAGCTTCTCATGCCTTCTTCAGCGATAAGAAGACGTAGATGCGCGGTATGGTTGAGGGGGGAGACATCAATAATTTTTTGACAATGTTTGGCCACTTCACGCCAGCGCTGTTGCGCCATCAGAGGAAGCGTAATGCCTAAACGGGCATCCACAGAGTCAGGATTGCCATCAATGTGGCGATAGTAGGTATCGACAGAAGCGTTATATTTACCCGCAAGATAGGTCAGCCATGCATAGCGCAGAGAGGCGTATTCACTCACTTCAGGTGCACGCATGAAGGGCTTGATCACTTCAGCTGCTTGCAGATACTGTTTTTTAGCCTCCAGCTTCACAGAGCTCAACCAAGGATTCTCTTTTTTAGGCGCTGCATCGCTGTGATGGCTAAAAAGGATAAGGCTAAACAGCATAAAAACCCAGCTTAGATTAATTTTCTTTCTATTCATTTGATTGATCTCCTACCACTGTTTGCCAACATTAACAAAGAAAATGGGGCTGTCATAACGATCCTGCGTGCTCTTATTTTCATAGGTGCTGTAACCCAGAAGCAGAGAAAGATCGAGATTATCATCAAGGCGCCAGTTGCCTGTCAGACTATAAGAGCCTGTCTGGGTATCGGCAAGATTAAATACTTCTGCACCATCAAAATCAACCGCAAAAACCCGCTCACCGATCAATGTGCCCAGTTGAACACTATCAAGCTTGAGAGGAGAGGAAGGATCAAACCAGTGGGTTAATTTCAGCTCGACTGCCGCCGTATCATCGACGGCTGAGTTAATCTGGTTAGGATCGGTTAAACTGATAAAATAGCCTCGAATCTGCAACCAGTCCGCCGCATTATTAAAAGCAAAACCTACAGTGGGCGCCCACTGGTTCACCTCAAAATCGTTAGGATAGCTGGAGTAAGCGTAGCCTAAATCGAGATAGTAGCGTTTACCATAATCAACAAAAGCGATCTGGGGCGCAAAGGCGTCCACATTATCGGTATTTCCCGTACCATCGTCATTGTTGATCGTATGAAAATCCATACGTGTAATCAGTTTTCCCGGCAGACCATCGGGGGTAAAAATTTTCCGTCCACTGGCAAAAAAACTCAGCTGATTGATATCAGGATCAGAGGTCGAACTCACCGGTGAAAAGTTAACATGACTATTTTTCAAGCCAACGGTTATTCCCCACTGTTCGAGATAATCTAAAGAGAGCGTCACACCTTGCGAAGCGACCGAGCTGCGAAGATTTGAGTCCTGATAAGCACCATACATTCCTGAGAGATCCAGGCGAGCATACCAATCTTTCGCCTCTTCCGCTGTGGCAGGTAATGATAAAGCCGAAGTCGTCAGCCCCAAAAGAAGCGCTGTTCGCCTGGCCATCTTTGAAAATTGCATTATTTTCACCTAAAACTTTTCAAATCAGATCTTTTTATATCACCAGTTAAGGTCCAAGCAAATTAGAGGCCATAACACCTAACTGCTGCGTTCAATCACCCTTATAAAGGAGAGATTTCCCACCTTAAAGTAAGCAATTCCCTCGCGATCCAGTTGAACTTCTGTTCGCAAGGTTTGTGAAGGGAGTTTAATCGTTCCTTCGATGCGATTTCGCTGTTGGAATCGCCACTCGCCCTGAAGAACGAACCATCCATGATGAAAAGAGCTTAAAAACTGTCTCAACATGCGGCGGCCTGGATGGCGAAGCAGGGTTAAAGGCAGTGTATCTTTCCAGGATACACCTGTTTTATGGGTTAGAGGGATACGGGGAAGGGAGAAAAAAAGATAGCTCAACCAGCTATTATATTGCCCTTGAAAGTCATAAAAGTAAAACACACCATACTCTTTTGTAAAGTAGAGACGATTATCCTGTTGATCAGCAAAGAAAAATTGTCCACTATAACGATCCATTTTGACAACGATCTCCAATTGATCTATCGCTTCCTCATCTTCTAAAATTTTAAAATGAAAGCGCTGATCAAGAATAAAGCCAAAAAGGGCATCCATATGTCGATCAGAGAAGAGCGACTCCACCTGGGCTGCCTTCTCTGGCGTATGGTAGTAGTGAACGCGTTGCGCGCCTAAGTAGGAGATAAAACAGAAAGGCTTTGTCGCCGCGCCCAAAACGCCGCTCTCTTGAACCTGAATATGGATATGGGGCTCTGGAGAGTAGCCACTGTTACCACAAAGCCCAAGAACCGTGCCTAACTCAACATAATCATCCTTTTTATATTTTATTGAGTGCTGCGCAAAGTGGCTGATTTCGATAAAGACCCCCCACAAAGATCGTAAGATGATATAGTTACCCCAATTGTTGATCTTATCCACCTCTCCGATGGGATTATCGGGAAGATGGTTCACAACACAGACCACATAACCGCTGACAGGGGAGAGAATGGGCTTGCGAAAAGCATAATAATCTTCCAGTTGGGTTCCCTGATAACGGAAGGTCTCCCCACCGCGATCTTTAATCACAAAGTCGCAGGCATAAGCCCACTTTCCCTGATGGGTCCACTCCCCATGAAACCCCTGATAAACCGACCAGCGTCCAGAGAAAGGCAAGGCAATCGCCACCCGATCCGATTTAAAACGAAAAAGCGTTGCCAGATAGTTGGCTAAAGTATCCTCTGGGGTCTCTTTTATCTCCTTAGCCACATCACGATAACCTAATAATCCTAAGCTGAAAAGAAAACAGAGTACCGTAAGGTTAAAGGGGAGCGTAAAGACAGGCACCTTAAAGGCTGTCCAGAAGATTTCTGTGGCATCAACCAGCACCACAGAGATCGCCACCCCCACCAAGCTTAAAATATAGGAGCGGATGGAGGGGATAAAAAAGACGCCCCCTAAAGCAATACAGACTAAAATATAGTTAAAAGCGTAAGGGTTAAGTGCGGCCTGATAGAATGATCCGGTAAGCAGGGTATGGATTAAAACACCTGTGGAGAATCCCAACAAAGATAACATCAGTAGAATTCGAGATGCGACTGCAAACAGAATTAAGAATATCGCACCAGCAACCACATCTGGAAAAAAAAGAATAGTGCCTAAAGATTTTAAAAATCCGGTGATAAAAACCGGTAAGCTGTTCTCTAAGCTCTCAAAAAGGGGCCGGTGATACCATGATAAGGAGAAGAGGTTGGAGTAGCTTAAAGAGGCCAGATAGATAATTGAACTGATTAAAGCAAAAGGAAGCGAGAGAATCGGCAATCCATAGCGATAATAGAAAGTATGGTTGAGTACCAGAGTAAAAAGAAAAGTTAAAATCGAAGCGACAGCGATAAAAAAGAGCGTGATAAAAGAAATCTCAAAAAGATAACCAATCGACATGCCCACCAGAATCGCATTATAAAGAAAAAACCCCTGATAAAGTGAACCATCTTTCTTTAGACCCGCAAAATGGACAAAAGCGTGCAGTGTAGCCACAGCGAAGAGCCCCCCACCCGCCACATTGGGTTGCAGGAGGGAGACCAGCAGAACCACCACCCCCAGTTTCGCATTCCTTAAGAAAAGAATTTCTGATAGCGCCAGAAACAGTGCCCTAAAGGCGTATTTCAAGGGGCGTGGTGAGCGCTGAATGCAGCTATCGTAGAGGGGACGCAGTCGGTTTTTAAAGAGCACACCACAGAGCTTAAGAAACAGTCCACAAAAGCTCTGGAAGAACTTATCCCACTGCACTTGGGGGAGGTTTTTCATGGTTAATTTTTCATAGCAGTTTTTTTAGCGCCGGCTCTATCATAACGAGAAGGCCAATCTTTCAGGGCACTGTTCCCGTGCTTCGATATCATGCAGTTCCTCTTTTTCACGAATGATATCCACGTTACCATCTTCGCCAATGAGTAGAACCCGAGGACGGTAGTGAATAAACTGCATCCACTGAGTGACACTATAAGCCCCCACCGGGGAGAGAATCAGACGCTGTCCACGGGAGAGACGCGGCAGCATGATGCTCTCATCGAGAATATCGATATTCATACAAAGAGGACCGTTAAGAATGGCCGGCTCCCTGATGCCCTCAATGACACGATCCATCTCCACCTTAAAGTTATACCAGAAGTAAGTATAAAGAAGATTGACGCCTGCATCCATGATATAAGAACGCCGTCCATCAGCCAGGTTCTTTTGCGCCACCACCGAGGTGATCAAAAACCCGGCTTCATCAATCAGGTGGCGTCCCGACTCCAGATAGAGCAGAGGAAATTGACCACCAGGTAAGGCATCATAAAGACCGCTGGTGAGGGATTCTGCAAAGTCATCAATATCAGGAACCGAGACCTCAGGCGGTTGATAAACCCCTTTAAGATGACTTTTGGAAGGAAAGCCTCCACCCAGATCAAGATATTTGATATGGAAGTTGAAGCTCTTCTCCACTTCGAGCATAAATCTGGCCATCTTCTGCGCTTCCACCTGATAGGCTTTGGGCTCCAGCATAAATGTACCAATATGGGCATGAAGTCCTGTCAGTGTAAGTTTTCCACTGACAGCAAGACGTTTTACCGCGCTCATGGCCTGGCCATTATCGAGATTAAAACCAAAACGGCTCCAATGATGGTGAATTTTGGTATCCATATTGAGCCGGATCGCCACAGGGATGGTGATGCCTAATTCATCGGCCACCTTTTCAAGGTCGCTGATTTCATCGAAATGATCGATGTGAATCATCGCACCCTCTTTAGCTGCGCGCAGCAGTGCATCATGGGTTTTATAAGGACCGTTAAAGATAATATCCTTACCATCAACGCCCAGTTTACGCGCCTTATCATACTCAAACTGGCTCACCACCTCCGCAATGGAGCCCTCTTGATGAAAGATGGAACAGATCGCTTTTAAGTAGTTGGTTTTATAACTCCAGGCAAACTGCACATTGGGGTATCGAGAACTGAACGCCTCTAAGGCGGTGCGGTATTTTCTTCGAATGGTGCGCTCTGAGAAGACAAAAAGAGGGGAGCCAAATTTTTCAACCAGTTGATCGATAGAGACACCATCAATGTGGCTGCGCACACGGCGGGAGGCGGGCGCGCCATGCTTGGCGGCCATAAAGTTCTGTAATTTTAGAATCGTTGGTTTCTGATAACTTTTTTTAGCCATGACGGGCCCCTGTGGTTGCCAAGCTGCTCAGTTGATTGATATCACAGATATGCTCATAAGTATAACGGACAAAGAGTTTTCCGGCGGGATAGTCGGTTGTTGTCTCACATGCCCTACCTAAAGAGCGATTCATCACCCGCTCCGGCAGATTAATACCAACCCCTGTCGCAAAGTAGGTCCAGGCGGGAAAGCGGGGATTGATCTCAATCAGATAGACTTTATTGTCATTAACGATACACTCCAGTTCAAAGGGCCCACGCCACCGGGTCTGTTGGATAAAGCGTTCGGCTGCTTGAAGAAGAGGCGACGCATTAATGGTCACCCCATTCCAAATTTTTCCAAGATGGGTTGTCGCCAACTTTTTGATGGCGACCAATCCCAGATTATTCCCCTCACCATCACCCACACCAACCACATTGAGTTCATCTCCAGAGACCAGTTTCTGCACCAGAATTGGAAAGCCCCACTCCTCAGAGATTTTTGTAAAGTGGTGGATCGCTTCGGGTTCATTACGGGCAATATAGGCTTTATAGTAGTTTCCTTTAACCATCACCGGAGGATTAAACTCTAGAAGAGCATCCTGAAGCTGTTGGATTGAAGTCACTGTTTTTGTGGGGGGGTGAAGAATATCAAGATCATCCGCCAGTTGATCAAGATGTTCTTTGGTACGCAGTTGAAACTGTGCTTCAGAGGGCAGAAATGTGTGGATACCAAGATTTTTCAACTCATTCTGATACTTGATAAAGAGGGGCAGTTCAGCATCAAGGTTAGGAATAATCGCATCCAGACCAACCTGCTGTTGGATCTGGAGCAGTTTATTTTTCATGCTCTCCCACCCTTTATTGGGATAGGGCAGGATAAAACTGTGATCGATCACAAAATCGAGATAGTTTCCTGGATCGTGCAGATCATAGCTCAAACCAATAATCTGGATGTTATGATCTGACTCTTTTAAGCTTCTGGCCACAGCCAGACCAGGCCCTGGATTATCGGTCGCATTGATACCGCTTACCGCGATTTTCAGAGTCATTTGAGCAGCCCATACATTTTTAAGTGTTCCATAAAATCGATCACATCTGCATAAGCTTCTTCAAAGTTGACATCGTAAGTCTCCACGAGCTGCATCACAATGCTCTGGCTATCAATGCCCGCTTTGATCGCCTCAATGATCTCTCTGGCGATAATATTGAGTGTAAAGCTCTCTCCGCTCTCCGGATTAAAAGCAAATCCCTGTTCATTAATCGCCAGAGAGGAGAGCTGGGAGCGATCCATCTTCTCCAGAATATCTGGAGTATCTGTTGTTGAATCCACTTGAGCGGTCATCCTTATTCCCATTTGAATGTCGTTTTTCAGAAGTTTCTTATGGATAAAGATTAACACAATCGATACTTCTCATGGAATAGATGATCATGGACTAGTCTTAATCGCTTAAGCATTATCGACATTATTTTTTTGCTTATTATTCGGTATTTTAATCTGTACAGGTTCATCAATACAGTACCAGTAACCAGAGACTTTTTTAGATGCTTTCTTTGCTTTATACATCCGTTGATCCGCCTCTTTAACGATATCCTCCTCAAAAGGGTACTCTTCAGGGCCAACCTGGAGGATACCGATACTAAAGCTGACGTTGTATTCGCCTGCTTTGGCCTCAAAGCGCTGAACCAATCGATGACAGAGTCGGATAATGCTCTCATCAACGCTGTTTGGAAAGATGACACAAAACTCATCGCCGCCATAGCGACAGGCGGTATCCACCTCACGCACGGTCGCTAGGAGAACCTCACCCACATGCGCAAGAACCTTATCCCCCTCCCGGTGGCCTCTGGTATCGTTGAGCTGTTTAAAACCATTCAGATCGAAGTAGATCAGCGTTAAAGACTCCTGACGCCGCTTAGCATAAGCCAGATCCAGGCGAAGATGCTCAAAGAAGGCGCGCTGATTTAAAAGCCCTGTTAAACCATCCTGGCGAGAGAGATTCTCCAACTCCAGTGTCCTTGATGCTACCGCCTCCTCCAGATCCTCTGCATATTTCTCCATATCATTTCTGGCAACCTGAACTTCCGCCACCAATGCATCGGTATAGGTTTCAAAGATAAAGTGGACATCGAACATCAGAATCTTTGCCAAACTCTTTTTGCGTTCTTCCACCTCTAGACGGGAGCAGGTGCCATCGTCACAATGATCCTCAATGATGTCCTGTAGAATACTCCAGAGAATCTGTACGGCGGACATATAGAGTGCAGGGGGAACACCAATTCTTTTATGGATCTTACCCACACGCAGCCGTGAGTTTACATAGATCGAATCATAAACGCCACTGAACATCTCTAAGATATAGGTCTTAAGCGTCTTTTTCAGCCGCTCCATGGTCTCTGCATCACCGATAACCAGTTGCACCTCAGAGTGTCTCAGTTGCTGTTGATAAAAAGCATCAATCACATGATCCAGCTTGCTCTCAATGTAGGGTTTGGCTGTGAGCAGGTTGCGTGTATCCTCCTCTGTGAGACGGAAAAGTTTCTTTCGCTCTTCGATGCGTCGATCCGTGAGCTTGAGTTGTTGGGCTAAGGTTTGGTCGGTTAGAAGCATGACTCTATATTTTTATGAAAAATGATGTAAAAGATCAGGTCAATAACACTCAAATCCTATCACAGACCCCATTAAAGATTCCAGATTTTTCATCATATAGATGGAATGGATAATCGGGATAAAATTCTTGATTTAATTTGGAATTTTCTGTTATAATTTGAGACGCTGCATTCTATTCTAGAAGATAATAAAAAGGATAATAAAAATGCCATACAAGTTGACTTTTTTCTCTCTTTTTCTACTGCTTTTCTCTTTTAATTCCTGGGCTGAAACCACACCAGAGGCGATACCAGAAGCTAAAGCCGCCCTGATTCGCGAGATGATCGAACTGACTAATGCCGATAAAATAGGTATACTGATGGGCAATGCCATCATGAAACAGATGATCGTTATGCTAAAGAAAACGCACCCAGATGCCGATCCAAAAGCCTTTACTGTGGTACAAAATGAGGTCTCCGCCCTGCTCACAGAAGAACTCCATCCTCAGGGCAACTTTATGAAGAGCCTCTACCCACTCTATCATAAATATTTTACCGCCGATGAGCTTAAATGGCTTAACCAGTTCTATAAAACACCTCTGGGTAAGAAAATAATTTCTCAAATGCCACAACTGATGCAGGAATCCATGGCGATCAGTCGACGCTGGTCCCAAAATTTGATGCCAAAACTTCAAAAAAGAATCAAAGCCGGATTAAAAGCAGAAGGAATTAAATTGGAAAAATAGTCTGGCAGGAGAACAGAGCCATGATGACCGAAGAGCGCAGCACTGGTAATATCTTCGAAGACCTGGAGATGGATAATCCTGAAGAAGAACGTGCTAAGGCACAATTATCCATCCAGATCCGATATATCATCAAAGAACGTGGTCTAACACAAAAGCAGGCAGGAAAAATTCTGGGAATATCCCAGACAGAGGTCTCAAACCTGGTACGAGGCGCGACAGAACAGTTCACCATGGACCGGATGTTTCGATTCCTCAACCTCCTCGGCCGAAATGTTCGCATCATCGTTGAGGAGAAATCCTCTTTAGGTTTATCCGTTGGAACCCATGTGGAGTATGAACCAGCATAGAGAGCGTCACCTGAAAACCGCTCTAGCTGATTTTTTATAAAGAAATTTCACTTGACCTCTTAAACCACTTCTTCAATAATTTACTTAAGCGGGTGTCGTCTAATGGTAGGGCCCAAGCTTCCCAAGCTTGTGACGAGGGTTCGATTCCCTTCACCCGCTCCATATTAGCCATGCGCACTACAAATCAGATCGACTCAGAAGCAAAGCAACATCCTGAATATATAAAAGAGACCGCCACACTGAATGAAGATAATCCATGGGATGTTTTAAAACTGGATACCAAAGCAATAAAGTTTCACCGTGAAAAAGCCAATGCCCGACGGTGATGAAGCATTTCTCCTTCTTGATTCTAATATTCTAATCTACAATTTTCTCTCATATTTATAGATCAAAAAAATTAGTATAACATAAACACATAACCTAAATTTATTGATAAGGAGCACCCAATGAGCACAACCCTGGAAACACCAATCCGTGTAGGTGACCTGCCCGAAGCATTGAGGGGTGGATTTCATCCCGATGTGGTGGTAGAGGTCTCTTTAAAGCCAGTTTTAACCGAAAATGGCTTCACACCTGAAGAGGAAGAGGAAATTTTGCAAGCTGCAGAAGAAGCCGAACAATCCCCTTCTATGAGCAAGGAGGCTTTTTTAGCGAAACTGGATCAATGGACTTATGGAGATTAAATATTCACGAAAGTTTGAAAAAGCATTTTCCAAACTCTCTCTTAAAAATAAAATAAGAGTAAATCGTGCAATAAATCTTTTTTTAGAAGATCCCTTCGCACCTTCTTTGCGAAACCATGCACTCGGTGGAACACTTCGAGGACAGCGCTCTTTATCGGCTGGATATGATCTGCGTGTTATTTTCAAGGAATATGATGGCTATGTAATCGTTGTTTTGATCAATGTGGGAACCCATGATCAGGTTTATTGATAAAAAGGAGATAAAACAATGACCACAACCATAGAGACACCAATCCGTGTTAGAGATCTACCCAAAGCATTAAGAGGTGGATATCACCCTGATGTGGTGGTCCAGGTCTCTTTAAAGCCAGTTTTAACCGAAAATGGCTTCACACCTGAAGAGGAAGAGGAAATTCTGTTGGCAGAGAAAGAAGAGGGGAGCATGGTCTTTGAAGATGGTAAAGAAGCCTTGCAATATTTAAAGAGGATCAGGCTTAAGAACAGATGAAATTTATATTTAGCAAACGGTTCTTAAAAGCGCTTGATAAGCTCTCTACACAAAATCAAGAGCGCGTGGAAAATGCGCTTGATCTCTTTCTAAAGAATCCTTTCACCCCTTCACTCAGAAATCATGCGCTCTCTGGAAAGTTGAAAGGGAGCCGTTCTCTTACCGCGGGTTATGATCTGCGGATTATTTTTAAAGAGCATGATGGCTATATTGTCGTTACATTTTTGGATGTGGAAACCCATAGGCAGGTTTATAGTTGATGTCTGGTAAAAAATGCAAATTTCAAGGTAAAGATCTGTTTGGAAAGCTCTTAGATAAAGAAGGCTGTCCTCATCCTGTATATAAAGATGGTGAATATTGTCTGTTTCACTATCCTGATGTAGAAGAGAAAGAAAAGGACTTTAATAGAGAGATCCATAATTTTATTAAAAAGTGTGAGGAGGATAATTCGATTGATGTAATTAACTTAAGGGGCTTTGTTTTTCCAAAAATATCATTTGAAAATGTAATTTTTGCTAAGTCCGTTAACTTCATAGAGAGCCAATTTCACGGAGATGCAAATTTTACATCAAGCCAATTTCACGGAGATGCAAATTTCTTTGGGAGCCAATTTCACGGGAATCCCTCTTTCGAATCGAGCAAATTTAGCGAGGATGCCTTTTTCATATTGTGCCAATTTCGTGCGTCTGCCAGCTTCATTGAGAGCCAATTTCTAAAAATTGCCTATTTTATTGGAAGCGTTTTTTATGCTGCTGCCAGCTTTAAACAGGCAATATTTAAAAGTCGTCTTGAACTTCATCAAGCAAAATTTCGTGATGAAATAACCTTTGAAGCATCCCACTTGGCTTTTATTAAAAGGGTTCAAGGAGAAAATCTTAATTTTAAAGGAGCAATCCTTGAGGCCGCCCACCTCTGGGATATAGAGGTACTTGAACAATGTGACTTCCGTGACGCTTTTTTAGTCTCACTCTCTCTGGCTGAAAAAAAGCTGATTGATTGTAACTTTACCGGTGCGGTTTTTGATGCAGTACAAACCAGAGGCTGGGAGCCAGATGAAGCAACATTAAAAAACACAAGATATATCTATACTAGCTATACAAAAGAGAATGTTATTGAAGAAGGAAGAGAGATAACCGTTTATAAAAGAGATGAAGATAGCCGGGTTCCGGCGGGAGAGGGTATTTTTGGTGAAGGGGATTATCAAGATTTTCGTCTGGATGATTATCTTAAGGAGCCCTATAAATGGAGCTTTGCAAGAAAGTTTCCTGATGAAATGCGCTCCTCTATTGTCAATTATATTAATCAGTTTCCTGATTTTATGCGCCTTTTTAAAGAAGCCGATGTTGAAGTGGTGCCAACAAAAGAGGGACAGTATGTTCGTTTTGAGTTTCAAACCACAACCCTCAAGGATAAGGAGCGGGTCAAAAAATCATTGGAAGAGTTTTTAAGGATGCTCCAAACAGGAGAGGTTAATCTCTCTATGAATAGAGAGAAGGCGTTTGAGCAGCAGATCTATATCTCTAATCTGAAACACGAAATTGCATCCTTAACTAACCGTTTGGAATTAACACAGCAACTCTTACAGGCGAAAGATGACCTGATTAAAGAGAAAGATCTTCGGTTGCAAGCGTATATCACCCAATTTAAAGAGAATCCGGCACAGGCGATCTATCCCCAGATAGAAGAGAAGAAGCCCCATAAAAAAAACATCTATATCATGAATGCCGATATTGCGGGTTACAGCGATTTACCGAAAGAATATATTGACAAACATGTTCCTGAATTCATGGCTAAACAGATTCGCTTTATCCGCGAGGAATTGGCTTCACAACAAAATGATAAAGAGGCGGGTGATGGCCTGCTGGCCTTTTTTGAAAGCGGTGAAGATGCGCTTGATGCGGCAAGAAAATTTATTCGTGATCTTCAAGATCTGCAATATAACTATCCCTTAATTCAGGGAGGCCGGGTGCAGTTGGGTTTTGGCTCTGTAATCTATCATCCCGACCGTGGCATTGGAAAAATGTTTGCGGGTGAAGTAATCATACACACAACCCGCATCGATCAGCCGATGAAGAATTATATAAAAGCACAAGGAAAGCACGAATCAAATTATCAAATCTGGTGCTCAGAAGATTTTTATCTCAATATGAAAGATGTTGAAAAACCAATCTCTTTTCAACCCATTCCAAAGAGACTAAAATCAAAGGATGGCTTTGATGTAGGAAAGGTTTATAACGTAATAATGGGAAGGAAGACAATCTCTCCTGACCCTGTTTTTCTAAAAGCTACTGAAGAGACGCTTGATGAATGGGGTCAAAAACAGATGAAGAGGTTTATCATGATCTTTAAAAGGAGTCGATCATGATATCTAATCTAAAACCGCCCCTACTCTCCTTGAAAGGTCTCTGTTTTAACCTCCCCTCTGGAGAGAAGATCTTCGATCAACTTAACCTTAAGATCGATCCAGGCTGTTGTGTCTCAATATTAGGCCAGGAGTGTACAGGAAAAACGCTCCTTCTCCACCTGATTGCAGAGCTTCTTCCCTTAAAAGAGGGCCAGATTCTGTTTCAGAACAGCCCGATCCACACCCTCTCCAGAGCCTCACGTGCCAAAAAGATGAGCTTCATCTTTCGCTATCCTGAGCGCTATTTTCTGACCCAGACGGTGGAACAGGAGATCGCTCTGATGCTGAATAATAACAATATTGAGCACATAGAAAAAGCACTCCACTTTGCAGGATTAAACCACCATCTTAAAGATCGCTCCCTCACAACCCTCTCTGATAGTGAGAAAAGCCGTGTCGCCATTGCAGTAGCTTTTGCAACCAATCCCGATCTTTTTCTCTTCGATGAACCCGGAGAAACTTTTTCTGAACAAGAGGAGATGATTTTAGCAGAACGTCTTCAAAAACATTGTCGAGATAATAAAATGGCGCTGCTTATCCTCACCAGTCGAGAAAAACGCGCATCACTGTTTGGTGATAAAGTCTATCTTCTTGAGAATAAAAAGCTTAGCCTCATATCCTAAAATAGAGATAGAGAAAACAATCATTTAATAAAATATTGAAACCTTACCGGCACAATAATTTTCTTCTCCCACCAAGTCACCGGAAAAGGAGAAAAGGGTTCCGCCTGACGCACCGCATTGATCGCCGCCTCATCCAGCATGGCATGGCCAGAACTTCGAACCAGCTTTAGATGAACCAACTTACCACGGCTGTTAATTGCAAATTGCAATGAGAGCGCACCGGTAATATTCTTACGCTTTGCCGACGCAGGATAGCGCCAATAGAACTGAATCCTTTTTTGCATGCGCCGAAAATAACTCACATAACGCGACTCCTTGGTATCTAGAGGAACCACCGCCTCCCCCCTTCGACGCCGCATCATGCGTTCATTCACACGACTCTGTTTATCCCAGTGGGTTAAATCACGTAGGGAGGGCGTGAGCTTCAAAGGCAGTTTAGGGGCCTGGTTTTTAGCGATCTTCTTTTTGGGTGGCTTTGGAATATCCGATACCATCGACATCCGGCTTCTGCTCTGATGTTTCACCTTCTCAAGGTGTAGACGCTTTTTCTCTCTTTTTTCTCGCGCCACAAGGTTTGGCTTAGGCATTGATATCGGCAATGGCGCACGCTTTAAAGCGTTTGAGGAGGCCAAAACCGGAGGGGTGTTTTTTTCAGCGGAATCGATCTCTTTTGCACCATCCGGTTTTCTTTGCTTAGGAGAGGTGGCAGGAGGTGGCGGTGGATTAAATGGTGGAGATTGGCTTTCATTGGGTAGAGGATACTCCCATGCAGGGGTTGGTGCTTTTGATTCAGGCTGCCATGGGGTTAATTGCGGTGTCTCTGGTATGGGCTCTAAGGGGATAAGATCCTCCTTATAATCAGGCGAAGAGGCGCGCTGATTACGTTCTGCAATCGCCTCGGGCTCCTCAGGTGGCGGTACTGGCGGTTCCTCCTTAGCTATTTCTGGAAGAAAAACAATACGAATCGGTGCGGGCTCTTTTTTTTCAAAGGTGAGTGAAATCAGATCAAAAAAGAGAAGCAGGGCATGCATCAGAAAAGAGAGAACAAAGAGTGCGATAAAAAGACGGTGGGAGGTATCAGCATACATGGATAAAATACAAAGCCCAATTTTAAGATCAAAAAAGCCGGTTTAATTTTTAAGTATAGCCTATTTTTTAAAGGAGAGGGGAGCATGCATCGTTTTTTTCAGGCGCGCTATCATCTCTGCGGCCAGTAAACCATTGATTACGCCAGTCACCCAGGCCGTGATAAAAAACCAACTCGCCCACTGAAAAATGCCCGGATGGCGAAAGATCAACAGATAAGCCGCCAGAATCTGCCCCCCCATATGGGCCAGAGATGCCACCAATGAGATAGAAACCACACTAAAGAGCTTTTTGTTATAACGAAAAAGCGCCATCACCGAAAGGGCCAGGAGCGCACCACTTAGACTGAGAAAAAAACCGGGAGTAAGAAACGTGCCTAAAGCGAGTGAGGAGACAATAATACGTATAAGCGTCACCATCACCGCATACTTAAATCCTAATAAAATATAGGCTGTAAGGGTAAAAATATTGGCCAGACCTGGCTTAAACCAAGGCCCAATCCCTGGTAAAATCGTCTCTAGCGCATGAACCGCCGTCGCCATGGCCGCCAGATAAGCGATTAAAATCTCTGGCCTGGGTTTAGGATAGGGAAGATTCATTGGGCAATCGCATCAAAAGAAGAAGGCTGATGATCATGATCCTCCCGACGAATCTCAATCAAGACCCCACAAGGAATACAGACCGCATGCTCCCCTTGATGTTGAATCCAGCCGGTGCGCGTACCAATTAAGCGGGGAGAACGAAACTCCTGAAGACGGGCCTTGTTTTTTTTTATCTCAACGCGCACCACCCCTAAAAGCCCCGTCACAGAGATCAAACGATCCTCATTTAAAGCATAAGTATCAATAATCGCACCTGGTCTATGGATACGCAGCCATGCTCCTGGCGTTTGATGATGTAACAGAGGCAGGATAAGCAGCAACAGTGCGCTGATAATCATAAAAAGTCGATCCGCCAGCGTGGTGTGTTGCAAGAAAATCGCTTTGAGGTGAAAATTTTTTTTTACCATGCCAAGGATCATGTTATTGTCATTGGAGTTGTAAGCGCTCTTAATGATGGCGTGCCCAAAACGGTCCTGTCAATTGAAGATAAACAATAAACCCCACTAAAATTTAAAGATTAATGAATAATTTTGCTGACTCCGCCACCAAACCCTCCCCATGGAATCCTCGTCTGCTGCTTTTTTTTCATCTCCTGGCCATTTTAATTCTCTTAAGCTGGCTTATCCCCTTCAGCCGCCAGGGATGGGATATTTTTGATCAACAGATCTATCGCTATTTAAATGGCTCTCTCCTCTGGGGAGAGTCCTGGCAGGCTTTCTGGGCCATTGCCAACTGGCGGCCCTTTGATCTGGTGCCTGGAACAATTATCCTGATTATGCTAGGGCTGTGGCTGCGTCAAAGTCCCAGTTTAAAAGAGGCCAACAGAAGAATTATACAGATCGCACTTTTTGCTCTGCTCATTGGCTTTATCAAGGTGGTCTCTTTTGAGATTATTGTGGATCTTTTTGATTTCCGCCGATTGAGCCCCACCCGCATCTTTGATGATGGTTTGCGCTTAACAGAGATGGTCACCTGGATCAAAACAAAAGACTCCAGCGGCAGCTCCTTTCCTGGAGATCATGCTTTAGTGATGATCCTGCTCACCGGCTTTTTCTTTTTCCATCAGGGAAGAAAAGCAGGATTTCAAGCCCTTGTTCTGCTCTTTCCCTTCTATCTTCCTCGATTGGTTGGCGGCGCGCACTGGTCCACAGATATCCTTATTGGCTCACTCTGTTTAGGCTTACTGGGTCTGGCCTGGTGGCGGGGCTCACCGCTCTCAGAACGGCTCCCAACACAGATCGCAGAACGCCTGGATCATCCGCTCACCTGGTTTTCAAAGAAGATTGTTAAAACATAGATCAATCGCTATTTTAAACCATGCTTTAAAGGATGATAGGAAGATCATATGAAAAAACCGATTATTGTTTTTGCACATGGTTGGGGCTTCGGTCGTGGTGTATGGTGGCCTCTGATTAAAAAACTACCCGACTATCCAACAGTCCGACTCGATTTTGGCTTCTTTGGTGATGCACGCTGTATACGCTGTTTTCCTGAGGATCAACCCTGGGTCGCTGTGGGACACTCTTTAGGGGTTCTCTGGCTTTTGCATCAGTTCAACGATAAAAAAAATCGTAAAGCCTGGTCCTTATGTCAGGGTTTTCTTTCGATCAATGGCTTTAGTCGCTACGCTCAGAATAGAACATTCTTTGAGGGCATTCCTGTAAGGGTTCTTGAGCGCATGATCGCGGTTCTTCACCGCAATCCAATCGCTGTACTACAGGATTTTCAACTCCGTTCAGGATTGATGACCTCACTTAAACTAAAGAACAAGGATAAAATTCATGTTCCCAGGTTGGTTGAAGGTTTAAACTGGCTGAAAAAATATGACGAACGGAGCACCTGGAGAAATCTCCCCTTCCCCCGCCAGGCGCTCTCCTGTCGTAATGATTTAATCGCTCCAGAAGCGTTAACCAAAGCCTCTTTTAAAAAAGAAGAAATTCTCTGGTCAAAGCAGGGTGGACACCTCCTCCCCCTCTCCGCACCAAAAACCACTGCAAAGGTTCTTAAGCGCTTTATCAAATCACTCTAAATAACATTCACGATAATGGCTCTATTATCACACCAATTTTAAACATGCGTCCACACCATTTTTCAATCGCACAAGCTTTTGATCGCGCTGAATCCTATCACCATAAAGCACAAGCGCAACAACGCATCAGTAATGCGCTCTTTCAGCGTTTAAAGGGTCAGAGCGTGCCTGATAAGGGGGCTAAAATTCTTGAGATCGGTTGTGGCACCGGCTTTTTAAGCCAGTCTTTAAAGCAGCGCTGGCCAGAAGCGCTTCTTCTCTTCAGTGATCTCTCCCCGACCATGGTGACGCGTTGTCTTAAGAATCTCTCTCCAACCAGAAGCACCCATTTTCTGGTGATGGATGGCAGTTATCCCGCCGTTAAAAACATCGATCTGATCATCTCCAGCATGACCTTTCAATGGTTCACCAATCTCTCTGAAGCCCTAAACAGACTCTATGATGCACTGGCACCTGGTAGTCAACTCATCTTTGCCATGCCTGGCATGGGGACATTTCAAAAGTGGCGCCATCTCTGTAAGAAGTTTAATATTCCCTGTGGATTGCAACACTTTCCCGATGCAAAGGTTTTTCCTGAAATGCTTCCTCAAGCCAAATGCCATATCGAAGAAGCGTTTTTTCCGATACACTACCCTTCATTGCAACATTTTTTAAAAAATCTTAAAGAGACCGGTGCCCATACGCCCCATCTGGATCACTACCCCGCATCCACTGGCGCACTGCGTGCCGTGATGCGTCATAATGGAAGCCGTGATGGTTTCAAAGATCACTACCATATTTTGTTTGTCTCTTATCATGCTTGACAGATAAAATTATCAAATGAGTAAACCGTGGCTTTTATTCCCTCTCTTCCCAGTCGATTCTCTCCACGCTACCACCTCTCTGATCCTCTTACGAAGGATTATCTATACTGCCGTGACCTGATTCTTAAGAACAGTGATCACTTCCCTGTGGGCTCTCTCTTTGCGCCAAAGAGGATGCGCCGCCACCTGCATGCCATCTATGCTTTTGCCAGAACCGCAGATAATTTTGCCGATGAAGCCCATAGAACACCTGAAGAGAAAGAAGCGCTTCTTGAAGATTGGCAGAAAAAACTGCACCGCACAAAAAATGGCACACCGGAGGATCATCCAATCTTTCGCGCCCTAGCCCATACCTTAAAAGAGACCAAGCTACCGGTTATTTTTCTGCAAAATCTATTGACCGCTTTTCGTTTGGATGTGCATTATAAAGCGTATGAAACCTGGGAAGAGTTGGAGAACTACTGCCGCTACTCAGCACACCCGGTGGGAAGGTTGGTTCTTCATTTAGCTGGTGAAGTCTCCTATACAAATGATCCTGAGAGAAACGATGATAAAAGCTTAAGGTCCGATGCCTTCTGCTCTGCACTCCAGATGACCGACCACTGGTGTGATCTCTTCGAAGATCTTGCGCGTGGACACTCATGCTACGTTCCAAAAGAGATCATGGATCGGTTTAATGTCTCTTTAAAGATCCTCCACGCCAAACAGTTTACACCTGAGATTGGTGCACTGATGCTCTTTTTAGTCCAGGAGACAGAGAAGCTTTTTTTAACCGCAGAACCCCTTTTAAAACAGATCAAAATCCCTTTACGTCTGGAGCTCTCTATCGCCTGGGAGGCGGGCATGGCCCTATTGGAAAAAATCAGATCTCAAGAGGGGAATATTGTGCACCATAAGGCGTCATTAACCACGCTAGAGAAATGGCACTGCTTAGGGCGTGCGATAAGGAGTCTATAATCCATGACGCCAAAAGCGTACTGCCGCGATATCACCCGCCGTTCAGGCTCCTCTTTTCTTCCCGCATTCCGCTGGCTCCCGGAACCTAAACGCTCTGCAATGTTCGCCCTTTATGCATTCTGCCGTAAAGTGGATGATATTGTGGACCATCCCAGAACGCCCCATATCGCCCAGATTAAACTGCACTGGTGGCGAGAAGAGGTCGAACGTCTCTTTCAAGGCGAGGCGAGACATCCCATTGCTGAAGAGTTGCAACGCTTAAACCATTTTTTCACCTTTAAGCCAGAACCCTTTTTAACCCTACTCGATGGTATGGCGCAGGATCTCCATAAAAACCGTTTTGATACATTTAACGATCTGGAGAACTACTGCCACCAGGTGGCTTCCTCTGTTGGAGAGACCGCACTGATTATTTTTCTCTCCTCGCAAAAAGAGATCTCCTTCCCGAATCGAACCTATGCCCGCCATCTGGGATTAGCCTTTCAACTGACCAATATTCTGCGTGATGTGAATAATGATGCAGACAGGGGACGCATCTATCTCCCTTTAGATCTCTTAAAACGCCATGGGGTTACAGAGCACGCCATTCTTAAAAATCAGCACTCATCTAACCTGATCGCTGCATTAAATGAACTCTCAAGCATCGCCAGACACCATTTTCATGCCGCACAGATGCTGGAGAAAGGAGCACCCCATCATGCGCTGCGTCCAGCCCGATTGATGCGTCATCTCTACTATGCACTGTTTAAGAAGTTGGTAGAGAACCAGTTTATTGGAGAGCCTCGCCTAAGGCTCTCAAAAAGAGAGAAGATTAAAGTACTATCCTCAGCACTTTGGCAAGAGAGAGGCTACTTTTTCAGCTTTTTATCCCAAAAGAGCCAGGGATCATGATTGTTGTAAAGTGACTGCTTATTATTGGTTTTCTCACTTGTTTTTTGGGGGGAGCATTTTTCCCTCTCTTTGAAGGAGGAGTCATTTTGCTCCTTCTTGCGTTAATCTGGTATTTAGCTATACAACTTTTCCGCCTCATTCGGTTTCTTTTTTTAAAAGCGGCGACGAAGATAAGAAAAATCCACAAAGAAGAGATAAATAGGAGAGAACTATGAAAATCTCATTCTGGATGATCATCCTTGGTATCGTACTTGTTTTTATCGATCTATTCTTTGAGTTCAGTACCCTACTCTCCTCTTTGGGCTCCATTTTAATCGGTTTTGGTACGTTGGGTTTTGTGGTCACAGGGTTGTTTAGACTCATTGAGTTTTTGGCATCAAAGAGAAACTCGGGAAGCTTTAATCGAGGGAAACACTCTCGCTCCACAAGTAATAGCGGACACTCCAGCGACTGGTTTGATGGCGACAGTAATGGCGGCAATGGTGGTGGTGGCGGAAACGGTGGTGGGGATTAAGGCTTTTGGATGTGAAGATTCGAGCCAGTGTCTCATATTGCCCTGAATCAGTTGGCTCAAAAAATCGATCATCTGGAGCAGGGTGGATTTTCCTGCACCATTCAGACCGATAAAGCAGGTTGTTTTTTGCAATACACACTCAAAGCCATTGAGGGATTTAAAGTTATCGATCTTTAAACGACGAATCATTATGGTTAGCCATTACAATACAAGGATATGTTTAAAATGGAGTCAACCCAATCAATCTGCAACCTGTTGCCAACTTTTCAAGCAGTGTGAATAAAAGCGATCATTCCAATGCATTGAAACCATCGCTTTTTTTAAAAATCAATTACCCACCGTTCCTAAGAAGACCACACTTCTGGCCTGAGCGATATTGTTTTGCAGAACCTGGCCTGCCTGACGGATATTATGCATCTCTTTTAAGAGATCCTGCAACTTTAACTCCTGTAAGCCCATATCCTCTCTTAGCTTACGGAGATTGCTTTCAATTTCATCCACCTTGCCTTGCAATTTATCACGGATCAACGCATAAGCCTCGCGCTCGCGCTCTGTGGAGATTTTAGGATCTTCTAATGAGAGTTCATGAACACGATTATAGTTATCTGCCGCCATCTGGATCGGTGCACTCTCCTGTTCAAGAATCCGCTCTGTCTCCTGGATATCCTCCCGGAGTTTACTCAGCTTGGATTTAATAATCCCCATCTGTGCACGCTTGCTCTCATACTCATGATACTTCTTCCCCAGACGCTGCCGAAGCGTATTGATCTGAACGGTCTGATGCTTTGAATTTTGTGTATGGGTCCAGTAATAGTCCTGAGCCTGTACAGGGGCAACCCACGGAATGGCCAAAAGAAGGGCGAACCCCCAATAAGATATATGTTTCATTGCTATCTCCTGGATTATCAAGCAAAAAAGAGAGCAGAAGCCTTTTAAGCTCTTCCCTTCGTTGCATTTTTCCCTTTTTCACGTAAAATTTAAGATGCGTAAAATTCTTATTCGCGCCAATGATTAAAAGCCATGGAGAGCACGATGTCCCAGGAAAGCACACCAATCTTAGAAGAGGGATTTATCCACTTCCTCCTGATTGCCGCCATCTTTGGCTTGGGATGGCTCTTCTATCCCTTTCTTCCTGGTCTCTTTCTCGCCTCTCTGCTGGCCTCCTCAACCTATGCTTATTATGAGAGTTTAACAGAGCGCTTTAGTTTAGTTTCGGACACTGGCGCGTTTCTCATGACTATTTTAGTATTTTTATTGGTTGTCGCTCCGGTGATCTACTTTCTCACCGCCACAGGAATCCGGGTGGGTAAAAATGTTCAGGAGCTGCGTCTGTGGCTGGCGGGATTTGAGGATGTCGAGAGTTTGCGGGAGATTTTACGTCTTAAAATGACCACCCTCCCCCTGCCCGATGAGCTAAAAGGCTGGCTCTTAGAGGAGGCGGCCGATAAAAAAGGGGTTATCCTCGCCAAAATGGGCAAAGGGGCGCTCTTTCTATTTAAAAATATCAGCCATAATATCACCACCTTTCTCTCCTCTATGGTGGTCATCCTCTTCTCACTGTTCTTTTTTTACCGCGATGGGCCGCTTCTTGTAAAACGGATTCAATCGTTAACCCCTTTAACGGGCTGCTTTAAAAAACTTCTCATTCACCGTTTTACCACACTCGCTGAAGCATTAACCTGGACCATTCTGATTGTTGCCGCCGCCCAAGGCTTAAGCTTTGCACTGGCGGCAGCCTTTATGGATCTGCCCTGGTTCTATCTGGGAACCGCCATTGCTGTGGCCTCATTCATCCCGGTCGTGGGTAGTTTTATTGTCTGGGGGCCGCTATCCCTCTATCTTTATTGGAATCAACAGACAGGAGCCGCGATCTTTATCGCCATCTGGGGCGCTGTGGTGACAGGATTTGTCATCGATAATCTACTCAGACCCTATCTGATTCAACGTTTAGCCAGCCGCCACGCCACCGAAGAAGATGAGGATATGAACCCCCTCAACCATACCCTGTTAACAGTTCTCGCCACCTTTGGTGGATTGATCGGTTTTGGCATTATGGGACTCTTTTTTGGTCCCATGATCGCTGCGATGGCAATTACTGTCTTTGATGCTTATGAGATGAAGCACAAAAAAGAGGAAGAGAACGAGGAGAGACCACAAATTGCAGAATCTATACTAGAGAAGCTGGAAGACCCCCCCCCAAACAGGGTATGATAGAGATCACACCTCATCTTTTAAGGATCAAAACCGTAAGGAGTCATCATGCCTTCAGAAACCGTCATCAATCTGGTGGTCACAGCAATTCGTATCGCGCTTCTGATTTCTGCCCCCATGCTGCTCACCGCGCTGGTTGTGGGTATTTTGATCTCTCTACTTCAGGCAGTCACCCAAATTCAAGAGATGACACTTACCTTCATCCCTAAAATTCTCGCAACCTTCTTTGCACTGATTTTAGCACTGCCCTGGATGCTGGAAATTCTCACCGACTTCTTTCGAGAGCTGTTTACCTCCATCCCCCGTCTCATTGGCTAGAAAAAGCGATGGATCTCCAAGCCTTTGCCGATTTAGCCGGCTTTTCCACCAGCGAAATTCAGCGCATCGCACTCATTTTTGCCCGCATCACCGGGCTCTTCTTAAGTGCGCCTTTCTTCTCTCGCTCCGTGGGGCCTTCACGCATTCGGGTGATGATCGCAATCACCCTCTCCTTTGCAGTATTTCCTCTGGTTCCAGCCTGGCCAGGAGAGGAGACGGCCACCCTGCTGCAACTAGGCTGGGCTGTTTTAGTGGAGATCTTAATCGGTGCGGTGTTGGGTATTCTCGCTCACTGGGTACTGGTCTCTGTGCAGGTCGCGGGCATGGTGGTGGGCTTCTCCATGGGACTCTCCATGGCCATGGTGATGGATCCCACCTCAGGCGTTCAGGAGGGTGTGGTAAGTAATCTCTTCTATATGATCTCACTCATTCTCTTCCTCTCCATCGATGGCCACCATATGCTCATTGAAGGCATCGTGCGCTCCTATAGCACCCTTCCTTTAGGTGTTGGACTCTCCTCTGAAGCGATTCTCCATACAGGCACCAAAGAGATGGCCCGTCTTTTTGAGTTGGCCATTTTAATCTCTGCACCTGTGCTGGTCGCCACCAAAATGCTCTATTTAGGCATGGGATTGATCAACCGCGCCTCACCACAGATCCAAGTATTCTTCTTAGCCATGCCCTTAGCCCAGATGATCGGCTTTTTGATCCTTGGCTTAAGTATGACGGTCTTTGCTGAGAAAATGATGCGCGAAATGAAGATCTTTATCACCATGGCTTTTCAACTGGCGGGCATTCCTTAGAATCACTCGATATCTTTGAGAGATTTCATCTGTTTTTCCAAAAAATTTTAATTTAAGGCCGCCAGCGAGGCATCAACGCCTGCGCCCTTAAAACCTGCTCTGGATCCATCCTTTTCTCCAACTGCGCTCTCTTTTCTCCAGCTAAATCCATCTTTTTCTCCAGCGCAAGGCTATATAGCGCGTGGGCTTTAACATAACTTTGGATCACTCCGGTGCCGCGCTCATACATCGATCCAAGACCAAGCATCGCTTCAGCACTGCCCTGTTTAACAGCTTTTTCAAACCACTTTTTTGCGATAGCATAATCTTTGGCAACCCCCTCCCCTTTGGCATACATAACGCCTAACATGGATTGCGCCTCCACCTTATCCTGTAGAGCAGCCTTCTCAAACCACTGTGCGGCAACAGCATAATCTTTAGAGACCCCCTCCTCTTTGAGGTACATCAATCCAAGACGCATCTGGGCATCCATATCCCCTTGATTGGCCGCCTTCTCATACCATGCTCTGGCGGCGCGATAATCTCTGGGAACCCCTCTCCCATGAAGATAGGTCCCGCCAAGAACAAACTGTGCATCCATATTTCCCTGTCTGGCGGCTTTCTCATACCACTGCACCGAAATAAGATAGTTTTTAGGAACACCCAAACCTTCACGATAGATCTCGCCAAGATTCAGTTGTGCCCTTGCATCTCCTTGCTCTGCAGCTTTTTCAATCCACTTTGCCGCGATTTTATTATTTCCCTTCTCCAAATAGAGCGTCCCTAAACGATACTGAGATTCCATTTCACCCTGTTCAGCCGCTTTTTCATACCACATCATTGCTGTTTTACGGTTTTTAGGAACGCCCAAACCGTTTTCATATCTCACACCAAGAAGAAATTGAGATTTCACATTCCCCCCTTTAGCGGCTTTTTCATACCACGAAACAGCCATCGCATCATCTTTAGGAAGAATATCACCTTGTTCATATATTGCACCAAGAGCAAGCTGTGCCTCTGGGTAATCGCGTTCTGCCGCCTTTCGAAGCCACTTTACTGCTTCAAGCGCACTTTTTGGCACACCCATACCTTGATCATGCATCAGAGCAAAGAAGAACATCGCTTCAGCATCATCCAGCGCAATCGCCTTTTGATACCACTCTAAAGCTACCTCATAATCCTTAGGTACACCTGCACCATCAATATACATCAATCCAATTGCTGTCTGTGCGTTGGGATGGTTCTGCTCTGCGGCTTTCTTAAACCACTTTAAAGCTTCAGAATAATCTCTGGGAACGCCAAGACCATCCAGATAAAGCAGACCAAGATCAGCCTGAGCGTCAGCATTGCCCTGCCTTGCGGCCTTTTTATACCACTTGGCAGAAGCAATATAATCCTGAGGCACGCCCCTGCCCTCAAGATAAAATGTTCCAAGGATAAGCTGAGATTCCACATGATTGTTTTCAGCGGCTTTTTTATACCACTTAAAAGCAATGCTTTCATCTTTAGGAACCCCTTTCCCCGCCTCATGCATTGTGCCAAGAGTCCACGCCGCCTCTGCGCTATTCTGTTCGGCTGCTCTCTTTAACCATTTCACGGCTTTAATATAATCTTTAGGCGCACCTTCAGCCTCGCCAAGATAGAGAAGACCTAGACTAAGCTGTGCCTTAATATTTTCCTGCGCAGCGGCTTTCTGATACCACTTTTTAGCAAACTCATAATTTTTAGGTGTACCCACGCCAGCGGCATACATGGCCCCAAGCAATCTTTGCACTCTTGCATCGCCCCGCCTCTCAGCAATTTTTTGAATCCCTCCGATTGCTTTTTGGAACCACTTTCTTGCAGAAAAAGCGTTTTTAGGAGTACCCCACCCTTCTCTATGCATCACCCCAAGCAGCAGTTGCGCTACGGCGTCGCCCTTCTGAGCCGCTTTATTAAACCATTGTATGGCAACATCATGGTTTTTAGGAACATCTTTGCCTTCCAGGTAGAGATATCCAAGCATAGTCTGGGCATTTTCATAATCCTGTTCAGCCGCCTTTTGATACCATGCCACAGAGGTTGCACTATTCTGGGTTATTCCCCAGCCATAGCCATACATCATACCAAGAAGAAATTGCGCATCAGCGTAGCCCTGATCGGCGGATCTCTGGCCCCAATGTGCAGCGGCAACAGGATCTTTAACAACGCCCAATCCTTTCAGATACATATAAGAGAGCGCAAACTGAGCTTTATCACTCCCCTGTATGGCCTCATGTTCTGCCCTGTCTCTATCCTTAAAATAAGCAGACTCAAAGTGAGCAGACTCCTTTAGAAGATCAGGGAAGTCATCTAAGGAAAGATCCTCTGGAGAGAGCGTCGAAGCCACTGTAAGGCCGCCCCAGAACAGAAGGGAAATAAAAAACAGCAGAGAAAATACAAAAGTTGAGAAGAAACTTTTTTTCATCATCCTTCTCCAGATTGCGTGCATCACATTAAAAAGCCGATAAAAAATCAATAAAGATCGATACGGTCACCCAGGATTTCTGATATCATGAGCGCATTCCATTAAAAAAATTACTTTCTATAATAAAGAGAAGTTATGGCGGAGCCCTTCAAGAATCAATTTAATGCAGCGCTTATCTCTGGCATGGCAGAACATTTCAGCAGATTTGATGCTCATTTTAATAAAAGAGCGTTCATTCAAACCGCCAATCATGGTTTAGAAACTCTGGAGCTTAAAGCCCGTTCTAACCATATTACGCAAACCATGATTCAGTTCCTACCGGAAAATTTCTCTGAAGCGTGCACCATTTTACGCAACAGCCTGCATCCAGAGGATAATCCTGAACAGATGATAAAAAACACAGCCATTGAT
The DNA here is from genome assembly GCA_052043475.1 of Magnetococcales bacterium HHB-1. GTDB lineage: Bacteria > Pseudomonadota > Magnetococcia > Magnetococcales > JBQGBW01 > JBQGBW01. The sequence continues at coordinate 50,577 of JBQGBW010000005.1, forward strand.
GACCTGGGAATCTCTGGCTGGGCCATTATGCCCATGGCTCATTTTATCGCGCTTAGAGGGGAAGATCATCTTGAACTCTCCTTAGAGATGCTCAAGGAGATGACCAAACGCTTCTCCGCTGAATTTGCCATCCGTTTTTTTCTACAGTCTCATTTAAGAGAAACGCTCGCTACACTAGAAAAATGGTGTAATGATAAAAATCGCCATGTACGCCGCTTAGTCTCTGAAGGCACACGCCCTAAACTGCCTTGGGGCATGCATCTGCGTCGCTTCATTGAAGATCCCAAGCCCATTTTCCCGCTACTAGAAAAGCTTAAAGATGATCCTGAAGACTACGTTCGCCGCTCCGTCGCCAATAATCTCAATGATATCTCTAAAGATCATCCCCAAAGGGTGATCGAGATTACTAAAATATGGCTGGCTAACACTTCAGATAACCGCAAAAAACTTTTAAGGCATGCCAACCGCACACTGATAAAAAAAGGGAACCCGGACTGTTTAAAACTTTTTGGCTTCAATCCACCAAAGGTTACATTAAAACAGTTTAACCTACTCACTCCAGAGGTCAACTTAGGAGAGGATCTTCTCTTTGAATTCACTTTACAATCGACACACCATCAGAATCAGCCATTGATCATTGATTATGCCGTGCATCATCTAAAGGCCAATGGCTCAAAAAGCGCAAAAGTATTTAAATGGAAAACGATCCAACTATCAGCAAAAGGGGAACACTCTGCACAAAGACGACATAAAATGAGAATTGTAACGACAAGAAAATACTATCCAGGCGTACACCAGATCGAGATCCTTCTCAATGGTGAATCATTGATCTCCAGCGATTTTTTATTGAGGATAACCTGATCATAAAAAACGGAAAGAGGTGCACTTTTCGCTCATTAGCCTTATGATGCTTAAAAAATCAGAAAATGCAGTCCATCACAGCGATCAATAAAAAAAAGCAGAATTTAAAATCCTGCTTTCTTAACTTAAAACCGATTGATCATTAATCTAAAGCGGCCTGCCCCGTCGCCTTGCGCAGCCTTTCCCACTCTTCAAGATACGCCTCAAGATAGCTTTTACCGTTCTCTTTGATCTCATGATGAACCATCGTCTGAAGCATTTTCTGCTCCTTAAGATAGGCCTTTTCATTGAAGTGTCCCGCTGTGTAAGCACAGCGTAACCAGACCAGATAGGTTGTCAGCGCATCATACTCGTTGTAAGCCAGAATTTCATCGAGCTTCCCCTCCAACCAGAGTTTAGGAACCTGCTCACCATCGACGCCCATTTTTCCTGGAATGCCTGAAAGTGTCGCCACCTCATTAAGAGAGGGCGTACCACGACCCCAGCCTGGTGTAACCACATCTTGAAGATCAATATTCCAGTCACTGCCACGCGCAAAATAGTCAGGCCCCTCCCAAGGTTTGTTGGGACGACGACAAAACTCTGGAATGGTTAAACCATTAACAATCGCACGCTGAACCATAATGCGGATATCTGCGGCCAGAGAGTTATAGCCCACCAACTGCGGGCGGCGTTTACCCACAGCATTTAAGAAAGTTCTAACCACACTCTTCTCTTTGATCTGATCTTGATCGTCAAGGGCGCGGGGAAGTGAAAGAAGCCGCAAAGAGGTGGTTCCCTCCTGCGTCACGGTACGGGTCACCACAGCAATGGTGACCACACGACACATCACCGTCTTTAGAAAGGGAGTGGGATCTTCCTCGGTGGCACCCCCCTCTTCCCACATTTTTTGAAAAACATCCTCATCTGGTGTCTCTTCAGGGAGTTTGTAGAGCAACTTTCCCGCATTGGGATCAGGAATCCATTCCGCATCAAAGGCCCAAACCGGATTAAGAATTTTTTTAAACATACAGGTACTCTATTCCTAAATTTTAAAAAAGGCATCTTTATAAAGGTATGCTCAAAAGGATAACGGAAAGCGTCTTCTGATTCTAATTTTTTATAGATGAAAGGGAGCTATTTTATGAAAAGTTCATATTTGGCAAAGATATGTATTTTTTGTTAAGAAGATAAGGCATCATAGAGAATGATAAGCAGAATGATTTACAGTACGCTTCCAAAGCTATTTTTGATACAATTTTATATTCTCTCCATGCTTATAAAGTCTGTTTACAGAAACCTTCTCAAAAACTGCACAATAATGATCTCATTATAGATAAGGGAAGTCACATGGTTCTTCAAAGATTTAAACTCAAATCTAAATTTATCCTGATGCTCCTCTTTCCTTTGGCAGGACTCATCGGTTTTGGCTTTCAGGGAGTGATGGAAAAAAGATCTGTGATGGAGAACATGGAGAAAATGGAGCAGCTATCCATACTGGCTGTACACCTGAGTTCCATGGTTCATGAAACCCAAAAAGAGCGCGGTATGACCGCAGGCTTTCTAGGGAGTAAGGGAAAAAAATTTCATGCAGAGCTTCCAGAGCAGCGAAACTTAAGCAATAGTAAAATTAAAATTGTCAGAGAATACCTTAGTAGTTTCTCCCTATCTAATTTTGGTACAGACCTCTCCTCTAAACTTACAGAAACTGTGAAGTTTCTGGATGGGCTAGACAATATCCGGCAAAAAGTGGACCGGCAATCGATATCAGCGCCAAAAGCAATCGGCTATTATACCCAGCTCAATGCCACATCCCTTGGCACCATTGGAGAGATGTCCAAACTTGCCATAGATGACCTCTCTGCGCTATCGGCGGCTTATGTCAACTTTCTACTCGGAAAAGAGCGCGCTGGAATTGAGAGGGCGGTACTCTCCAACACATTTGCCCGCAACAACTTTGGCCCGGGTATGTTTCATAAGTTTAGCGTTCTTGTCACAGAGCAGGACACCTATTTTCGGGTATTCCGCTCCTTTGCCCCCGCAGAGCAGAGCCAGTTCTTCAAAGAGAAGATGTCTAACCCGGTGACGGCTGAAGTTCAACGCATGCGAGATATCGCTTTTGCCAAAGGGTTAGCCTCCCGCAAAACAGACTTCTTAAGCAGCATCTATAAGGCGATTGGTTATGGTGGCGCCATTCACCATTTTAAAAACTTTGTATTGCGCCAAACACCAAAATATGAAAAACGCTTTATCGCCTCATTTGAGGAGATCATAAATCAAATTGAGCAGTTCTTAGCCTCAGGAGGGCTCTCCAATGAAGAGAAGAAGCATCTTCTCACGATCCAGGATACAATCAAACAGTATCATGTTGGTTTAAAAAAGATTACCACCATGGCCAAAAATGGCGCCTCGATCAAAGCGATGGATAAAGCGGTCAAGGTGAATGACTCACCCGCAATTGCTGCTTTTGGAGAACTCAATAAACTGACTGCCGCTGGAAATTTTGGCATCGACCCCTCATTCTGGTTTAAGACCATCACTCAAAAGATTAATCTGCTCAAAGAGATTGAGAACAGACTCTCAGAAGATCTGAAACAGAAGACCTTTGATCTTAAAAAAGAGGCCAATCAAGGTTTCTGGATCTATTTTGGAATAACCCTTCTGATCTCTATAATTGCTGTTTTCTTAGGCTGGCTGCTCTCCAGAGAAATTTTAGGCCAGTTGGGTGGTGAACCCGTTGAGGTGCAAGAGATCGCTAAAAAAGTCTCTCAGGGCGATCTCTCCATCGTTTTTGATGAGCATCGTAAAGCGGTGGGAATCTATGCCGCCATGAAAGATATGGTGATCAATCTAAGAGAGCAGGTAAACGCCATGACTGTTGTAGGCGATACCGTGGTTGGAGAGAGTGAAAAATTGAATTCAGGATCTCAACAGGTCTCTGATGGTGCAGCAAAGCAAGCGGCCTCTGTGGAGGAGACCTCCTCAGCCATGGAGCAGATGACCGCAAATATTCATCAAAGCACAGAGAATGCCCAGATCACCCAGGATATGGCCCAACGCGCTGCCGAAGATGCTCAGGAGGGGGGAGATGCGGTCAGTCAGGCGGTGACAGCAATGCAAGAGATCGCTGAGAAGATCTCTATTATTGAGGATATTGCCAGACAAACCAACCTTCTTGCGCTCAATGCCGCCATTGAGGCCGCACGGGCCGGAGAGCATGGAAAAGGCTTTGCTGTGGTGGCAGCAGAAGTCCGTAAACTGGCCGAGCGCTCTCAGGTTGCGGCCGGAGAGATTACACAGATTTCTGCATCCAGTGTTGAAACGGCTGAGAGAGCAGGAAAAGTTCTCTCGCGACTGGTGCCGGATATTCGCGAGACCACCCGCTTAGTCAAAGAGATCGCCATAAGTTCCCGCGAGCAGTCTGATGGCGCAAGTCAAGTCAATACAGCCATCCAACAACTGGATCAGGTGATCCAACAGAATGCAGCGTCCGCCGAAAAACTCTCCTTTTCAGCCGAACAGCTTTCAGGACAAGCCAATGAACTTCAAAATGTAATCCACTCCTTTAAACTTTAAAATAAAAAAAGAGAGGGGATAGCCCTCTCTTTTTTATGAATGGATAAAGGTGTGATTTAGCGGAGAGATATCCATTCGATAGTTAATCAATTCCAACCATGCTCGTACCACTTGGTTTCTCGCTGAGAGGCGGTTGGAACCGCATTCGGATGGCGAATGGCACGCTCCAGGGCATCCCCTTTAACGGGTTTGGCTGGGTTGAGTTCATCAACAGGATACTGGGTCAGAAAAAGGAGTTGTCTTACAGCGAGTTCTGTGAGTAGCTCCAGAGGGTATCCCGCCTCAGGAGGAGGGGGATCACTCAGCATCATGCCACCGGCGACCACCGATAGAAATCCTGATGTGGACATGTTTGGTGCAAAGGTCTCACGTGTAAGCATCGCCAGACCGGCTGTTGTGAGTGCTTGGGTGGTGTTGATCTTTTTTGTCTTGGGGTGAGACTCCACACGCACGCGATAACTTCTGACAATTTGTCCGCGCTGTTTTCCTGGTGAACCACTAATCAGATAGATATCCCAATCAATAACACCAGATGTAATACTACCACTTTCACGGATTATGCGGGGGTGTATCCAGAGTACAGCGGGCCAATCCTGTTTTGACCAGACCTGATTGATCGCCTGATCCAGCGTATAAGCCGGCTCCCACTCCTGAACAACGCGGTCCGCCAGACCACTGGTGGCCAGTTGGCGATAAACCTTACGGGTATAATCGACAAAAACCTCTTCTCTATTGGCCCATTCACGGCTTATGGGAAGAAAATGAACCTTATTATAAGGGCCATCACTGCCTAAAATATGCTCTTTCGCCTCCCAGCAAACCTGAACTTTTTCTAAGGGAAACTCACATCCACGACGATAGCTTGGCACCGCTTGCGCGGTTTGGGAAAAGATGACAGATAGGGTCAGAAGAGAGAGAATAAAGATCACTCTATAATATTTAGCCATGAATCTTTTCCATTTCTAACATAGAGGCGGATTACTGGGATATGTTGTATAGAGAGTATCTGGAGACCGGAGAAGATCTCCAGAAAGATCCTACAGTCGGGAACGATTATACTCTACAGTAAGCATTTCATGGAGTTCGCAGGCGACGTTCCACTCCTCAATGCCCTCGATAATCACCAGGCCGGTCTCTTTTTCCTGGATGCAATAACCGTTTTCGTCAATATCAATATGAAAAGTACCCATGATTTTCTCCTTTCTCCAGTTGTTTAAGAGAAAAGATCCAACCTTTTATTCAATCGGAATGGATCTGTCTGTTATAGACGTGTTTGCTCTTAAATAAGGCAAAGGAGATGCCAATTCAAAATACAAGATTTAACCCATAGATAACAACATCTTATCCTGATAACGTTTGTAAGAGATAAATTATAACGAATAAATAAGGAAAACTTTTCTTAAAAAAGCGGCATTTTTTGCTATGATTTAAGGTGTCCGTCCATGACAGGCGCATTCAAGAGCATACATCTCTGATAGAAGTGTTTCAGCAATTATCGGACGAAAGTGTAACTTGTAGAGGAAAGCACTTTTATAGTTTTGAGAAATTTTCGCTATGGGTAAATCTAAGAAGATTAAACATGCATAGAACGCAAGAACCTCATTGGCAAGCATAGGGTAAACTTTACCCTCCCCGCGTTCTGAGGAATTAGAGACTTGAACAGGCTTGCAAAGACAGATCCATTTAGCTGTAAATGCCGCACGTTTATGATGATTTGCTATAACGATATCGTGGAATGATTTGAATCTTCCCAAGTCAATGAAATAATTATAGACCGCATGGGTCAGAATCTCCTCATTGAGAAAGATCCCTTTCCACTCTTTTTCACGGGATATTTCATCAAATGTCTCTTGTAGGAAGTTAATCCTACGAAGAAGCAATAGGCGATTTTCAGGATTTTTTCGAAACGCATCTAAGCGGAAAGGTCTCATTATTTTTTTTCGCCAAAATTGTCCCCAAGCAGTTTCCCAAAAGCTTTAACATTCTTCTTCATACGTTTGAGATGTGCTTTATCATTGAAAGCCTCTGAGTCATTGGGCTCGCTCCATTCAGACATTGCACAAACAGCCGAACTATCGAGATATTTACCATATCTCTTTTCCAACTCTTCATCTGAGGGTATTGAAATAGATGACATAGTCACTCTCCTCTCATAGGTCTAATTGCCCTAATCGTTTTTAATCATTGCCAACTCAATTTAGTTTGTCAATCTAGAATTTTAGAGAAACATCAAATATCAAAACAATTTAATGGGCTGAGCCTATCTCAAAATTCCCCCTAGTTCTGTTTCAATGGCTGTAAGAAGGGCATCCATATCTTTTCGGTCATGTCCAGCAGTCACACTGAAGCGCAGGCGGCTTCCTCCTTTAGGAACAGTAGGCGGACGAATGGCCACAGCGAGAATCTGGTGCTTATGGCGCAGAGCATCGGCAAAAGCCAGTGTCTTCTCCTCCTCACCTAAAATGGCGGGTATAATCTGGCTCTCAGAATAGCCCACATCAATAGACCACGATTTTAATGTATCGCGCAGATATCTGGCATGATCTAAAAGCTGCTTACGTTCAGCATCCAGTGTGGGTATGATCTCTAAAGCGGCATCAATGGCGCCTAAAACAGGTGGCGGCAGTGCGGTGGCATAGATGAAGGCTGCACAACGGTTAATCAGATAATCACGAACCACCTTTCGGCAGAGCACATAAGCGCCAAAACTCCCCAAAGCTTTACCAAAAGTTCCCATCACCAGATCAACCTCTCCCGGATAGGCGGCGGCAAGACCAAATCCTCGGGGGCCGAAAACACCTGTGGCATGGGCTTCATCAAGATAGAGAAACGCATTAAAACGTTTTTTTAGCTCAATGAGCCCTTTAATATCTGCGCGATCTCCATCCATACTAAAGATGGTCTCAGAGAGAATATATTTAGGTCTCAGGCTCTGTTCATGCTTTTTGAGTAAAGACTCCAGATGATTTAGATCAAGATGATGATAGCGTATCTGGCGAACATGTGCGGCACGGCAGCCGTGATGAATGCTGGCATGATTAAGACGATCTGAAAAGACCAGTGGCTCACAACCTAAGATCTGCCGATCAAGAAGCGCGGTTAAAAGGCCACTATTTGCTTGGAATCCAGAATTGAACACCAATGCGGCCTCGCCCCCTTTCTCCTGACAAAGGCGCTGTTCAATCTGAGTAAAAGGGGCCAGGTCACCACAAACCAGTCGTGAAGCGCTACTACTCATGCCCCAAATCTCACCCCACTCTAACGCTCTCTTTAGCAACCGCTTATCTTCTGCAAGATTAAGGTAGTTATTCGAGGAAAAATTAAGGTAGCTTCTGTGATTAATTTGGATCTGACCACCATGAGATGGTCCCACAGTTCTTAATTGACGCAGACGGTCTTCAACTTTACTTTTATGTAGAAAATTCCTAAAAGCACGGTAAGGCATATCAGACACCAAACAGACAGCGGTTTAAAAGCGATATCTCTATTTTACTGGGGGAGGCGTTAAACAGGACTGCATCACTTCACTGCCATCGCGAAAGACCACGATATGTTTTTTAGCGGCAACATCCGCGACCTCTTCACTCCACCCGAGCACTTCAGCAATATAGAAAAAAGGACCGCCCGTGGCAGAGATCACACCAAAAAAGCCAGGAGAGAGCCCCACATCAACGATATCTAAAACACCAAAAGCATCGCGAGGCGGAGTCATGCCGGTGAGTTGTGTTTTTCCAGCGGAATTTTTGCTGATGCTCACCGAGCCAAAGTCAACGATTGCGGTGCGGCGGATGGTATCGACGGCACAATCCGCCCTGTGACTTGCAACAAGCGCTTTTTTGTTATCAGAAGAGTGCGCGTTGCCATGCCATGTTGCGATCATGGTTACGCTCAGGATAATTGTCACATAGAGGAGTGTTCTGGTCATGCTCTTATCTCGACTCCCTTATCCGCGGTGAGGCCGTTCCGCCCATTACAAACATAAATCCCAAGTATGTTAAGAAAGATTCATGCCGTTTCTCATTCGGGGGGGGGGGGGGATTGAAAATGGCTCAGATTAACTTTGAGAGGAACATCTTTAAGAAGCAAAACAGGGGCTCCTCTACAAAGTCCTCACTATTATATAGAAAGATCATAAGATAGGAAGGGCATATAAAAAAATATGTTTCCATTATGGCATCTTTTAAATGACGGTGAGACCCTTAAAAGAGAATCTTATCGCTTACCGTATGATTGTTTTATAATCGATTGTAAATTTACTCTTTAGGATCACTCTTAAGAGTGATAGCATATTTTTTTAAACAGCCATAGAGCGGCCGAGGATTTATCTGCCTGAACTTAAAAAAGCGGTTCCCCTTCTTCTTGTAAGCTTTATTAAAGACATGAAATTCATCAAAAATATTACACTCACGCTTATCTCTATCTTTATAAGTCTCCTTTTAGCAGAGGGCATTGTCCGGCTACTCTTTGATCCTGTAGATTACTTAAAGCCAGAGATCATCACCGATCCCATCTATGGTCATCGGATTAAACCGGGTTCAGCAAGCCATGATGCGTGGGGATTTCGCAATCGTAAGCGACTTAGGCAGAGCGATATTGTCGCCATCGGTGACTCCAACACCTATGGTGTAGCCGCGCCCTCCAGCCAATCCTGGCCAGTCCATCTCGCCTCAATGGCAAAAAGATCCACCTACAACCTCGCTCTTGGTGGCTACAGTACGCCCCAGTTCATGCAGCTTTTAAATGACTATGCACTCAAGCTGAAACCAAAGGTTGTGATTATTGGCTTCTCCTATAGCAATGATCTTCTAGAAGCTTACCGTTTAGTTTATCAGATGGAATACTGGAAAAGCTGGCGCTCAGAATCTTTTTTGGCCGCACAAAAAACACCAACCACCAACATCGATAATTTAACACCACCGCAAAAGAGCCCTTCAGGATTTAAACAGTGGCTGACCCATGGCTGGCCCTCCCACAACAGCCTCTTCTTTCGCATGCTGCTCTACTCCTCTGCAGGCGATGTCGCCCGCATTGTCTCAACACAGAGTCAGGGGAAAAAACAGTACGCCGCCATTGCCGATGAGAAGAAAAACCTCTACACCGTCTTTACACCACAGCTGCGCCTGAATGTCCTCAATCTAAGCCGGCCTGAAATTCAGGAGGGCTTACGCATTGCTCTGGCCATCTATAAACAGATCCAAATCCGTTGCCAGAAGGAGGGCATCCATCTGCTGGTAGCCCTGATTCCAACAAAAGAGTCCGCCTTCACAAAACATATTGAAGGCAATCAAGCCATCTTCCAGAGCGCCATAATCGATCAACTGCTTAAAAATGAACGCCTTGTCAATCAGCGCGTTAAAAAAGCATTTGATGATATGGGGATCGCCTATGTGGATCTCCTCTCCCCTCTGCAAAAAGCGGTGGATAAAGCGCCCGTTTATCCCGTAGATAACGATGGCCACACCAATGGTAACGGCTATCGCGTGATCGCCACGGCAATCCTTGATGCACTGAATGCACGTCACTGGTTAAAAGAAAACACGCCAAACTAATCTGGACAGCGCTTTTTCGCGGGCTTTAGCCAGGCGCGACAACCTCTTGCCACATGAGCATTCTTTAGTTTACAGTGACAACGCCATCCGATGGCAGCACATTTTAACGACCGCCATAATAAATAACTGGTTTGATTTCAACATTTGCCCACAGGGCAACCAGACGCAAAAGATGAGACCCATGTCGGATACAACAACGATCTGGATGAGCGATTTTTTTCATAAGAGCAATACCTTTCGTACATTTCCTCTGGGCATTGGTTACGTGGCCAGTTATACGAAAAAAATGTTGCCAACAGCGTGTTACTTCCGACTCTTCAAATCGCCTGAAACGTTCATGAAGGCGTTTCGCCAAACCACAAACCCACCCCATGTGGTTGGCCTTAGCCACATGATATGGAATCAACGACTCTCCTACGCGGTCGTCGAACAGATCAAACGGATCGCCCCTGGAACCGTAATCGTCATGGGCGGCGCAAACTATCCCAACGAACCGCAACGTCAACAAGCATTCTTCCAAAAACATCCTCTGGTTGATTTTCATATCCAAGGGGAAGGGGAAAAAGCGTTTTTCGCACTCATCGAAAAATTGATACAATTTAACTTTGATGTCAAAGCCTTAAAAGATTCTAATACACGTATTGATGGGTGTCACTATCTCTATAACAATGCGCTCATCACCGGAGGATGGCCAAAACGGTTAGCCACACTCGACGATATACCATCGCCCTATCTATCCGGTCTTCTCGATGAATTCTTCCCACAACACTTAAGCCCGGTCATGCAATTTGAGCGCGGCTGCCCCTTCTCCTGCACATACTGTAACCAAGGGCATGACTACTTCAATAATGTACGTCACCATAGCCTGGAGCGTTTTGAAGCAGAACTGCGCTACATCGCTGAACGGATTCCCGATAAAGAGATCACACTGCACTTCTCCGACTCAAACTTTGGCATGTTTGCCGCCGACGTGGATGCTTGCACAATTGTTGGTCGAATACAAAAAGAGCTGGGCTGGCCTCTACGCATTGATACCTCGTTGGGAAAAAATCGCGTAGACCGTATTTTAAAAGGGGTAAGCCAACTCAACTACGGCACCGTTTGGTACAGTGCCGCCCTGCAATCCGCTGACGACGAGGTATTACAGTCAATCAAAAGAAAAAATATTGCCACCGAAAAGCTTTTAGAAACCTCGAAAAAATCGACCCAATACAATAGAGGCTCCAACTCCGAAATTATACTCAACCTGCCCGGTGACTCCAAAAAAGCCCACCTTCATACACTACGTACAGTGATGGAAGCAAATATTTCACGGATTCGTATGTATACTTTGCTTCTCCTTCCAGGCTCAGAAGCGGAGACCATCAAAGATCGGGAAAAATTTGGCCTGAAAACCAAATACCGCGTACTTCCTCGTAACTTTGGCTACTACACACTGGACAGTAAAAAAGAAGTTGCTCTCGTAGAAATCAGCGAGATCCCCGTTGAATCGGACACCATGCCCTATGAAGACTACCTCTACTGCCGCCTGTTTGACCTCTCAGTCGAACTGTTTTACAACGACCGCTACTTCAACGAAGTCCGTGGACTACTCAACCACCTTGGACTCTCCATCTTTGATTTTGTGCAACGCTGTCACGATCAACTCGATCAGTTTCCTGATAACCTTAAGGCGCTCTACGACGGCCTGAAGGAGTCCGTCAGCGAAGAGTTATGGGACTCTGGCGATGCGTTATTGGCCTACATGGCCCAAGGAGATCATCTTAAAAAGTACGCCCAGATCGAGCACCAAAACAGCCTGGCAACACTACGTGCGATTGGTATATTAGAGTGCGCTGATGGCATTCATACCATAGCCAAAAAAGCAGTCTACGACCTGGTCCGCGATAAAGGCGCTCTTGATGAAACCATGACCAGCTATATTGATGAACTCTTTCTCTTCTGCCTGCATCGCAAACAGGATCTTCTTAAGACCAATTATCAACAGGAAGTATCCTTCCGGTTTAATTTTTCCACACTCTCTGAGATACACTTTCAGGGCAACCCCCTCACCCATGCGCTCCCTAAGAAACAGACACTGCGTTTCTGGCACGAACCCAACGTTGGACAAGAGATGACACGTCTCTACAAAAAAGGAAAGAATCACGTTCTAGGTCTACGCAATGTGCTCTTTTACTCCATTGCAGCCAACCCAGGGGATTACTACTTCCGCTCATTTGAACCTATCCCATAGCGCCATGCGATCCCAAAAAAACGCTTTTTGGGTTAATCGAAAGGGAAAAAAGTGCCGTTTTTTTAAAAAAGGGCAAAAAATGCCTCAAGAACGCCTTAGCGTGGCCGAAAATAAAAAGTGTACAGCACATCACACGGATCACAAAAACGATTCGGGCTTTTAAAAATCGGCAATAATCGGCAAACAAAAAAATAAAAAAATCTTAAAGAAACAGCCGGTTGAACCGATAAGTTAAATAAACGGGGAGAGAAACAGTCTTAAGAAAAAAGCGTAAATTGACTGTTTCTTTAAAGCGATTGGTTGTTCACTGGGTAAGGATTATCCAGTAAGTTTTAAGTGATAAATCAATCGATACGTATCATAGAGTTCGGATTGGCTCTATTAATGATCAATCCACCTCCAGCCAGGGATGGAAAAAGATTGAAAATACTTAAAAGAAGTATTTTCTAGGCAGGAGGAGTTTAACAAATCCATGTTACTTTTCATCAATAATGAAGCCTCTTTTTCCATGTCTTCCGATCCACTGAAGGATCAAAGGAAAAAGCGACTCACCGCCTCACCTTCTCGCAAAAAATCCCAGCGTAGGGGTTCACAGATTAGAAGAAAGCGTTTGAGTGTAGGTCGCGCCATGAGAATGGCGGCTGGACAACCGATGGTCAACAACAAGTTTGGCTTTTATGGTACACCTCGACCGGATAATAAATCAAACATTTTCTGGTGGATTCAGAATGCTGAGATCCTCAATAAAAATCAACGTCTTAAAAAAAACCAACAACAAAGAAAAGCGCAAAAGAAAGATCATTCGCATTGAGTCTCTTATCGCTTAAAAGTTTATTTTATCTTTAACAGATAAAAACACCTTTGGGCGAATAGCAGATAATCAAACAAAGATCGTTCGTCCTATTGCTTCGATAAAACAGGGATCTTAATCCATGTAAACAGAAGCGGTGCGTCCGATTAAGTTTTTAAGCGAGTGGTCTCTCTTTTAAACCAAATACAGGTTATTTTAAATACAATATAATGTAATGTTTTCGCCAGAACATCGATCAAGAAACAGGTTGAGACTTGCAGGATATATTTAAAGAAGATGACCTTTTAGAGATCATTATTCTTAAGATATTTTATTTTTAAATAAAAAGTTTAAAGATAAAACAAAAGGACTAGAGTTGGTCCTTTAAAATGAACAACTCACCTCCTTCCATGGATGGGAACAAATCGGTTAAATTTTTGTTCCAGGAGGTTCTACTATGGCTCTCACAGTAAATACCAATATCTCTTCTTTAAACGCCCAACGCATGTTGAACCGTTCAACTAACAAGTTGGGGGTTAGTTTTCAGAGGCTCTCTTCAGGGTTGCGCGTCAATACCGCCAAAGATGATGCCGCTGGCCTTTCAATCAACCATCGTATGACCGCACAGATCCGTGGCTTGAATCAAGCTGTGCGCAATACCAACGATGCAATCTCTTTAGTACAGGTTGCTGAAGGGGCATTGGATGAGACCACAAATGCGCTGCAAAGAATGCGTGAACTCTCTGTGCAGGCATCAAATGATACATTAATCACCAGTGATCGAGAAGATATCTGGAAAGAGATGAACCAGCTCTTAAAAGAGGTCAACCGTATTGCTGAACAGACAGAGTTTAATAACCAGAATCTTTTAGGAGCAACCACAGGATCGGCATTCACGGCCACCTTCCAGATCGGTAACAATGCGGATCAAACCTATGATCTGACCGTTAACAACGGCTATGGCTCTGTGCTGGGCATCGCTTCAGCAGATATGGGCTCCGCCGGGGATATGACTGCTTTAACCAGAGCAGGCCAGCAATCCCGCGCCAATAGCATGATCACCGCACTGGATAATGCCATCGAGAGTGTTGCAGACATTCGCGCCGGCTTAGGGGCTGCACAAAACCGCTTTGAATCGATTATTGCCAACATCAGCAATGTTTCTGAAAATACCTCCGCCGCCCGCTCACGGATTGTGGATGCAGATATCGCCAATGAAACATCCACCATGACCCGCAATTCGATTCTGCAACAGGCCGCCACAGCGATTTTGGCACAAGCCAATCAACAGCCTCAGTTGGCGCTCCAACTTCTGGGTTAGATGGAAAAATTAATCCTTATAGGATTGGTAAATATCTTCTATAAGTATCGTAAAATTGATGAATTCGGTAGCATCAGTGGTTAAATATGACTTAGGATAGTTGTTTTAGCTGGAAGAAACTTCATGAGGAAGTTTCACTTATCGAAAAACGGATTAGAGTTGATCCTGTAAAACGAACAACTCACCTCCATTCAGGGATGGGAAGCGAAAAAAATAGTTAGAAATCGCTTTTTTGGAGGATTATACCATGGCTTTAACTGTTAATACAAATGTCGCTTCATTGAATGCGCAACGCATGCTCAACAGCGCTTCAAATAAGTTGGGCGTGAGCTTTCAGAGACTCTCTTCAGGACTGCGGGTTAATGCAGCCAAAGATGATGCCGCGGGATTATCCATTAATCACCGCATGACGGCACAGATTCGAGGATTGAATCAAGCCGTGCGCAATACCAATGATGCCATCTCCTTGGTACAGGTGGCTGAAGGAGCACTGGATGAGACCACCAACGCACTACAACGGATGCGTGAACTCTCTGTACAGGCTTCCAATGATACCCTGGTGACCAGTGATCGGGAAGATATCTGGAAGGAGATGAATGAACTCTTAAAAGAGGTCAATCGTATTGCAGAACAGACAGAGTTTAATAATCAGAATCTTCTTGGGGATAGTGCGGGGGCAACATTCACAGCCACCTTCCAGATCGGCAACAATGCCAATCAGACCTATGATCTGACCGTCAACAACGGCTACGGTTCGGTATTGGGTATCGCCTCAGCCGATATGGGCTCTGCCGGAGATATGGCTGCTTTAACCAGAGCAGGTCAGCAATCCCGTGCCAATAGCATGATCACCGCACTGGATAATGCCATTGAAAGTGTCGCAGACATCCGCTCTGGCTTAGGGGCTGCACAAAACCGCTTTGAGTCAATTATTGCCAACATCAGCAATGTTTCTGAAAACACCTCTGCCGCCCGCTCACGGATTGTGGATGCAGATATCGCCAACGAAACATCCACCATGACCCGCAATTCGATTCTGCAACAGGCTGCCACAGCAATTTTGGCACAAGCCAATCAACAGCCTCAGATCGCGCTGCAACTTTTAGGTTAAGGTGATCAACATCTACCATAATAAGTGGTGGACCTGTTGGATCATAAGCAAATATCCTCTAATTTTAAGGATCGTACGCAACAGATCATACCTCATCTTGCATCGTTAAAACGTCTCTATTGATATGTCTTTCGCTCAAGATGAGTCATACATAAATAGATATCTATTCAGCAAAATACCATGTCACATGCTGAATAAAAATGAGGGACAGATCCCTTTTCGGGGGAAAAAACCATGTTAGTTATCAATAGTAATGTCGCTTCTCTGAATGCACAGAGCAAACTCAACAAAGCCTCTTCTGCTTTGGGAACCTCTTTCCAGCGTTTAAGTTCTGGTCTTCGAATTAACGCCGCCAAAGATGATTCCGCTGGATTTTCGATCTCGGATCGTATGACCGCCCAGGTTCGAGGACTCAATCAGGCGATGCGCAACACCAATGATGCCATCTCTTTAGTACAGGTTGCTGAAGGGGCACTGGATGAGACCACCAGCGCACTGCAACGGATGCGCGAACTCTCTGTACAAGCCTCCAATGATACTCTGGTAACCAGTGATCGAGAAGATATCTGGAAGGAGATGAATCAGCTCTTAAAAGAGGTGAACCGCATCGCTGAACAGACGCAGTATAATAACCAGAATGTTTTAGGCAGTGCCACCGGGTCAGGCTTTACAGGCACCATGCAGATTGGTAATAACGCCAACCAGACCTATGATCTGGCGGTCAATAATGCCTACGGCTCAACATTGGGGATCGCCTCCGCCGATATGGGCTCCGCTGGAGATATGGCTGCACTCACCAGAGCAGGCCAGCAATCCCGCGCCAATAGCATGATCACCGCGCTGGATAATGCGTTGGATTCGGTTGCAGATATTCGTGCAGGATTGGGCGCCGCGCAGAACCGCTTTGAATCGATTGTCGCGAATCTGGGGAATATTTCTGAAAATACCTCAGCCGCAAGGTCACAGATTCAGGATGTGGATATCGCCAACGAAACATCCAAGATGACCCGCAACTCCATTCTGCAACAGGCGGCCACCGCCATTCTGGCTCAGGCGAACCAACAGCCTCAGATTGCACTGCAACTGTTGGGTTAATAGCACATGGGAGGAGACTCTCTCCTCCGGGTGTCTGTTTACACGCTTAAGTGTTTAAATTTAACGCATAAGCAGATCGATTGATTAACGCGAAAAATCATCCGTGTTTAAACAGACACCCTTAAAAAAATTAAGCATCACTTAAATCAAGGCGCCTATTGATCCATTTGATATGGATCAATAGGAGAGCGCCGGGACAGAACCCCCGGAGGGAGGCTGCTGGTTCTTCGATAAAGCGATCTTTAAGATTGCTCTACCCAGCCTCCCATTTTTAATCTATTTAAAAGATCGATTGAGGGTTATCTCTTTTTAGAACAGGACGCTTTATCTTTGAGAGAATCCAGATCGATCAATAAGCAATAATTTTAAACAAAATTTATTCTTTTTTGTAATAGCCATTTTTTAACCCCGAACCAAAATGTTTTAAAGGAGGTGATCACATAAAGTTATTGCTTGACTTTTCCCCATAGGAAAACCATGTCTGGGTCAGCGGAGAGGATCGTCCTTATAATATCAGGAGTTTTTCCCAAACCATGTCGCTTCTTGATCTTATAAATGATCTCTTCCGCTGGGCTCGGGGACACCCTAGGGATTTATATAGGGTATCTATCCCAGCCCTATACAGTTTATCCATAGAACTAAGTGCAACATTCTTAGTAATAGTATATTATTGTCATTAACAAAGTATAATCCGCTAAAAAAGAACTAAAATGGCCATAAAATACTTAAGATGGATAGAAAGAAACCCGATAAGAACAGTAAGAGAAGAAGAGAGTGCCATAGTAATAGCCAAAAGCTCAAAAAATAGTGCTGGCATAATTGCACCTCTCGTTTGCTTTAATCATTTTTTTGTATTCCCTGTTTCAAAAAGACGTAAACCAACCATTATAGGTTTATTTGAAATGGGTAGGAACATCCAAGTTCTATGTTAAATATAGCCACGCTCTTTTATCTGGAGGTCCGTTTGGTGGTCGAACTCTATTGGAAGTTTTTATTAATCATAGGCATGCTCTCTTTTATGGCGTTTATGCGACCCCAAAATTTTAGCAAGGGTCTATCTTGGTTGTCTTTAGAAAATTATTTAAATTTTAGAATGCCTTGTAGAAGTGATCTCTTTAATGCACATCGGCAAGAAGCCGTGTCAATAAAAAGAGTGCGACTTCAAAATAGAAGGATAAAGGGTAGAGTTGGCCCTTTTAAACGAACAGCTCACCTCCCAGCCACGGATGGCGAATGGCAGCAGGATTCCAGGAAGACACCTGCTTCATTTTAAGGGATACCTATCATGTCACTTTCGATTAATTCGAATATCTCTTCACTTAACGCCCAAGCACGCTTAAACAAAGCCAGCAATGCCTTGGGTACATCATTCAAACGTCTCTCTTCGGGACTGCGGGTTACCGCCTCGAAAGATGACTCCGCTGGTCTGTCCATCAGCCATCGGATGACCGCACAGGTTCGGGGACTGAATCAGGCGGTACGTAATACCAACGATGCCATCTCTTTGGTGCAGGTTGCTGAAGGGGCACTGGATGAAACCACCAACGCGCTTCAGAGAATGCGTGAACTGGCGGTTCAAGCCTCCAATGATACCCTGGTGAGCAGTGATCGGGAAGATATCTGGAAAGAGATGAATCAGCTCTTAAAAGAGGTGAACCGTATTGCGGAACAGACGCAATATAATAACCAGAATGTTCTTGGCAGTGCCACAGGATCGGGCTTCACCGGCACCATGCAGATCGGTAACAATGCAGGTCAGACGTTTGACCTGACAATCAATAATGCCTATGGATCGACCTTAGGGATCGCCTCTGCGGATATGGGCTCGGCAGGAGATATGACGGCGCTCACCAGAGCAGGCCAGCAGTCACGCGCCAACTCCATGATCAATGCGTTAGATACCGCTTTGGATTCGGTGGCGGACATCCGTGCTGATTTGGGCTCCGTACAAAACCGTTTTGAGTCCATCATCGCCAACCTAACCAATGTTTCTGTAAATACAGAGGCGTCGAATTCGCGCATCATGGATGTGGATATTGCCAGTGAAACATCCAATATGACACGCAACTCGATCCTGCAACAGGCGGCCACGGCCATTCTTGCGCAAGCAAACCAACAGCCTCAGATTGCATTACAACTCCTCGGTTAATAAACCAATTATAGTATAGATAGAAAAAACCATGAAGACCATTTTTTCTCCCAAACGAGCAGAAAACGCCTCGGAAGCAGGGAGTGTTCCAGCGATTCTCAAGGAAAGGAGGGGCGTTTTGTTCGCTAAATTAAAACCAAAAGATGATCCCGGGTAGGGCTGGCCCGGTAAAAGGAACAGTCCAAAATTTCGCCAGGGACGGCGAATTTATGGAGATCCTCAGGAAGAGTATCTCCACCAAAGGAAGGACATTAAACCATGTCGCTCTCAATTAACAGTAACGTCGCTTCGTTAAATGCCCAGAGTCGCCTTAATAAGGCATCGAATACATTGGGACAGTCTTTTCAGCGTCTCTCCTCTGGTTTGCGTGTCAACGCAGCCAAGGATGATGCCGCCGGCATGTCGATCAATCAGCGTATGAGTTCCCAGATTCGAGGATTGAATCAAGCCATACGTAATGCCAATGACAGTGTTTCGATGGTTCAGGTTGCAGAAGGGGCACTTGATGAAACCAGCAATGCGCTGCAAAGAATGCGCGAACTGGCTGTGCAAGCCTCCAATGATACCCTGGTGACCAGTGATCGTCAGGATATCTGGAAGGAGATGAATCAACTGTTGAGTGAGGTAAACCGTATTGCTGAACAGACAACGTATAATGGTCAGACCGTTCTGGGAAGTACAGGAGGGACCGATTTCTCCGCCACACTACAGGTGGGGAATCAGACCAATCAGACGTTTGATCTGACAATCAATACCGCTTATGCATCCAATCTTGGTTTGACCCAGGGGAGTGTCTATACCACCACCGATATGATTGCGCTCGATGCTTCAGGACAGCAATCCCTGGCCAACTATCTGATTGGAGCAATCGACTCTGCGGTGGAATCGGTCTCTGATATCCGTGCCGATCTAGGCTCTGTACAGAACCGTTTGGAGTCGATCATCACAAATCTTAATAATGTCTCTGAGAACACTGAAGCGGCACGTTCTCAGATTATGGATACCGATATTGCATCGGAAACCTCTAATTTAACGCGAAACTCGATCCTTCAGCAGGCGGCTACGGCCATTCTGGCTCAGGCGAACCAGCAGCCGCAGATCGCACTGCAACTTCTAGGATAGATCACGCTTTAAAAAAATGTTCTTCATGGGATTATCCCATAAGATAACTTTGATTGGATAATCCTATGAATTTTATATATTCGGGTAGGGTTGGCCCGATTAAAAGATCAATCCACCTCTAGGCCAAGGATGGCTATTTTTTGCAAAGTCTAGGATGGGCTTTGCACCGATACAAGGATGAGAACCATGTCACTTTCCATCAATAGTAATGTTGCTTCACTCAATGCCCAATCCCGTTTGAACAAAGCCTCCAGCGCACTTGGAACCAGTTTCAAACGGCTCTCCTCTGGTCTTCGGGTCAACTCCTCCAAAGATGACTCGGCGGGAATGTCCATCAGCAACCGGATGACTTCACAGATTCGTGGGTTAAACCAGGCGGTTCGTAATGCCAACGATAGTATTTCGATGGTTCAGGTTGCTGAAGGGGCACTGGATGAGACCACCAACTCACTGCAAAGAATGCGTGAGTTAGCGGTACAGGCATCGAATGATACCTTGGTTACCAGTGATCGGGAAGATATCTGGAAAGAGATGAATCAGCTCTTAAGTGAGGTGAACCGTATTGCAGAACAGACCACCTATAATGGCCAGACCGTTCTAGGAAGTGCAGGAGGAACCGACTTCTCCGCAACCCTTCAGATCGGTAACAATGCCAACCAGACTTTTGATCTGACCATTAATACTGCTTATGCCTCAAATCTTGGCTTAACCCAGGAGAGCGTCTATACCACCACAAACTATACGGCCTTAGATGCCTCTGGGCAGCAGTCTGTAGCCAACTATGTGATCAGTAAACTCGACTCTGCACTGGATTCTGTTTCTGATATCCGTGCCGATCTGGGTTCTGTTCAGAACAGATTGGAGTCTGTGATCACCAATCTGACCAATGTTTCTGAAAATACATCAGACTCCCGCTCCCGGATTATGGATACCGATATTGCATCAGAGACCTCAAATCTGACTCGGAACTCCATTCTCCAACAGGCAGCAACCGCGATCCTGGCCCAGGCCAACCAACAGCCGCAAATTGCGCTCCAACTGTTGGGCTAGGTTTAACGCATTTCTAAATCGTTATTGAGGTTATGCTCCACGCCCTCTAAGCGGTGCGTAACCTCAATCGAGGTCCGGGAAGAATCGGCCCGGTAAAAAAAGATCGATTCATTTATATGCCATGGACGGCCCTTATGTAGCAAAACAAAGGATCTGTTTTGCTTAAAATACAGGGAAAGAAAAACCATGTCGCTCTCCATTAACAGCAATATCGGTTCACTGAATGCTCAAACCCGTTTAAATAAGGCGTCCAGCGCGCTTGGAACCAGTTTTAAACGGCTCTCTTCCGGCTTACGTGTCAACTCTTCTAAAGACGACTCTGCAGGTATGTCCATCAGTAACCGGATGACCTCACAGATTCGTGGTTTGAACCAGGCGGTGCGTAATGTCAATGATAGCGTCTCCATGGTCCAGGTGGCAGAGGGGGCTCTCGATGAGACCACCAATGCTCTACAGAGAATGCGTGAACTCGCTGTTCAAGCTTCGAATGATACCTTAGTGACCAGTGATCGGGAGGATATCTGGAAAGAGATGGCCCAACTCCAAGAGGAGGTGGATCGTATTGCCACTCAGACCACCTATAATGGTCAGAATGTTCTTGGGAGTACTACCCAAAACACCGCTTTTTCTGCAACGTTACAGATTGGTAATAATGCCAATCAGACGTTTGACTTAACCATCAATGCGGCTTATGGATCTAACCTCGGTGTGGGGCAGCAGAGCATCTATGCCACCACCGCCAGTTTTACCGCGCTTGATGCCAGCGAACAGCACTCTTTAGCCAATGAGATGATTGGTAAACTCGATTCCGCACTCGATTCGGTCTCTGATATCCGCGCCGACTTAGGCTCGGTACAGAATCGACTGGAGTCTGTGATGACCAATCTGACCAATGTTGCTGAGAATACGGCAGACGCCCGTTCTCGGATTATGGATACCGATATCGCGGCAGAGACATCCAATCTGACACGAAATTCGATCCTTCAACAAGCGGCTACTGCTATTCTGGCTCAGGCAAATCAACAGCCGCAGATCGCTTTGCAGTTGCTCGGATAGTTATTTTTATCTTCCAAAGAGCCCTAAACAAAGCCCGCTTTTATCATTGCTGCGTTGATCCAGTGGATGGATCAACGCAGAAACAGGGCAGAGCCGGTCCTGAAAATCGAACGGCTCACCTCCATCCAGGGAAGGCTACCCACAGTGTTTAAAGCACTGTTACGTCGAGGAGAGAGAGATGCCCTACCGCATCGATAATACCGTTTTATCTCTTGTAGCCCAGCGCTACTTTGAAGAGTATCAACAGTTAGAACTGCGCGTTTCTCCGATTTCTGAAGCAACGCCTGAACCTAAAAAAAATGTTTCAAAACAGGAGCTAGACGCCATACTCTACTTTAAGTCGCTATGGTCTGAGAGAGAAAAAAAGGAGTTGGAAACGAAAAAGGATGTTCACAAGCGTGATACCAATGAAAAGAAACGTTCTCATTGGATCGCTCTTGCAGCGGGAGATGCCCTGGTATCCGAGGACCGTCATGATTTTCAGATGGAACTGAAGTGGTTACAGCGGGGGCTGAGGCCCCGTGGTGAGTTTGAAAGGAATCACCTCGCCGGTCACCATCGTACACAGGATGCCGTGTTTGGCTTGCGTTATGGATTGGAAGCCATGGCGCAGCGCTTTGATAAAATGGGAGCAGACCACTGCTCTTAGATGTTTAGGACTCTTGGTTTATAACGATAATCCCAAAAGCAAAAATGCTTAATTATCATCAGGAGAAGTTAAAGCGCGCATCATCTCTTCTGAATGAGGAGGATATATCGATGAAAAACCTTGATCATTGGACTGATACTCCCACCGGAACTCAGCCCATCGCCATCTCTTCACTCAATAGAGCAGCACAAGCCATCGGCTCAAATGACGATAATAGGGTTGTGCATCGTGAAGAGGTGCCTGATAAAGCAGATTTAGAGATGTTGGTTGGTGATATTGTTGATCATCTATCCAGCTTCTCCTCTCTACAGTTTAAAATGGATCCGGAGATGAAAAAACTGATGGTCTATGTGATGGATAAAGATTCCGATCATACCATCAACCATATCTCTGGAGAACGAATGGAGGAGATTGTCCGACAGATCCGTGAACTGGAGAAAATCCTCTCACCATCCGTTGCTTCATGCTCATTCTAAATAGATCAAGAGCAAAAAACCGCTAAGATATTCTTAGCGGTTTTTTTATATTAAATCTCAATAAAAACATATGATTGACATAAAAAAATGTATAATTAACATAGAAATATCGTTTTGACCAATAGAGGATAACTATGATATAGTTATTAAAGTGTTCTAATCACTTAATGATATCAAGACACAGAAGCTTTCCCCATCCATACGGCTTTTAGAGCAGATCATGTCCGATAACCAACGCACTCCTTAGTAGCTCTAGTCACAATGATAACATCACATAATTTATGAATAGGAGCTTCTACAATGGAAACGCAACCTAAAGCGAGCGGTTTTACAAAAAGAAGCATCTATAAACTCGGTGCTAAGATTGCAAAACAGCTCAACTATGCCCCCAATGGAGATATTGTAAAAGCCATTGATCAAGCTGGCGGTCGCATTAAATATAAAGATCCATGGGACTTTAAGGAGGGCGACAGCGGATCTGTGGTGATTGAAAGTAGACGTAACTTTACAATCTTTCTCTCCACCTACACAAGCGCCAGTCGAGACAGATTTACAGTGGCTCACGAACTCGGACATTATGTACTGCACTACCTGATTCCAGAAAAAGAAGAAGGGAAATCTCTTGGGCGTATGGTTTGCACAAGAGCGGGTACAGGCCGAATTGAGTGGGAAGCAAACTGGTTTGCCGCCGGATTCCTGATGCCAAGTGAACTGTTTAAAGAAGCATTCAGAGAACACTCTGAGAATTTAGTGAACATCGCAGATCAGTTTGGTGTTTCCTATTCAGCCGCAGAGATCCGTGCCAAGGCATTGGGGTTGATAGAAGATGAGTAAAAATAGCAATACAAAGAACAAAACATCTCAACCATATTACCTAAAATCTCGATTACGGCTCTTTTTAAGCATTGATCTGGTCGGATCTACAGCCTTAAAACAGAGCCGAATGATGTCCACTAAAAAAATTCATCATGGTATAGATTGGCGTGACCCATTTATCGAATTTTATCAACAATTCCAGTATCAGTTTGCAAAACAGTGGCGTAAAGCAATACAAGAGTTGAAAGATCTCGAAATAATCAAAGATAAAAATGATGGAAACGCCCACTCTCCAAAACTATGGAAAGCGGCTGGTGATGAATTAATCTACTGCTATCTTATTGAACATAGCTTTCAAGCATGTTGGGCTGTACGCGCATGGATCATCGCAGCAAAGGTATTCAGAAAAGAGCTTCGAGAAAATTATCCTGCATTAGATGTCAAAATGGCAGCCTGGGTCGCAGGCTTTCCCGTCATTAATAGTGAAGTCGTATTAAAAGTTTCAATTCCTGCAGAAGTTAAAAAAGAAGCTAGAAAAGAGAGGTTGTCAAATACAATTGCAATATTACTATCGCAACTAAAAGAGTATTATAAGACAAAAAACAAAGACAATAACTTTCTTGATTTTATTGGTCCTTCTATGGATATAGGATTTAGATTATGTAACTTCGCCTCACAGAGAAGGATGCCCATTTCCCTTGAACTTCTTTTTATTCTGGCTAATGTGCAGAAGGATCTGCTCAATAAAAGACAGCGCCTATCTGAGTCAGAGAAAAAAAATGATAAAGATCCCATTGAATTATTCATCCCAAAAATACGATACCAGGGACGGGAAAAACTGAAAGGGGTATTGGATGGCCGCACCTACCCTGTTTTCTGGTTAGATACCGCATTAGATGATCCCATTGAGAAAGCAGAAGATAATATCGTCAACAGAAAAAGTGTCAGTCCAGATATGTGTCTCAATTTATGTAAAGCATTTATTGAAGAGGTTGATAATCCATTGCTCATGTGGCAACCCTATCTGGGAGAAACAGATGATGGTATTCTTAGAACAAAAGCACATAGCCTACATAAAGAAGTAATTGAAGGGTGGCTCAAAGATCTCGAAGAGACTTTATTTAATAAGGACGAAATAGCAAAATCAGAGCAAAAAGAATCAGAGCAAAAAGAAAATGACGGAAAAGAAGAAGCCCCTGAAAATATTGAGTTATAAGCTTTTCATGATAAAAAAATGGCAATATCTATCATCCATAACCTCTTACTCTGCGTAACATAAACCCCAAACAGGAGGCACACATGTTCTCTTTTTTTAGAACACAAGACCGTCAGTTCAAGGTCACAGACGATTTGCCTTATGTTGCGGTTCCAGAGAATGAAAAAGAGATTGTATTGCAGAGCCTTAAGATCCAGGTCACCGTCACCGGCCTGTTGGCTGAAACCACGCAAACCATGCGTTTCTTCAACCCCAACCCTCGCGATCTCGAGGGCAACCTCACCTTCCCCCTTCCAGACAATGCCGTTGTCTGTGGCTATGCGTTGGATATTGAGGGAGAGATGGTTCATGGTGTAGTGGTTCCAAAACAGGAGGCACGACAAATCTTAGAAGCCGAAGAGCGCAAGGGCGTTGATCCTGGAATTGTGGAACAGGTCCAGGGAAATATCTACAGAACACGCATCTATCCCATTCCTGCCCGAGGCACACGAACCGTAGAGATCACCTATATCAATGATCTGATTATAAAAAACAATAACGCCGCCTACCATCTCCCCTTAGCTTATGCAGCCCATCTAAGACAGGTCTCATTAGCAATCAAGGTTATTCAGGCACCGGTGAAGCCCAAGATAAGCGGTGGCCTTGGTAATCTCTCACTGAATCGCTGGCAAGAGAACTGGGAAGCGAAGGCCAAGCTGACCCAGGGCGTGGCCTGCGAAGACCTGCGAATCGACCTTCCCAACCTGCCCGAACAGTTTATAACCATCGAAAAACACGACTCTGGAGATACTTTTTTCTGTCTCAGCCATCATCAGGCAGAAGCGAAAAAAAATACCAAAAACTGGCAACCCAAACGCATTGCCATCGCCTGGGATGGCTCTGGCAGCAGAACCACCATTGATCGAGACCTAAAACTGCTCACACAACTGCTTGAGATCTGGAATCACACTGTGATCGATCTCCTGGTTTTCCGCGACACCGTTGAGACAGAAATCAGAACATTTCATCGGGATAACGAGGCTCTGATAGATCATCTAAAAAAACAGCCCATGGATGGTGGCACCAATCTTAAGAGACTAAACTTTGCGACACCACCGCACGCCACCACAGAAGCATGGCTACTATTCAGTGATGGCTTAGGAAACATTGAACGCGGACTGCCCACCATGGGAGATATCCCCATAATCGCGATCACAAGCCTGGCTGATAATAACAGTACACTGCTCAATTATCTGGCGCAAAAAACAGGGGGAAGCTTTGTTAACCTGCTGCGCATATCAGAAGAATCCGCACTGCATCAGATTACAATCCGACAAAAGCCCCTACATATTACACAGTCAACACACTGCACAGATCTCCATGTGAATCATCGCCATGGCCGTTTTAATATCATGGGCCGCATAACATCAACCACTGCCACACTACAGTGGAGGGGAACACCCTCAGAAATAACGCTATCCACCACCAACGCCTCCAATCAAAGTAAAACCATAGGGCGCGCATGGGCAGGCTTAGAAGCACAAAAAATGGCACTGATTGGTGATGAAGATTCTGAAGAGGTTATCAATCTAGGACGTCGGTTTGGCTTAGTAACCCCAGGAACCTCTCTTCTGGTTCTGGAGCATCTTGAACAGTATCTGGAGTATGACATTGAGCCGCCAGCATCTCGCCCTGAGATGTTAAAACAGTTTAAACAGCAACGATTACAACAACACTCGAAAGAGAAACAGCGTCATCAAAAACAGATTGAATCCGTGATCAATCTCTGGCAGAAACGAATCACCTGGTGGGAAACCGACTTCTACTCTGCCTGGATCAAAAAAGAGCAAGAAGCCAAAACAGCCCCAAGACCCCCATCAACACAACCTTCGATGGGAGGGCAATTGGAAGAAGAAGCCAGCTATATGTTACAAGAAGAGACGGGCTCTCATATCATGAGCCTGGCTGCACCTGCTGCTTCTCTTTCTCTTAATGACTCAGAAGAAGATCTATCCGTAGCACAAACCGGTGATGCTTCCCCCTCCCCAACAGGCTGTATCACCATCAAACCCTGGCAACCGAATACCCCCTACCTCACCGCACTTGGGTCCGTATCAGTGGAGCAGAAATATAAAGTTTATCTAAAGCAACGCCCCCACTATTCAGAAAGTCCCGCTTTTTTCTTTGATTGTGCCGACCATTTTTTTGCTCAAAATCAACACAGCCTTGGATTGCGCATTCTCTCAAATCTTGTTGAGATGGCTTTAGAGAACCCCGCCTTACTGCGCATGTACGCCTGGCGACTACAGCAGGCCAATGAACTGACCATGGCCATCACCATCTTAGAACGCGTACACCATCTTCGGGATGATGAGCCCCAATCCTACCGCGATCTGGCGCTGGCTTTAGCCCAACGTTGGGAGTGTGGCGAGGGCTCAGAAGAAGATGCCTCCCGCGCCATGATGCTGCTCTACAAAGTGATCTCAGAAAGATGGAATAACTTTCCTGAGATCGAAATTATTGCCCTTATGGAGTTAAACCGTCTCATTCATCTTGCAACTAAACAGAATATCCAGATTCCCAAACAGATCGATTCCCGTATTCTGCGTCACTTAGACCTCGATATCCGCATCAGCATGTCCTGGGACGCCGACCTTACTGATGTTGATCTGCATGTTTTTGAGCCCACAGGTGAACATGCCTACTACAGCCACAACAGAACAGAGATCGGCGGATTGGTTTCCCGGGATTTTACTCAAGGCTATGGCCCAGAAGAGTATGTATTAAAAAAAGCCATTCCAGGCACCTACACCATTAAAGCCCACTACTACGGCTCTTCCCAACAAAGTTTATACGGTCCTTGCACAGTGACTGTAACCGCCTTCACCAACTTTG
Organism: Magnetococcales bacterium HHB-1; assembly: GCA_052043475.1. Lineage (GTDB taxonomy): Bacteria > Pseudomonadota > Magnetococcia > Magnetococcales > JBQGBW01 > JBQGBW01. Next base: position 78,500 of record JBQGBW010000005.1, read on the forward strand.
GCCGACAGAACGAAAAGAGAGAAGTGCTCATGTTGCGGCTTGATAAGCCCAGCGAGCAGGTTCTGGTTGGTGTGATCACAATCGATGATCTTGAATCAACCTCAACCTATGCGCCAATATCGGCGGATTCTGACTGGCAGTCCCGTTTTCGACAGCTTTGCCGTGGCATGACCATCAATGAGATCATCAACATCGTCGGACAGCCAGATAAAATCGCTGGAGAACAGGAGATGACGATGATCTACCATCCCACGTCTGAGGCCATCATTCATCTGCATATCGCACCCAAACTTGTATCTGTAAAGTGCTTCATGGATGGGGCAACCTTGAATCTTCTGTAATTTATACGACTTGGAAACATTGGGTTGATCAAAAACAGAATTCTGCTTGCATTTCTTAGCCAAATCGTGTATAAGATGCATAACATAGTCGCCACGCCTATACCTTGGATTCGTCCTTGGCACGCGCAACCCTGGCGGCTTTTTTTTTGCTTTTTTCAGGAAGGGCAAAAAGATGCCTGAACTCTACACCAAACCTCCCCTAAAATTTGATCAACAATGATATATATAGAGGCGTTAAAGTGGCTACAGACTGCGAATTTCCGCCAATCGATTAGAGGGGATACCCTGCTGTAGCAGAGCGGCCAGATTGCTCTTGATGATGTCATCTGCAAAACTGTTATCACGGAAAATCAGTTGCACAGAAACGATGGGGTCCAGCTCCTCCCACCATGCGACGATTCCATTGGCTAAAGGCTCAATTTCATCACGTTTGATCTCTTCGGCAAAACAGACCATGAGCGTTCCTAATCCTATGCTATAGACTGTTTTTCCAGCAATGGTTTTCTCTTCGGTATGAACGGTCAGATCCAGACCAAACTTGAGCAGCAGTTCAAATAGTAGATCCTGTTCACTGCGGCCTTCCACCAGGTGCTCTTCATGGCTGAAAAGTGAATCTTTAAGATGATCGCGCTCTGGATTCCAAGGATGGATGTTGCTGCTATCCAATTTGAAAACACGAAAGCCGGTGTCACCTGCAAAGAGAGGGTTCTCCTCTTTAATCTTTTGGCCAGCGCGACGGAGGCGCTCTTTGGTGATTTCGGAAAGAGCTGGTTTCAAATTATGCTCAGAACAATAAGAGGTTGCAAATTGATGCTCCTTATTCTTGAGATCTAAAGATTCAGGCAATTGAATCAATATAAAACGCCGAGCAATCGCATCCTTGGCATTGCTTTCAAAAATGGCCTTTGCTGTAACCCCAGACCCTGCAAAAAAATCAAGGACTATATCATTGTCTTCTTTTAAGAGAAAAGAAAAAAATGTTTGTAAAAGACGCACAGGTTTAGGATTGCTAAAAACTT
>JBQGBW010000006.1:0-76274 GCA_052043475.1 Magnetococcales bacterium HHB-1
TCGAATGGCTACACGATCAACCCCGCCTCTTCTCGGCGGTTGCAAAAACAGACGTATCTTTGCTGGCGATTGCACGAGAAGACTTTAAAAGCATTATGGAAAATCGCTTTTCGGTGACGCTGGCAACGGTCCGTTTTTTATGTCGGCGTCTCTTAGATTTTCAATCGCGTTATGCTGCAACAAATCGGCCACTGAAATCTTCGTCCACTTTAGAAAATGATCGTTCCGAAGAAGCGGAGCGCTCACTCACCTCCTTTGATAAATTTACGCTTCTACGTATGGTCTCACTCTTCCGTACGATACCAGAGAAGGATCTGTTAAATATTGTCGGAAAAGTACAGGAACATTTTTATGAGCAAGGTGCGGTGATTTTAGAGAAAGATCATCCGGGAGATAAGCTCTTTATTGTGGTTTCTGGTCTGTTGCGTGTCTATGATCAGGATGTGGAGTTTGCCCAGCTTGATAAGCTCTCTGTTGTTGGTGAAATTGCCCTGCTCACCGATACCCCCCATTTTGCATCGGTTAAGACCATGACCGAAGCGCACCTGTTGTCGATCGATAAAAAATCATTGCTGGAAATTTTGGAACACTATTTTGAATCGGCCTTGAGTATCATTGCATTGCTGGCAGAGAGACTGTATCAAACTGTTGAAAAGTCCGATTTAAGTGATGAAAAACTAGTGATCGATGATTAAGAGATCGCAGCGCTTTGGAACGGCTGTTTTAAGGTCAGATTTGAGCCATCTCTTTAAAGGGGACCCATTGACAGCTTGAAAAATTGCCAATAAAGTCCCCCTAAGCACTATCTGTTTTAATATAATCAGCCAAAAAACAAGGCCATGGAAGAGCGCGATCTGCTAGAACTTTATCGTATTATGCTGCTTATCCGCCGCGTTGAAGAGGCCATTGCGCTGCATTATGCGGAACAGAAAATGCGCTGTCCAACGCATCTCTGTCTGGGACAAGAAGCCATAGCCGCTGGCGTCTGTTATGGTTTAAGGCAAGAAGACCAGGTGTTTAGCCACCATCGCGCCCATGGACATTATCTGGCTAAAGGGGGCGCGTTAAACCCGTTGATCGCAGAGATGTACGGTAAGTCTCAAGGATGTTGTCAGGGGCGTGGCGGCTCGATGCATCTCCAGGATCTAGAACAGGGCTTTGCAGGTGCGGTGCCGATTGTCGGTGGAACCATACCCTTAGCTGTGGGGATGGCGTGGTCTTTTGCCCTACAGAAGAAAGATCTGGTCTCGGTGGTTTTTTTTGGTGATGGCTGCTTTGAAGAAGGGGTGCTGCACGAAAGCATGAACTTTGCGGCGTTAAAAAAACTCCCAGTGATCTTTGTCTGCGAAAATAACGAATATTCGGTCTTTACACCACGATCAAAGCGGCAGCCCCAAAGAGCAATCCATAATATTGCCAAGGCACACGGCTTAGAGACCCATTATGGTGAGGGTAATCGGGCAGAAGCGGTCTATACAATTAGCCGACAAGCGATTCAGCAGGCGCGTCAACGGCAACCACAGTTTATTGAACTCCTCACCCATCGTTGGTTAAGCCATGTGGGGCCTAAGGATAACGACCACTTAAATTATCGCAAGCCCGGTGAATTAAAACAGTGGAAAGCGCGCTGTCCCCTAAAACAGATGGAAAATATCCTTAAAAAGAAGGATCTTTGGCAGGATACGCGCATGGCCTGTATGCTTGAGGATATCGAGAAGAAAATTACCGAAGCTTTTCTCTTTGCCGAAAAGAGCCCCCCGCCAACCACGGACGTACTCTTTAATGATCTGTTTGCACCATAGGTTTTTAAAATGCGTTTAAACAGAGAGCATTTAATCAGCTATAAAGAGGCGTTGCGTGAAGGGCTCTTTATGGCCATGGATCATGATGACCGGGTAATTGTCATCGGTGAAGGTGTGCCCGATCCAAATGCAATTTTTGGTACAACACAAGGGTTGCAACACCATTTTGGCGAGGAGCGGGTCCAGGATATGCCTCTGGCTGAAAATGGCATGACCGGGATATGTATTGGTGCTGCACTGGGGGGAATGCGGCCTGTACTGATTCATCAACGCAACGATTTTGCCCTGCTCTCGATGGATCAGATTGTCAATAATGCCGCAAAGTGGCGCTATCTTTTTCCTCATGGTCGCGGTGTACCCCTGGTAATTCGTACCCTGATTGGTCGCGGTTGGGGACAGGGTCCACAACATGCTCAGAGCCTGCAATCACTGTTTGCCCATATCCCTGGCTTAAAAGTGATTATGCCCACCACACCCGCAGATGCCAAAGGATTGATCATCAGCGCCATAGAGGAGAACAACCCGGTGATCACCTTTGAACATCGGTGGCTCTATAATATGCGTGGTATGGTGGATGAAGGCTATTATAAAACACCGCTCTCTAAGGCAAAGAAGGTGCGTGATGGTAGGCATATCACGATTGCTTCGCTCTCTTTAATGACCTTAGAAGCGCTGTGGGTGGCCGAAGTCTTAAAGGATTATGGCTTGGAGTTGGAGATTATCGATATGATCTCTCTTCAACCCTTGGATATTGAACCGGTGATTGCATCGGTACAGAAAACAGGTCATCTTATGGTGCTCGATACCGGTTGGAGCGCTTTTGGTGTGAGTGCAGAGATTATTGCGCAAGTTTCAGAGAAAGCCTTTCAATCTTTATCTCAATCCCCCCAACGGATTACACTGCCCGATATTCCAACACCTACATCACACTATTTGACGGATGATTATTATCCTTCCTGTGCCCAGATTGCAGAGAGAATTATGAAAATGGTGGGAGGGATAGAGGCGGATATAAAGGAGGCTAAGGGGCGTTTAACGCGTCAAAAGCCTTGGGATATTCCAGCACCTACTTATACAGGGCGGTTTCCTGATGTTGGTTTATAGATTGATTTATGAATAATTAAGAGATTGGGAATGTATAATTTTTGAGGTAATATGGTTATGGTTTCAGAATTTGTTGGATCATTCGAGCATTTCGCCTTCGGCGAGCAGGGGACGCTTCGCTCCCCTGCACCCCTAGACTGGGGAGGTATTGCATACCTCCCCAGACCCCACCGCATGCACCTTTGTCTTTTAGGCTGTCGCCATGGACAATAAAAAAGATACCCCACCAACCATCAAAAAAGGCCACAAAATCCGCACCGACCGACAAATCGTGGACCGCCAACAACTCACCACACAATACTCTGATGTTAAAGCCGTCCGCGGACAAACCGTCCAAAAAATCCACTTCGAAGACCAAATGGGCATGATGCGGGTAAAACAATTCCAAGACCCCAGCGAACACATTCCCAACCGCTTCACCGGCCCTAGCTTCCGCAATAAAAAAGAGCGCTTCAGACTCGACGGCCATAAAATGATGTACCACCTAGATCGTGTACAGGCATGGCAAAAAGGAGAACGCTTCTCACCCATCCATATCGATATGGGCTTGACTAAATTTTGTAATACCGCCTGCATATACTGCTACGCTGTAGTACAAAACATGACTAAAGGAACCCTGATTCCACGAGAACCCCTGCTCCAATTCATCAAAGACTGTGGAAAATTAAAAGTAAAATCCATCGGCTTTATCGGTGACGGCGAACCGACCCTCAACCCCGCACTCTATGATGCGGTGGTCTTAGCAAAATCTTCTGGTGTGGATATCGGCATCGGTACCAATGGCATCCTTTTAGATATGGATCGTGCTGAAGATATTCTGCGCGATGCCACCTTTATGCGGATCAACCTCTCCGCTGGTACAAAAGAAGGATTCCGAAGAGTACACCAATCCTCTGACCGTAACTTTGAGATGCTGGTTGAAAAGATCCGCACCTTAGTTACCTTAAAGAGAAAACATAACTATCCCTGCACTCTGGGATTACAGATGGTATTGATTCCAGAATGTTTTGATCAAGTATTAAAAGAGGCTGAACTGGGTAGAGAACTGGGTGTAGACTACTTTGTGGTGAAACAGTGTGCCGACTCAGAATATCAGGAGTTAGGCATCGATTACCGTGATTATCAGAAGGTGGAGAAGACCCTCAAAGAGGCTGAAAAATTGTCAACGCCTCACTATAATGTGCAGATCAAATGGGCAAAGATTAATGCCGCCGAGGAGACTAATCTTTATAAGGAGGGCATTCGTAAATATGATATCTGTTATGGGACACCCTTCCTAGCGCAGATCTCAGGTAATGGCAAAGTCTATCCTTGTGGGCCTTTTTTTAATAAGGAACGTTTTTATATTGGTGATATCACAAAATCGTCTTTCTATGATATGGTTAAGGGAGAACGTTACTGGCAGGTGCATGAAGATATCGTGCGTTCAGTGGATGTGCATAAAGATTGTGCCATGGGGTGTCGTCAGGATTATCTAAATAAATTTCTCTGGGATCTGAAAAACGCACCGGAACATATTAATTTTATTTGATCAAAGGGCATATGAAATTTAAGATAAATTAGATGGGTCGCTCGCACAATAGCGATATCTCATGACTCTATCAGTGTGTATAAGGGTATTTTATTAGAGAAACGTTCCTGCAAAATCCATAACAAAGGTTTATCATCAATGTCATCACAGCGCCAGAAATCGCCATCCTCTCTGAAATTTCCCTATTTCTCTTTGGTGTTCAACCTGTTGTTGGTTATCGGTATCTATATCATTATCACTGACTCAGTAAGCCAAGCACTCAATACCGCCATTACCCGGGCAACGCAATCGGGCAATGCCGCCATTACGCGCATTTTTATCAACGAAGTCTACCCAGAACTGCAACAGGATCTGCAACTGACAGCCGATAATAGGGCGACCAAGTCGATACTCACCAAAGAAGAACGCAATCGGGTGGATAAACGTGTCCGTGCTTTTATGTTGGGTACGGATATTCTCAAAGTGAAAATTTTTAGCATCAATGGGATCACTGTTTATTCCAGTGATTTCTCTCAAATTGGTGGTGATAAACGCGGCTATCCAGGCTTTGAAGCCGCCATGCGTGGTCAACTCTCCAGTAAGGTAAGTCATCGTCGTCAATTCTCAGGACTGGATGGCAACAAGGTGTATGGACGCGATCTGGTGGCCAGTTATATTCCGATCAGGGATCATAATGATGAGATTATTGGTGTAACGGAACTCTATACCGACCGTTCCACCACCATTCGTTTTGCAGATGACCTTGCCCTCGCCGTTAAGACCAAGCTGATTCCGATGTTGGCTGGTATTCTATTTGCCATCGCGCTGATTATCTGGCGTTTTACCAGTTTTGTTGCCCAAATCCGAATCCAGCAGATGGATGAAGAACAATGAGTGACCATCCCACGGATAGACAATCGAATCCTCATCGCACAACCCATGAGGAGGCCGTTCCCTATCGTACCGTCACCTCGTTAGGTGTAGGACTGATTTTTATCACCGCTCTGGGGATCGGCACAACATTGGTTCTGCTCTCTTACTGGCATTCACGCAGTATTGAGGAGAAAACGCTGATTGAAGCAGCCAAAAATTACGCTAACATTATTAAGGCCGTACGTGATTTCTACGCCAAAGAGATTCTTTCACGGATCGAAGGATCAAATATCGCTGTCACCCATAACTATCGCGAACAGCTCCACGCAATCCCCATTCCAGCAACCATGACCATCAATCTGGCCAGACAGATCAATCGCAAGATACGCAACATACAGATTCAGATCGTCAGTCACCATCCCTTTCCCTGGCGTGGTGCCAGAAAATTGAATCACTTCGAACGCCGCGCTTTCGAGGCCTTTCGTAACTCCTCAATAAACCAATATTCTGAGATTTTCTCTGAAAACAGCGAAGAAACACTTTTTTTTGCTACGCCTATGCGCATGGATCAAAAATGTATTGATTGTCATAATCATCACCCTGATACACCAAAGCGTGATTGGAAAGTAGGCGAAATTCGTGGATTGCAGGTGATCACCCTTCCGGCCAGCAGTATCAGTTCAGAAAACCAACTTGGTCTTGCTTATATCGTTGCTTTTATTATCATATCGTTCATTATTATTTTTTCAGTAATATTATGGTTGGTCACCCATAATAAAATGGCTTTTGCCCAACTCAAAGCGAATACCCGGAAGCTCAATGCAACACTCAAGGAGTTAAAATTTTTTAAAGAGGCGCTCGACCAACATGCCATTGTCAGTATCGCTGACGCCAAAGGTAATATCACCTATGCAAACAGAAAGTTTATTGAGATCAGTGGTTACGCAATGTCTCAACTGATTGGACAGAATCACCGAATCGTGCAATCCGGTGATCATCCAAGGTCTTTTTTTAAGAACATGTGGCAAACGATCACCAATGGTCATACCTGGCACGGCGATATCAAGAATCGTTCCTGTGATGGATCAACATATTGGGTTAGTTCCACAATTGTACCCTTTGTCAATGAGACAGGCGTTCCATTTCAATATATCTCGATTCGTACAGATATCAGTGATCATAAACGGTTGGAGGCGGAGACCGAACGCAATCGCCGTTTCTTAGAAGCGTTAACCAATGCCATAGGACAGGGTGTGATTGCTGTGGATTCACACGGAGATACCACCTTTATCAACCAGGAAGCTTCACGTCTTATGGGCTGGTCTTCAGAGGAGGCGCTCTCAAAACCATTCCAGAATCTTATCTGTAATCAGGGAGAGTATTCGGAGAGCGCTTTGCAGGAGATGGACCCATTACCAGCGATCGGTCAGAACAGTACCCTCTTTATTGCAATCCGTACCGGTCAGATGTGGCGTTCTGATAAACAGATGCTTCATCACCGTCAGGGTATCCGTTATCCTGTATCGATCAGCGTTGTGCCGTTGATTATGAACAGTCAGATACGGGGTTCAGTGATCGTCTTTCGTGATATCACAGAACGTCTTCAAACAGAACGCGTATTGCGTGAGAGTGAAGAGCGTTTCCGTCAGGTCGCCAGTACCGCGCATGAAGCCATTATCACTATTAATGAAAAGGGAAAAATTATCTTCTGGAATCAGGCGGCGACCAAAACATTCGGCTATCAGGAGGCCGAAGTGTTGAACCAGCGACTCACAGCGGTGGTTCCATCCCATCTTCAGGATGGTCATCAAAAGGGACTTAAGAATGCTGTGGATCGCGGCTTTCTTGAACATGCAGGTCAGACGCTGGAACTCCCTGCACTTCGGAAGGATGGTAAGGAAATTTTATTGGAGGTTGTGCTCTCTTCCTGGAAATCATCAGGCCAGCAGCATTTTACAGCCATGGCCAGAGATGTGACCGAAAGGCAACGTATGCTAGAAGAGTTGACCGAAGCCAAATCGAGAGCAGAAAAATCGAACCAGGCTAAAAGTGACTTTCTGGCCAATATGAGCCATGAAATTCGCACACCGATGAATGCCATTATTGGCATGAGTCATTTGGCACTACAGAGCGGACTCAATCGTCAACAACAGGACTATATTGAGAAGGTTCATGGCGCAGCCAAAGCACTGCTTCAGATCATTAACGATATTCTCGACTTCTCCAAAATTGAAGCAGGTAAACTGGACTTAGAATCGATCGATTTTTCTCTTGATGAACTTTTAACAGAGATCACCCAACTTATGCAGGTTAAAATTCAGGAGAAGGGACTGACATTTCAGGTTTCATGCCATTGTAACAACCAAGTCTATCTGTTGGGTGATCCTTTAAGACTACGACAGATTTTGCTCAATCTGATTGGTAATGCAATTAAGTTTACAGAACAAGGAGGAGTTGAGCTGGAGGTGATTATAGCCGGGCAGGAGGCCAATGAAATCACGCTGCAATTTTCCATTCGTGACTCTGGCATCGGTATGACCGAAGAGCAGATGCAGAATCTATTTCAATCCTTTCATCAGGCGGACGGTTCGACGACCCGAAAGTATGGTGGTACCGGTTTAGGACTCTCCATCAGCAAACGACTCACCAAACTGATGAAAGGAGAGATCTGGGTTGAAAGTTCACCTGGAGGAGGCAGTACTTTTCACTTTACAGCGTGTTTCAAACGGACTTTGGCCCCTGAAAAAAATCGATCCAGCCAGTCGGATCGTAAGAGAGAAGAGAGTCAACCCACCACAATGAAAGGCCGGCGGATTTTATTGGTCGAAGATAACGAGATCAACCAACAGGTTGCTTCTGAACTGCTTGGTATGGCAGGGATTGATGTCACCATTGCCAGTAATGGCCAAGAGGGTGTCGATGTCGCGCTGACTGGGGCGTTTGATGCCATATTAATGGATATCCAGATGCCTGTGATGGATGGCTACACGGCGACCCGTACCCTCCGTTCTCATTCAGCGATGAAAACACTCCCGATTATTGCCATGACCGCCAATGCCATGATCGGGGATCGAGAGAAGTGTCTTGATGCGGGTATGAATGATCATATCTCTAAACCCGTAGAGCCCAAAGAGTTGTTTCAAGTGCTCTCTTCATGGCTTCCTTTGGGTAACATGGATTTTAATTTCGCATCTGAACAGAGAACTTATGCGGCTGCTCCATCCTTAGACCTTCCCAGCATTGATATCGAGCGTGGTCTGGCAAGGACAGGAGGTAAAATAGCGGTTTATATCTCGCTACTGGAGCGCTTTGTTGAAAATCAGAGTAACACGACCGATGCGATGACCAGAGCGATACAGCAGGGTGACTCAGTGCTTGCCATACGTCTGAGTCATACGCTAAAAGGTGTTGCTGGAACCATTGGTGCGGATATCCTGCAACAAGCGGCTGCGACAGTAGAAAAAACACTGCGCGGTGAAAATAAGGAATCCCTTGCATCTCAGGTGGAAATTCTGGATGAGCAACTGCGTCAGATTGTAACAGAGATCAAGCAGGGACTCACCCAAGCAAAAGCAGGTGGAAAAGCGCCGATTATTCAGAAAAAAGCGCCGTTGCCCGATGATCTAAAGGAGCGGTTAAATACGATTCTGGAACATATCACCCAGTATAGCGCCAATGCTGAGATCATGCTGGAAGAGCTGAAAGCACAAGTTGGTGATGAGGCGTGTGATGGTGTGTTGCAAAGGGCATCCCTGGCCCTGGCCGATTATGACTTTGACCTGGCCGCTAAAGAGATTCAAATGTTATTGTCTTCTATGGACAATAATAATGAAGTGCGTGACCATGGATGATCGATCATCGACAATCTTACGATCCAAAAAGGAATCCTTAAGATGGAAAAGCAGAAAATTCTGGTCGTAGACGACACAAAGGAAAACTTAGATGTTGTCAAAGGCATACTCAGCCAGCAATACAACGTACTGCTGGCAGTGAATGGAACCTTGGCGCTCAAGATTGCCAACGCTCAGAAACCCGATCTGATTCTGTTGGACATCATGATGCCAGATATGGACGGATACGAAGTGTGTCGTCGTTTGAAGGCAGAAAAGGAAACAAAGAATATTCCCATTATTTTTCTGACTGCGATGGATCAGGTCAAAGATGAGATAAAAGGACTTATGCTGGGTGCAGCGGACTTTATCATGAAGCCGATCAGTCCGCCGGTCGTGACAACGCGTGTAAAAACCCATCTGGCATTGGCCAATCAAAGGCGGGATCTGGAAGACCAGGTGGCTGAACGAACCGAAGATCTTAACCAGACCATGAAACAGCTGGAGGATGCGAATCAGGCGCTGATAAAAGCAGTACAGGAGACAGAAGAGACCCGTTTGGATATTATCCGCAAGCTTGGTCGTGCAGCGGAGTTTAAGGATAATGAAACCGGACTTCATGTCATTAGAATGAGTAAATACGCCTATCTTTTAGCGCAAGCCTTGGGACTTGATGAAGCGACCTGTAAGATGATTTTAAATGCGGCCCCCATGCATGATATTGGAAAAATTGGTATACCTGATCATGTCATGTTAAAACCAGGGCCATTAGATGATGACGAATGGGCCATTATGCGTCGTCATCCTGGCATTGGTGCTTCGATTATCAGCCAGAGTGATCACCCACTCATGCAGATGGCCTATACCGTTGCTCTGACCCATCATGAGAAGTGGGATGGCAGCGGTTATCCTAAAGGATTGAAGGGCGAGGATATCCCTTTAGTGGGACGTATCATCGCGATTGCGGATGTATTCGATGCTCTGACCACGGCGCGTCCCTATAAGGAGGCGTGGACAGTCGAAGAGGCGATTGAGCGAATGCAAAAGGATAAGGAGACGCATTTTGATCCACAACTGGTTGATCTGTTTGTAGAGATCCTTCCTGAAGTGATCAAGATCAAAGAACGTTATGCAGAGCATTAATGTGGCGTTTTGTGTGTGTGTAGTTTAAACGATTCATCATTGTTGGAACGCTCATGCTGTGGATGATAAACGGATGAAAATTCTTCACACCTCTGATTGGCATCTTGGGCGGACACTCTTTGGCCGAAAGCGTGATGAGGAGTTTGAACTCTTTTTTCATTGGCTTTTGCAATTGATCGAACTGGAGCAGGTGACTACACTTTTGGTGGCGGGAGATATCTTTGATACCACCACTCCCAGTAACCGTGCCCAACGGCTCTATTATCAGTTTTTGCATCGTGTTTCTGACACATGCTGTCGTCATGTGGTGATTACCGCAGGTAACCATGACTCTCCCACCTTTCTGGATGCACCAAAAACCCTGCTTCACGCCTTAAATATCCATGTGATCGGGCGGGCGGCAAAAAATCCAGCCGATGATATTTTGATTCTTCATAATGAGCAAAACCAGATTGAACTGATTCTCTGTGCTGTACCCTATCTTCGTGATCGCGATATTCGACAATCCGTCGCAGAAGAGAGCTTCTCAGATAAAGAGCATAAGCTGCGTCAAGGTATTCAAAACCATTATTTTAGGATCTGTAAGAAGGCCGAAGAGATACGTAATCAGCAGAGCTATCCGGTGCCCATTGTGGCGACGGGACATCTGTTTACAGCGGGCGGAAAGACTATTAGTGATGATGGGGTGCGCTCTCTTTATGTGGGTACATTAGGGCAGATTAATGCACAAACCTTTCCTGAATGTATCGATTATCTCGCTTTAGGTCATCTACATGTGGCGCAAAAGGTCGCCAAATCTTCGACACAGCGCTACTCTGGTTCGCCTCTTCCAATGGGCTTTGGTGAAGCCAAACAACTTAAAAAAGTACTGCTGGTTGAATTTCCCACCAATAACTGTACCGATAGTCCACCAGAAGTCTCTGAAATTCCTGTGCCTACAATCCAGTTTTTAGAACGTATTCAAGGCGATTGGCCGGAGATTTTTAATCGTATAGGGCAGCTTAAAAGTTGGGATGTGAATGTCTGGTTGGAGATTATCTATCAGGGGGGGGAGGTGATCGGTGATTACCGTCAAAAACTCCAAAAAGCGGTTGAGAAGAGTAAAATAGAGATTTTACGCATTAAAAACCAGCGGATTATGGAGCATACCCTACACAGGGCCCATGAATCGGAGACACTGGATAATCTGAGCTATACCGATGTGTTTACACGCTGCATGAATGCGCACAACATTCCAGAGACACAACGAAAGATATTGATGGAGAGCTATCTTGAGGTGATTCAGAACCTGCAAGAGCGAGATTATAACGCATGAGTTGATAGAGAATTATTGTGAAAATAGAACAGGTCCGTTTTAAAAATTTAAATTCACTGCAAGGCGAATGGTCCATCGACTTTACCCATAACGCCTATCTCGATGATGGTATCTTTGCGATCACAGGCCCCACCGGTGCAGGAAAAACCACCATCTTAGATGCGATCACTCTGGCTCTTTATGGTCGTACCCCGCGCTTAGATAAACTCTCTAAAAATAGCAATGAGATTATCACCAGGCATACGGCGGAATGTTTTGCGGAAGTTACTTTCAGAACTTCTAAGGGGGTTTTTCGCAGTTACTGGCAGCAGCGCCGTGCCCGTAATCGCATTGATGGTGCACTGCAAGCGCCATTTCGAGAGCTGGTTGATGTGACCACAGGGAAGGTGATCAGTAAAAAACTCTCTGAGATCCGAAAAAAGATTGAGGAGATTACGGGAATGGATTTTATCCGTTTTACGCGCTCCATCATGTTGGCTCAAGGGGATTTTGCGGTTTTTCTGCAAGCCTCTCCCACAGAGAGAGCACCGATTTTAGAGCAGATTACCGGTACTGAAGTTTATAGCCAGATCTCCATTGAGGTCTATGAGAATAAAAGACGGGAGGAGGGTAAGCTTCATGATCTTAAACAGGTTCTGGGCCATTTGACTCTTCTCTCTAATGAGGAGACGCAGCATTTTATGCAGCAACTTAAATTAAAAGCGCAGCAGAATGAGGAGATGATAAAGCAGCTAAAAAAAACAGAACAGACCCTGCATCGATTAAATCAGATAAAAAAGCTCAAACAGGAGTTGGATGCACTGGAGCAAAAATGGCAGATCTTTCTTCAGGAGTTCCAGCGTTTTCAACCCCAACAGGAAGAGCTTAATCAAGCACTCAAAGCGCAGAGCATTCAAGGTGATTATCAGCGCTGGATCACTTTAAAAGAGCAGCAAAATAGAGAAGAGAAAACACTCAAAGAGGCGGAATCACGTTTACCTGAGCAAAAGCAACATTTGATACAAGCGCAAACAGAGCAGAAAAAGTGCATTGAAACCTATCATCAGTATCAAGAACAGCAACAAAAAGCGTTGAGCCTGATCAAAGCCGTACGGGAACAGGATAGCAAGATCCATCATGAGATTGTGCAAGAAAAATCGATGCAAAAAGAGATTGATCAACATCTTGAGCAACAGAAAATTTATCATAAAGAGATGGCAGATATTATAAAAGATCTTAAATCTCATGAGGAAGATCTTAAAGAGGAGCAAGACTATTTAAAACATAATGCCATGGATGAAGGGTTGGTTGAGCAGCTATCTGCGATTAAAACGCTGATTGAATCCTTGAGAGAGAAAGACAGACATTATCGAGAACAGGGTGACCTGTTGAAAGCGGCTGAAGAGAAGAAAATCAGCGCAGATCATGATTTTAAAAAGGCGCAACAGCATGAGTTAGAAGAGAAAAAACGCTATATAAAAATAGCGCAGGAACGCAGTGAGCAGCAAGCGCATAAAGAGACGCTTCTTCAAGGTAAGGATCTCTCTTATTGGCATGATGGGCAGCAAGGACTTCGGGAGCAACAGATTGTTTTAGAGCAGTTGATCACCATGATAAAAACGATTCAAGAGCGAGAAAATCTACTCAAAGTGCAGCAAGAGAAGTCTATACATAACCAGCAGGTGCAAAAGGAGATGATAAAAGAGTATCAACAGCAGGTTGAGCTTGAACAGAGCCGTCAGCGTGAAGTGGAGCAGTTAGAAAAAAATGTTCGGCTTCATCAGCGCATCCATGATCTTGAGCAGGATCGTAAGCAGTTGCAGGATAATCATCCTTGTCCATTATGTGGCTCAAAAGAGCACCCCTATGCAATGGGTAATGTTCCTCAGTGGAGTGAGACCGAAAAAGCGCTGCATGAGGCAAAAAAACAGCTTCATAATGATCAAAAAAAGGGTCAGCAACAGCTCATTAAAATAGAACGCCTGAAAAAAGAGCAGGAGCAGATCTCTATTACTATTGAAAGGGAAGCGTCTGTTTTAATAGAAGAGAGATCAATAGAGCAGAAACTTCAAAAGCGGCTCGCTTTATCGATTGATGATCTTAAGCCAGAGATCCTACTTCAACGGCAGGAGAAGATGGTTTTGGAGATGAATCATATCAAGCAACAGATCGCTAAGATGATGCAGGCAGAAAGAGATCTACAAACCATCCAGAATCGTTTTGAGCAGGCACAAAAAGCGCAGACTAAAGCCGAAACAGCGTGTCAGCAGGCTTTGCATAAGCAGGTGGAAGCAGAGAATATTGTAGGGCGTTTACAAAAGGAGATTAAGCATATTCAAAAGCAGCGGGATGATGCCCATGAGAAAGCTTTTAATATGATTCAACCCTATGCAACAAAGGCTTTGAATGAACTCTCGATAGAGATGCTCTCACCTATTCTAAAACGATTAATAATGAGAGCAGAAAAGTGGAAAAGGAAAACAGAAGAGAAGCGGAGTCTGGAGACAAAAATTGGTGATTTGATTAAACAGAGTGAGAAAAAACAGGAGTTAATCGGGTATATTCAAGAGGCGATAAAAAAGCAGCAGGAGCAACTGAAGCAACAGAGTGAGAAGATTAAAAAACAGCAAGAGAAACGTTTTCAACGCTATCAGGATAAAGATCCAGATCAAGAGGAGAAGAGGTGGCGTCAGAAGATTAAACAGGCGGAAGATGAGAGTGTTAAGGCGCGACAGTTGGAGAATCAGCAGCAACAAAAGTTGACGCAGTTACAAACAGAGATCAATAGCTTGATTCAGTCGAGAGGTGTGCGTGAAACCGCCTTAATCGAGGCAGAGAAGCATCTTAAGTCCTGTTGGTTGGCGCAGGGTTTTAAGGATGAAGCGATCTATAAGGCGGCCCTATTATCAGAGGCGGATCGCAATCGATTAATCCAGCAGTCTGAAGCCTTAAAAGAGCGGAAAATACATATGGAAACATTGAAAAAGAGTAAGGTGGAGATGTTAAAAAAAGAGGAGGGTATAGATCAACCAATGATTTCAGAAGAGGTTTTATTGAAACAGTTAGAGGAGCAGCGAGAGGTTCAGCGTGAAAATCAAGAGCAGATGGCCACATTAAGTCATCGATTACGTGAGAATCAGCGTCTTTTGCAGGAGCAGGGGAAGCAGTTACAGAAGATTGAGCAGCAACAACAAGTTTTTGATCGTTGGAATAATCTTTATCTGCTTATTGGCTCTAAAGATGGTAAAAAATTTCGTAATTTTGCGCAGGGGTTGACTTTTGAGAAGATGATTATCTGTGCCAATCATCAGTTGTCTACGATGAGTGATCGTTATCTTTTGATTGCAGATCGAAAGGCGCCTTTAGAGTTGAATGTGATTGATAATTATCAGGGAGGTGAGGTGCGTTCGACGAAGAATCTTTCCGGGGGGGAGGGGTTTATTGTCAGTCTGGCGTTGGCGTTGGGGCTTTCGCAGATGGCGAGTCAGAATGTGCAGGTGGATTCTCTTTTTTTAGATGAGGGGTTTGGTACGTTGGATGAAGAGGCTTTGGAGACGGCGTTGGAGACGTTAGCGGGGTTGCAGCAGCGTGGTAAGTTGATTGGGGTGATTTCTCATATTACGGCGCTTAAGATGAGGATTACGACGCAGTTGCATGTGATGCCCGCATCTGCTGGCCGTAGCCAGATCCAAGGTCCTGGTGTTGTGAAGCGGAGAAGTTCATGAGATGGGATGGTTCATGCGGTGGGGGCTTAAGGAGGTATGCAATACCTCCCCAGCCTAGGGTGCAGGGAGCGGAGCGTCCCTGCTCGCCAAAGGCGAAATGCTGGAGAGATCTAACAAACAACGGAAATATCATAAAGCATTGAAGAACGGTATGACATATGCTCCCTTGCGTCAATGCTTGTTTTGTTCTTTGAAAATTTCATCAAGGGCATTGGCATGTAATGCGCGATCAAACCATGTTTCCAGTTGTTTAGAGTTGGCATTGGAGAGTGTTTCAGGAATCCATGCTGGCAGAGTGTTAAATTTTTCTTTTAAAAGGCGGTGAAGCATTTTTGCCTCGCCTTTAAGAATTCCTTTTGCTTCGCCTTTCTGTTCTCCAATTAAGATTCCACGCTGTTCAATATCTTTTGACCATTTTTCAACGCGTGCGGATAACATATTCATGACCTCCAAAAGATCATCAGGCAGTGGTGGTAGATCCTCCAAGCCTTTCATTCGTGTTAGGCTGGTTTCGATAAGTTCTCTAAACAGTGCCTTGACTGGTGGTGCATCAGGATGTTTTTGAAACCATATCGCCAGATCATTAATGGCTTCCAGGGCGGCTTCAGGGCTTGGTGGATGTTCAATGCGAAAGAGTAGTGCGGTTAAAGAGTTGCGGTTTTTCAGTTCTTCATATGGAAACGATTACGTATCAATACAATAACTACCCTTTCTTCTTATCCAAAGCATCCAGGATAAACCGTTCTCCCTCATAATGTCCCAATAGAGACCAGAGTGAGCCATCGACCCAGGCGAAGGCTGTGTGTGTGGAGGGTTCTGGTAGATCATCATTCTGGCGCATACTTAACACCGATTTAGCCTCACGATCCTCTTTTTCCAGTAACAAAGAGAGTTGATCCAGGCGTTCATTGAGCAGCGCATAGCGATCATTGCTGAGATCAACGACGCCATCACGAAAATCGCGTGTCACCACAATCAGATCGCTGATGGGTTCTAACAGTCGTGCCCGATAAAGTTGATCTCTTTGCAGATACCAGTGGCTCTCTCCCACAAAAGAGAGGCGGACGATCGCTTCATTATCGTTATTCTTAGCGTGAATCCACCAGTTTTCCGGCAGTGCTTCACACTTCTCCTGATGAATATCCAGACCGACCGCTAAGCGCCGTATGGCAAAGAGATGGGCTTCTAATGTTTTTCGTTCTTTGATGGCGGCGGCAGGCGGGGCGTAATGTAACATTTTTTTTGAAGCCTGCGAGACAAAGAAGAGTGTATCACAATAGAATGGTGCTAAGGCATGTAGAAGGCCAGTGATCTCGCGGGGTCCATCGGCGGGATGAAAGAGCACATGGAAGGTGTTTTGGCGTAGATTATAAAGATCGGTGCCGCACCAGTGGGCGAGGTCCGCCCAGCTCTGTTCAATTTTTAAGGGCTCGCCTTCATTGATCCCCTCAATGGCAAAGAGATCAACCATCCCTTCTCTTTTCTTAAGCCAGTAAGCGAGCAGCCAGGCGGTTTTTTCTGCATCGGTCTGTGCAGAAAAAACCAGGAGGTGACGATGAAAAGCGATCTCTGAGAGGGAGGCGAAGAGCTGTGAGAGCCCTTGAAACTCGACACCTAAAGCGGATATATCGGCCTCAGAAGCGGAAGCAAACCAGGATTGACAGAGATGATCAAAAGATTCGCGTGTTTCAGGCAGTGTCTCTCCGATCATCTTTTGAAAACGAGAGACACTCTGTGCGCCACAGGTGGTGATAAAAACAAGGGGATCATCTTCATCGATATCCATAAGAACTCTCTTTACTTTTAACAACTAAATTATTAAAAGCATTCATAATAACATACACAACATGAGGCGTAACGGTGTTTTTGTTTATGAGGTTTAAATGGGGCAGAGACATGTTTTGTCAAACATGCTCAGCTTAGGCCTTTTTATGGAGGATCAATTCCTGCTTTTTTCAGTGCAAGAAGAAGTTCTTCATTCTTTCTCTTGAGTGTATCCCGTTCCAGGATCGCTTTATCTCGTTCTTCTTTAAGGCAACTCTGTTCGCGGAGATAATTAATCCGTGCCTGATATTGATGATAATTTTTCTCTTTTTCTGAAAATTGACGTAGTGTATCCATGGCTTGTCTCATCTCTTTGGTTTGCATGTAGAAGGGAAGGTTGGTGTCGTCAAGATTTTTTCCTTCACGCAAAAATTTCATCCACCGATCAAGAGGATCGAAATGCTGTTTTTCGCGCCATTTTTTCAACTCAAGCACATGCAGAGAGAGGTGATCATGAAGTGGAAGCCGATGCTGTTGATCATAGAGTTGAAAATGATGATGAAATGCGAAACTGTTTTGCAACAGGATTTCAGAAATAACCCAAATGGCAATGACGGGCTTCAATTTTCTATAATTTTGTCCTTCATCCAATTGGCTTGTATAGAGATCACAGAGCGTGTAAATCATTCTGGCTCGAAGTGCGCCATATGTTGAGAGTTGAATTTCAACTTGATATAGTTCACCTCTTTCATCACGGGCTTTAATATCGACAATGGAGAGCTTATCTGAGGAAAATTCTTTCTCATTATAAGGGTTAAGGATGTCAACCGTTTTTATCTTTTGTTCGGATGGGGGAGAAATTACTGCGTTGAGAAAGTTGACCAACAGGTTTTTGTTCTGTGGTGTGGCAAAAAGCGCTTTAAATACACAGTCTACTGTGGGATCAATGCGGTGTTTCATCCGACTGAATTCTCCTTTAGATTTTACTGGAAGCGCTTTTTCATTCTGCCATATAGGAAGGATCTTTGCTATACCATTTAAAGCAGACATGCAATACGTGCAATTTGGATATCAAGCTGTGTACTCATGGGGTCATATTCCTGAAACGAGAATAGAATTTATATTTTAAAATATAATGTCAAAAAAAAGCGTCTGCGACAAGGGTTTAAACCTCTTCTCTTAAGGGAAAACCTTAAAATAGTTAGATATGCATATCTTCTATTTTTATCTGAGGGACTAAATATGTTAGACTTAGCGTATCGTTATCGATTATAAATGAGGTTAAATTTCATGTTGGCTTCGTCTTTCGAAGGCTTATCCTTCGGTGCTTGATTTAAAGGAGTAATGATGGCACCTCTCTCTTTTTTGCTCACGACTGATTGGTCGCACCTGCAACCGTGTGGCTTTAAGCCTAGGACATATCCATGTTAGCCAAGGATCTTATGGTAGAGATGCGTGGCCTGCCCTTCTTTGAGGCGTTCACCGATAAAGAGTTGGACTTTTTATCCCAAGAGAAGCAGTTTTTTTGTGAATACCCTCTCGGTGCTTTTCTCCTCAACTCTGGGGCTGCAGAACGCTCTTTTATGGTCGTTATCAAAGGAACGGTGGGGATCGTTAAAGACCAAAAGACAAAAAACACCCCTTTCGCCATTCTTGATGCAGGGACGGTCTTTGGAGAAACCGCCTTCTTTGAACCAAATGTCCGTGCTTCTAGTGTGATTGCTGAGAGCTTTGTCACGGTTTTTTGTCTAACCTGTGAACAGTTTGACGCACTCCCGCCGCCCATAGCCAATAAATTATTAACACGTATTGTGCATTCTCTCTTGAAGCGCCTGAAAAAAATGAATCAAGCGGTGGTGACGTTGACACGACACCTGAAACAGTCTGGAGGAAAAGGTCAATCTTTGCTCTCAGAACTTTAAATTATAGATCGATCAAAGATCGCTTGGTTTACACGCATTGAAAAAGGAGTAACGCGCCCATGGTTGGTGATTCTACAGAGGCGTTTGATGCACTCTTTGCGGAAGAGAATACGCCAAAGACGCCATCTGAAAAAAAAGAGCGCTGGAAAATTCTTATTGTCGATGATGATAAAGAGGTTCACGATATCACGAAACTGGCCTTAAAAGGGGTTGTTTTTCAAAATCGGACGCTCCATTTTCTTCATGCCTACTCTGCAAAAGAGGCGCGTGAAATCTTTGCACAACACAATGATATCGCACTGATTCTTCTGGATGTGGTGATGGAGGAGGATAATGCGGGGCTCTCCTTTGTGCAGACTGTGCGTCAGGAGTTCGATAACAGCATTGTGCGTATTGTATTGCGTACCGGACAACCGGGACACGCTCCTGAGCGGCGAATTATTCTGGAATATGATATCAACGATTATAAAACAAAAACAGAATTGACGGATCTGAAACTGTTTACCACCGTGATTGCGGCACTGCGTTCTTATCAGGCCCATTGGGAGGTGGTGCGCCAGAAACAGATCCTTCAGGAGGCCATCAGGCAGGCAGAAGCTTTAGAGGCGTTGCGTCTTCTATAAACAGTTATGGCAGGCTCTGCTGCCCCTTTTTCTTATCCAGAAATATCGGAATATAGAGCAGAAATGTGGTGCCTAAACCTTTGTCGCTTTCACAGCGAATACGGCCTTTCAAACGGGTGTGTACCACATTATAAACAATATTTAAGCCCAACCCCGTGCCACCTCGACCTCTACGGGTGGTGAAAAATGGATCAAAGATCTGTTGTAGATGCTCTTTTGCAATACCGCAGCCATTATCCTTATATTCAATCTGAATATAGGCGCGTCTTTTGAGTACCCGGATCTGCATCTGTCCATGCTCTTGATCATGAAAGGCGTGGGTTAATGAGTTCATGATAAAATTTGTGATCACCTGGGCAATATCTCCAGGATAGCTCTCAATCTCTAATGTTTCAGGACATTGGACAGTAACTTGGTGTTTTGTTTTTTTCAGTTTTGGATGCAAACTGGAGAGGATACCTTCAAGATATTTCTTCAGATTAAAGGTTCGTTTTTCATCACTGGTTTGATCGGCAGAGACCATCTTAAAGTTTGAAACCAGATTACTGGCTCTGGTCAGATTATTTAAAATCATTTCCGCCAGCTTTTGGCTATCGTTCAAATACTCTTCTAGTTGGGGCTTGGTCATACTTTTTTGCTGAAAGGCGTGTGCCAGATCCTTTGTGATGGTGACCAGGCTGGATGCGGCGGTTACGCCGACGCCGACGGGCGTATTGATCTCATGGGCGACGCCCGCCACCAGTTGACCAATTGAGGCCATTTTTTCAGATTGTAAAAGCTGCTCCTGTCCTCTTTTTAGATCAGAGATATCTTTGATTACACAGACACCAATGGCATCGGCACTGATGGTGTTGGAATCGCACCGATGTTCCAGGGGGGTCAGGGAGACTAAAGTCTCTAAAATTTGTGGCTCGGGGTGTTTATCCTGGCTCTTCTGTTCCAGAGGATATTGAATCAATGGGGCTTCAAAGTCTCTGTTTTTTCCTCGAATAATGGGACTTAAGGTCTCCTCTAGGGAGAATTGCGGAAAAAGATCCTGGAGGGTGCGGGATTTTAACTCTTTTGGTGTTAATCCGGTGAGGGTTTCGGTGGCGCGATTGACCGTTAAAATTTTACCTTGACGGTCCAGCACCAGCAGTCCATCCAGCATGGAGTTGATAATATTCTCAAAATGGTGCTTCGATACGGAGGTTTTGGAGAGATCATTGGCCATGGCATTAAAGGCTTGGGCGACTAAGCCAAACTCATCTTTTGAGTGGATCTCTGCATGATATCCAAGATGACCATCACCAATTTTATGGGCGGCCTCTTCAAGAAGGCGTAGGGGGGTTACAATCGCTTTGGCAAGATAGCCGCTTAAGATCAATGAGACAATGGCCGCAAAGACAAAGACAACAATACCACTGAGCAGCGCCTGTTGCAGTAACTCCTCAATGGCGTGGGCGCGCCTTTTGAGTTGATTTTCCCGGTGGTTTTCTGTCTGTCGGATATGGTATTGCAGTGTCTGGCGCAGTTTTCGGATCTGTGGTGTAATCTGTTGCATCTGCTGTGTAAAGCGGAGAGGTATGGACTGTTCTGCATTAAAGGAGGTCTGTTGCAGTTGATGGATCTGTTGAAAGAGTTGTTTTACCTGCATACGCACCTTTTGAATGGCTTGCATGCCAGGGGAAGGCATTGTACGCTTTGTTTCGATTCTGGTCTGCTCTTCGGGATAGAGTACAAGAAAACTATGCATGTTACGCGCTTCGGCTTGCAGCGCATGTTGCCAACGATCAATATTTTTAAGGGTATTGAGTTTATAGGCTTCTAAGCGGGAAGAGGTATCATGATAGGCGTAGGCGGTGTGTTGCTTTGGATTATCAAGGATAAACAGGTGGAGTGTTTCATGCAGCGTTCTCTCCAGCCAGTAGGCGGTCTGATGGAGGGCTTTTCTCTCCTGGGTATTACCTGCGGTAATCAGGATAAACTCTTTTTCCAACTGGCGGCCTCCGACGATCATAAAAAAAGCAAAGCCACCAATCATGAAGAGTACAAAGAGAAACGAAATCAGCAATTTTGTTGAGATGCGCATAAGGTTCTTTGACCCTTTTCTTTTGAGGAAACCCAAAACACAAT
Source organism: Magnetococcales bacterium HHB-1 (assembly GCA_052043475.1). Lineage (GTDB taxonomy): Bacteria > Pseudomonadota > Magnetococcia > Magnetococcales > JBQGBW01 > JBQGBW01. Next base: position 21,706 of record JBQGBW010000006.1, read on the forward strand.
TATAGTATAACAGAAGAGAGAAAGCCTGGAAGGAATTCTGCCGGTGATAAAATTAAGAGATTTTTCTGCAACGGATCTCCCTGTGGAAGAGCGTGTGCATGTGACGCTGCAATCGCTCTTCTCTTTGCGTGGGGTGATGAAAAACAGCATGCCAAAAGGGTATGGTGGAGGTGGACGTTTTGGTCAGCATCTTTCTCGTGTACGTGGTCGGGGGATGGTTTTCGCGGAGACGCGAAGTTTTCAGCCAGGGGATGAGATGCGCCATATGGATTGGCGGGTGACCGCCAGAACCGGCAAGCCTCATGTCAAGGTTTTTTGGGAGGAGCGCGAAAAACCACTGCTTTTTCTGATTGATAAACGCAGCCATATGGCTTTTGGCACGCGGAAGTTTTTTAAATCCGTGATTCTTGCTCGTTTTGTGGCCCTGTGGGCATGGCAGGCGGTGGCGCGCGGTGATCGGGTGGGAGGGGTTGTTTTTCGTGAGGAGGGGTGTCAAATTCTACCCAGTCGCTCGGGCCTGCGTGGTGTACTACCACTTCTTCATGCACTCGATGATACAAAAAAACCAGAACAGATTCAGTTCCATAAAGAGGGGAATTCGCTTGATTGGGGGATGGAGAATTTAGCGCGCCTGCTGCGTCCAGGGACAGATGTTGTCTTAGCCAGCGATTTTGTCGGCTTCAATGAGGCAGTAGGGCATAAAATGCGTGCGTTTGCCAACAGAGGTCAGCTTACTGTGGCGATGATCTATGACCCTTTAGAGTCAGAACCCCCGTTGGCAGGATCTTATCTGTTTGTTTCACCACAAGGTGATTCGCAGCGTGTGCACTTCTCCAACCCAAAAACCCGTAGGCAGTGGCAGCAGCGGTGGATTACGCGTAAAGAGGCGATTCAAACCATCTGTCGCCAACTTCAGAGTCCATTTTTATTACTGGATACGTTAGAAGATCCTAAAAACCGTTGGCCATGGCAAGCTTTATAAATCATCCTAAAATTTTAGTGTTTTTTTGTTATGGATAAGAAGGATCTATTAGCCAAACTGCATGATATCACACCTTATGAACCGGTCTCTTTCTGGCCGCTTGCTCCGGGGTGGTGGATATTGTTTTTATTATTGATGATTGGGGTGGGGTTCTGGTTTTGGTTGAAGCGTAAACCAAAGATAAAAGAGCCCAACTGGTCAGAGGTGCTTGAGAGAGAACTTGATCATATTTTATCAAAATACCCAAAGGCCAGTGCAGCACAGCTTGCGGCACTCAATGTGCTGTTAAAAAGAGAGGCGATACGGCGTTTTGGTCGTCAACAGGTGGCCGCGTTACATGGGGAGCGGTGGCTGCATTTTTTAGATCAAAAGATGGCTATGGAACCGAGGACTTTTCAAAAGCATGGAAAAATTTTAATTGAGGGACCTTATCAGGCGCAGGTATCCTATGATCAGAATCAACTGATTGAGATCATTCGTCGGTGGCTGTTAAAAAATTAATTTTTTTTTAGATTATAATTTAAGTGAAACAGAAATGAATAGATCGATTAACGCGCTCAAGGCGAAAGGACAGTGGCGTTTTGCGGTGGATCGTGGTGGCACATTTACCGATATTGTGGCCCAAACGCCGACAGGAGAAGTGCGTGCTAAAAAACTGCTCTCTGAGTCTGGTGATTATGAGGATGCCGCCATTGAAGGCATGCGGCGTTTTCTGCAGCAAGAGCCTAATACAGTACTGCCTGAAAAAGAGATCGCCTGGATTCGTTTAGGTACCACTGTGGCGACCAATGCACTGTTGGAGCGTAAGGGGGCGGTGACTGGATTGCTGATTACAAAAGGTTTTCGTGATCTATTAGAGATCGGTTCTCAGCGGCGTTCTGATCTTTTTGCCTTGGCGGTGAGAAAACCTGAAAAAATTTATCAGGCGGTCGAAGAGGTAGAAGAGCGTATACAGGCTGATGGCGTGATTATCACGCCACTTAATATGAGCGCGACGCAAGAGGCTTTAAAGCGTCTCTATGATCAAGGGGTCAAATCTTTAGCCATTGTGTTTCTGCATGCCTGGAAAAATCCTCAGCATGAAAAAGCGGTGTTGGCACAGGCCGAGAAGATCGGTTTTAGCCATATCAGTGTATCCCATCAGGTCTTACCGGTGATCCAGATGGTTGGAAGGGGCCGTACCACGCTGGTGGATGCTTATCTCACGCCGGTTCTACACGCTTATATTAATCGGGTGAAGCGTTGGACAGGGAATATTCCGATCCACTTTATCAGTAGTTCTGGGGATCTTCTTGCAGCAAATCAATTCAGTGGTAAAGATGCGGTCCTCTCAGGGCCCGCTGGGGGCGTGCTGGCGACGGCGTTATTGCAAAAAAAGGGAAAACGCCGCGCTGTAATTGGTTTTGATATGGGCGGCACCTCCACCGATGTCTGTCGCTATGATGGTCAGTTTGAGCGGGTGATGGCGGCAGAAATTGCGGGGGTATCCTATCAGGCGGCGATGCTGCATGTAAAAACCGTTGCCGCCGGTGGTGGATCTTTACTGCATTTTGATGGTCAGGCATTGAAAGTAGGACCAGACTCCGCGGGGGCCGATCCTGGTCCCGCCTGTTATGGTTTGGGTGGGCCTTTAGCGTTAACCGATGCCAATCTGGTGTTGGGGCGTCTGATCGGTCAGTTTTTTCCCAAGATTTTTGGTCCCCAGCGCAATCAACCGCTCGATTTAGCGGCGGCACGGCAGGGTTTTTCCCGGCTTTGTGAAAAGATTGCACAAAAAACCGGCAAGTGCTACACCATTGAGGCTTTGGCGTATGGCTTTATCCAGGTTGCCAATGAGGCCATGGGCGAGCCCATTAAAGCGCTCTCTATGGCCAGAGGTTATGATCTGCGTCACCATAATCTGATCTGTTTTGGGGGGGCGGGGGCGCAACATGCCTGTGGTATCGCCCATATCTTAGAGATGGCCGCCGTAAAAATTCATCCTTTAGCAGGCGTTTTCTCCGCTTATGGTATTGCGCGTACGCCATTGCGTCAGAGTTTTGTGCAGACTGTTCTTAAGACGCTCTCTGCTTCTGTGTTGGAGAAGCTACATCAACGCAGTCAAACGCTGATTGAAAAGCTTGAAGAGAAACTCAACCATCACGCAAAATCATCGGATAAGGCGCAATTTCATCATCATATTGAGGTTGATCTTCGGGTGTTAGGCGCCGATGCGGCGTTAACGGTGATGTTCTCCCCGCGTGAGGGGGTATTGAGAAACCGTTTTGAGCAGCAACACCAGCGTCGTTATGGCTTCTCCTCTGGAGAAGTGGCTCTGGAGATCTTAAACCTACGCATTGAGGTGACACAGCGTGTCACAGATCCTTTCTCTATCGCAACAGAATCACGGTGCACCAACAAAGAGCCTCAGTCATTAATGGTTATGGATGTCTGGTTTTCTGGGGAGCATTCAGAAAAGACCCCGCTCTATCGGCGCGAGGATCTTTATGAAGGGCTTAAAATGCAGGGGCCTTTGATTATCCTTGATGACTATTCAACGATTGTGGTAGAGCCCTGTTTTACCTTAACTGTTGAAGCCGAACAGATCTTAAGTTTACATTCGAATCAGCATAAGACCGCACCGCTCTCCACAGTCCGTGATCCGATTACGTTGGCGCTTTTTAATCGCCGTTTTATGGGGATTGCCGAACAGATGGGGGAGGTCTTGGCCCGTACCGCACACTCGATCAATATGAAAGAGCGGTTGGATTTCTCCTGTGCACTCTTTGATGCAAAGGGTTATCTGATTGCCAACGCCCCCCACGTCCCTGTACATCTTGGCGCCATGGGCGAGACGGTGCGTGCGTTGATTAAAGATAAAGGTGCAGTGATGCGTATGGGGGATGCCTTTGTGAGCAATGATCCCATGCAAGGAGGTTCACACCTGCCGGATATCACGGTCATTACTCCGCTGTTCCTTCAAGGAAAGTTGGCTTTCTTTGCCGCATCCCGTGGCCATCATGCCGATATTGGTGGCGTGGTTCCGGGTTCGATGCCCCCTTTTGCCCGATCACTCAAAGAGGAGGGGGTGGTCTTAAGTCATCTTTTGGTGGTACATGAAGGGATCTTTTATCGTGAGCAGGTGGAGAAAGCGCTGCTTGAAGGCGATTATCCCGCGCGCAATCTTTCTGAGCGTCTAAGTGATCTTCAGGCACAGATTGCCGCGAATAATCAGGGGATTGTGGCCTTGACGCATTTGGTTCAGCAGTATGGTTTGGATGTGGTCTCTGCCTATATGGAACATATGCGTTTTCATGCTGCTGAGGCCATGACGAACGCTTTATCCTCTATTTTAGGTTCGCGTCAGATATGGCGTGGCCGCTTTCAGGATACCTTGGATGATGGCTATCCTATTGCCGTAGAGATTACCATTGATCGTGATGATCAAGATCGGGTGCGGGCGGTCATTGATTTTTCAGGGTCGGCAAAGATGCATCCTGAAAATTTAAATGCACCGGTTGCGGTGACCCGTGCTGCTGTTCTCTATGTGTTTCGTACATTGATTCATGAGGATATTCCTTTAAATGATGGCTGTTTTATTCCTCTTAAAGTGAAGATTCCGCCAGGATCAATTCTCTCTCCAGAGTCGGGTGCGGCGGTCTCTGGGGGAAATGTGGAGACCTCACAGCGTGTTGTAGATGTGCTTTATGGTGCGTTAGGGGTGGCGGCGGCTTCCCAGGGGACGATGAATAATCTACTCTTCGGTGGTCTGGATAAAGAATCTCAACAATATTATGAAACCATCGCGGGGGGGGTTGGTGCTGTGGATGGCGAGGATGGTGCGGACGCCGTTCAGGTGCATATGACCAATACTCGAATTACAGATGTGGAAGTTTTTGAAAGTCGGTTTCCTGGTGTGCGGTTAGAACAGTTCTCAATTCGTAGAAATTCGGGTGGTCAAGGTCGCTGGCGTGGTGGTGATGGTGTGGTTCGTACCCTGCTCTTTTTAAAACCTCAACAGGTGACCCTGTTAAGTGAACGACGTGAAAAAGCGCCTTTTGGCCTGGAAGGTGGAGAGGAAGGTGCAAGAGGAGAGAATTGGCATATTTTAAAAAATCAGCAAAGAAAAACACTGCCAGGACGTTTTCAAGGGGTGATTGATGCGGGAGAAAAGATTGAGATTCATACGCCAGGTGGTGGTGGTTTTGGTTCGTGCGAGAGATCATAAACATTGTACCCTTTAAAGATCATAAAGCATGAATCGCCGGAAGAGCCAAAATAGATGTTTTGTGTTGGATTTTGTTTAGCCCTTTATTAAAGAACGTTTTTTGATTATCCTAAAATAGAGAAGGGATTTAACCTCTCTTAAATCTATACTCTGTTTTAGGTAATAATACCGTGACAGCATCTTCTAAGTTTGATTACGCTTTTTTCCTGCCGCAATTTGATCTCTTTTTTTTGGCTCTGTTCTCTGAGAATATCAGTATGAACAATCCCCAGGTTCTCAGCACAATCTTCCTGACATTTATGTTCTCTGTGCTGCTGATTTTTCTGGTGGTGGTGGTGGTGAGAGCCGTTCAAGCCTCTTTAACACTCCGCACGCTCTTGAGAGTAACCCAGCGTGTTGCTCTGGAGGAGAGTGGTCGGCAGAAACTAGAAGAGCTGAAGCGAATTACCCCAAAACAAAAACCAAAGCAGCGCATGCTCTGGGAGGCATTCGATGAGAGTCTGATTGACTTTGGTTCTGAAGGACATGTTTTTCGCTCTGTAAGTGCTTCACACTTTTTTAACCATAAAACTTTGGGAAGGATGCTTCCTGATAATCGTCTCTTGGCTGCAATTCCCTCCTTTTTGACCGCGATGGGGGTTGTCGGAACCTTTGCAGGACTGGTTTTGGGGCTCGCGGCGTTGGAGCAGAACAGTGATGCCAGTGTTGAAGTGATCCGGCAAGGGATTGGTCATATGATCGCTGGCGCATCACTGGCATTTAAGACATCTTTGTATGGTGTTTTCTTTAGTCTGTTTGCCAGTGCAACGGCCAAGTTTTTGGAGCGTATTCTTATCCAGAAAATTTATCGGTTGCAGGAGCGTATCGATCAGCTTTTTCCACAGCATGCCGCTGAGAATGTACTGCTTAAGCTCACCCATACCAACGAAGAGAGCTTGAATGTTCTGAACGGATTGGCTGAACAGATTGGTAATCATATGCAGACCGCGATGGTCGGTGCGACCCAGAGTATCCAGAGTAACCTTGAAGAGACGCTGAATAATATTATGAAGCCAGCCATCGAGGCTTTGACGGATCAGACCAACGATGGCAGTCAGAGAGTGATGGAGACGCTGCTCAACCGTTTTATGGAACGTATGGGGAAAGAGGGTGATCAGCAGCGCGAAGCGCTACAGCGTGTTTCTCATGAGACAAATCAGACAATCCAGCACTTAGGAACGCAGATGGACAACTTTCTGCAGCGTATGATGCAACAGATCGAGGAGAGTGAACAGCGTTCGGAACTGCAAAAGAAAGCATTGGAAACAGAGTTGAGTGGTGCCGTAAAACAGGTTGTCAGGCAGAGTGATGGGATTCTTAATGAGGTGGGTGGATCGGTTCAAACATACTTAAAGAGTGCTTTTAAAGCTCAGGAAGAACAACAGAAGGCTTTTTCACGGTCAGTGACAGAGATTCGCGATGCCCAGGAGGGGATTCTTTCTCTTTTTAATACGTTGTTAGAGAAACAGCAGCGCAGTGATGAGAAGGTAAATCAGCGGCTTTTAGAGGTTTCCAAAAGATTAGAAGAGGTCTCCCAGGGACACCAGAGCGTGGTTGAGGGATTAAACCAGGCTTCAGATAAAATTTATCGGACCAGTGAACACTTTGAGCATTTTCAGAGTCTGTTGCAGCAGAGTAGTGAACTGCTCTCCAGCAGGATCACTGAGGCCGCCGAAAAAACGGCTGAGATGGCTCTAGAGAATCAACAGGCGCTTCTGATAGTGCAGGAAACATTAACCGAACTGCGTTCGGTTGAACAGGCTTTAGAGAAGCGCACAGAGCAGATCCAGAGTGCCACTGAATATGCTGAAAAAGGGACAAAAACCCTGACAGCGCATTTTGGTCAATATCAAAAGAGTGTCGATGAACAGGTGCATCGCTTGAACGAAGAGGTGAGCCGGTTACTGAAAAACTACGCAGAGAGTGTCCAGAGTCAGACCCAGGAGCGGCTTAATGTCTGGAATGAGCAGACCAGTGAATTTATTGTTCAACTGAAAGGGGCTGTTGAGACAATCTCATCGGTGGTGGATGAGATTGAGGGAAAGATATTTTCACCTCAAAATGCACCGGTGACTGAAACGATAAAAACTGCGGCGATGCAGGATGAGAGGGGGCCTTTCTAATGCTTTTCCAACGTCCTGGATCTTTGGAGAAGATGGATTGTGAGGAGGAGAACAGTTACTGGATCTCTTTTTCGGATATTATGTCCAGCCTTCTGGTGGTTTTTATCCTCGCCTCTTTAGCGCTGATTTTGGAGTTGACTCAAACCAGGGTGGATGTGAGCCGGGCAATTCAGGAAATTGCCCAGGCTGAGCAGATACGTCACGATATTTTGCATGAGATTTTTATCCGATTGAAGGCGCAGAATATCCATGTCGAAATCAGTGAAAATAATACGGTGTTGCGTATATCGGATCATCAACTCTCTTTCTCTTCAAATGAGTATACCATTCCCGAAGATGAACAGGTGCGGCGTCATCTTAGAGAGGTTGGTCGGGTGATCTATGGCGCGATTGTCAGAAAAAAACGTTGGCGTTATCTGGATACAATTTTTGTGGAAGGCCATACCGATCAGCGCCCTTCACCGCGTCATATGGGAAACTGGGGACTGTCCACATTTCGGGCGATTTCGGTCTGGTCGTTCTGGAATCAGCATCTACCCAATCAACAACTCTCAAGTTTGACCAACCATGCAGGAAAACCGCTTTTCTCGGTGAGTGGCTATGCCCAGACGCGTCCTTTACAGATGATCCAGGAGGACGAAGGTGATTTTCGTAAGAATAGACGGATCGATATTCGTTTTACCGTACGTCGTCCGGCCATTGAAGAGTTTGAGCACCTGAAAAAAATGTTGGGGGAGTAGAGCGATGACCGCCATCACGCTAACCATGCCCTCTTTTCAGTTAGCCGACTGGTCTGATGAGGATTTTATGCCCTGGAGTAGGGCGGTAGACGATCTGGAAAAATTGGTTCTTAAAGCGGGTAAAACTTCGCTGCGCTATCAGCAGGTGACCGCCATGCTGCGGACTTATACCAGATTGCAGAATCAGGCGGCGCTGTTGGCGGCCATGTCAACCCCGCTGGCGTTGCGGGCCTGGGCGCATCTGTTGGCCAGTGATGACGCTTTTGCTCAGAATAGCCGATTAACGCCAGCATTGCTCTCCCGTTTTGATGGTTCTATCTACTGGGGACGTCAGACGCTGTATGCATTGATCCATGCCTACTTTAAGCGTTTTGATCTGCTTTTACCGCATAATGCTTTGCCTGCTTTAGGAGAGGTGATTGATAAGAGGCTGATCTCTTTTGCCTCGAATCGGCGCCAGAGCAAAATCGAGCGACTCCACCGTTATCGTCGCTATCTTTTCTCTTTTAATGCCCAAGCCGAAGCGCCCGACTGGGTGGTGCGCCAGGCTGGACAACAGAGTGATGCTCTGGAGCATTTTTTTCTGGAGCTAGGCATTGATCAGACCCAGGGGCGTTTTCTGGATCTCTGCCGTTATCGTTACTATATCCGCCAGTTGGAGACCATCCCGGTTGGGGCAGATACACCGCTCTTTAAAACGCTTCTTCAGCGTTCGATTTATGAAACACCCTATAATCAGAAAGGGTGGCTGATGGGTCATGAGATTCTAAAGGTTTTGATTGATCGGGCGCCAGAAGATCATCTTTCTAAGGTGTGGCAGGGGGTGATTCTCTCGATTGCCGGTGATCCACGAGGTGCGCGTCTGGCCGGGTTTCAGCGGTGGTGGGCCCGGCTGGGAGAGTTACGGGTTCGTAAAATGGCCGGCTGGTTGGCAAAACTGGATCTGAAACTTTTTTTGCACGCGCTGAAACGCTTTGCCGAAGAGCAATCTTTGGTTGGCCAGGATGATGTGTTGAGAATGTATCGTGGGCGAATGTCTTTTTTGAATGGTTTGATGAAACAGAAGCTTGTTCATCATGCCCGACTGTTTGTAAACCCTAAGATGGGCACATTTCTTCAGCAGAACTATACCCAGAATGAACTGCCATCTTATGCTTCAATAACAGGTAATAGCTCTGTTATTTATCTTAAGGTGGGGCATTGTCATCTGATTGAAGGGAGTCACAGTTTTAAGTTATGGTTTTTTTCTGAGTTGCCTAAGGATCTCCTGCTTTTTAATTATGATGCAGAGCAGAGATTTAATATCGATGCGTTGAGGGGAGAACTTCAGAGAGAAGAGGTGCAATCAAAAAAAGGCGTGGGTATTCGGCATACCCCTTGGAAGCTTTCTTGGCAGTATCAGGCGATCTCCTATCTAAAAAAAGAGGGCATTCGTCTGGATATCTCAGAGATGTTTAACCGTGATGACTATCTGCTCTATAAAAAAATCTATGGTTTATAGTGACGGCTGATTTATCGCTCTTCTTTTAAGGGAAATTTAGGATGGTTCTTTCATCGCTGTGGAAAAAAATAGCGAACCAAGTGCAGGGTGAGCGCTCATTTGAGCAGGTTGTTGATGAGGATGGCATTAACTTAATTACAGACCATAAGCTTTTTTCGGCTCTGAGCCAGGGTCAGGGCAGTATGCGTCAGAAATATCAGTACTCTATTTTGCGCATGCTCGAAGAGGAGGAGAGCGCCGAACCCATTGCCAATGGTTTTTCTTTGGATCACGCGGCGGCCTGTGCTTTGGATGATGATTTGCGCCATATGTTGGATCTGCCATCACGTTTTTCTTATGGCTTCTCCTTAGATGTTCAAGGACAGACTTTTTCAGACGCGTTCTCCATCGGGTTAATCCCCCGTGATTCACGAGGGGATGGTTATCCTCATTATTATAAGCGGGTTGGCAGTGTTCTCTATCTGGAGCATAAAGAAGATCCCTATCTGCTGGATCCGGCCGCTTTTTCAGTTTTTAAGGCACTGGAGAACTATCATAATCTGCCTCTCTCCGATCAAGATGAAACCGCGCGTCTCTTCTTGATTAGACAGATACAGCAGGCGAAAGCGAATCAACTTGATATCGATTTGAAACACTTTAATGATCTGCCAATCTATCAACCCGATAAGATGGGGATGACTTCAGCGTTTCTGGAAGATGGTTCTTTGCAGGTGACACCTCACTTTCGTACAGGGGTTTCCCCTGAAGAGATCCAGGTGCGTCTGGGGCAACTCAATCCAGAGCGCCAAAGTGGTTCTCTTCGGGTGGGGAACCAGATTATTGTTCTCGATGAGAAACGTCTGAAGGCGACCTATGAAGTTTTGAGTCAACAGCATATTCCTAAAGAGCGGGTGAAGGCTTTTTTTGAGTCTCCTAGCGCTTTTTTTGATAGTGCTCTGGTTGATCTGGATACGGGTTTTTCCGTTCGCGTTAAGGGCGCGGCGCGCTATGAATATGTCGCTTTAAGTGTTTTAGAGCAGTCTGGAATGGGTTGGTTCAACCAGGGAGAGCATACGCATCCGCCGGAGGTTCTTCAGGAGTTGGTGTGTTGTCAGGATGATCTGGAGAATTTTGAGACACTGCGTAAAAATGCCGAAGCGTTGGGTGCCAGTACGGTGGCGTTTCTGGGCGAGAAGGTTGATATCTCTCAACCAGAGATGGTCGAAGAGGTTCTTGGAGAGATTAAGAGAGAATTTTCTTCGCGCCAGCACCGCTCAGAACAGACATCTGAATCAGATAATGATGAAAAAAACAGAGATCAAGAGAAAGTACGCTCTATGGTGTTGCTGGCGGAGGAGGAGAGTCATCGGTTGGTCTGTCAGGAGCAGATTGATCTGAACCGGTTTAATGGTGAGATTGACTTTTCGCGTTATGCCCGGACACCTTACCCTCACCAGGAGGAGGGTGTGCGCTGGTTTCTGGGGCGGACGCGTCATCTTTTTGAGTCCTCTGAGGGGAAGATGAAAGCGCATCTCCATGGTGCGCTTTTGGCGGATGACATGGGGTTGGGAAAAACCTATATGTCGCTGGTGGGGATTGGGGAGATTTTTTACCGCTTACAGCAGCAGGATAAAATCTGTAAACCCGTTCTGGTGGTGGCACCCTTGAGCCTGTTGGAAAACTGGCAGGATGAGGTGGGTCATACCTTCAAAAAATCACCTTTCCGGGATATCGTGACGCTACAGGGGCGTAAAGATCTGCGCCGTTTTAAGGTTCGTGGTGCCAAGTCAGAAACCGTGCAATCTTTTGATACGGGGCAGGATATCCTTGATTCTGCGGCGATTCGTTATGCACTGAAAATTGGTAAGAACTATCCTCTGGAACGGTTAGATCAACCCCGTCGTTTGGTTCTGGTGACCTATCAGACGCTGCGCTCCTATCAGTTCTCTCTGTGCCGCGTGGATTGGAGTGTGGTGATCTTTGATGAAGCGCAGAACATTAAGAATATTAATACACTGCAAACCAAGGCGGCAAAAGGGCTGAAGGCTGATTTTAAGCTGTTGGTTACAGGAACACCGGTGGAGAACAGTTTGGCTGATTTCTGGTGTCTGATGGATACGGCGCAGCCTGCTCTGTTGGGCGATTGGAAATATTTTCGTGATCACTATATTCAGCCGGTTCAAGATGGTCAGGAAGAGCAGAAGGCGTATCTGCGGCAGGAGTATGGGCGTAAACTCCGGGCCGATGTGGGGGCTTTTATGCTGCGGCGAACCAAAGAGGAGCAGCTCGATGGTCTACCAGAAAAACGGATCTACACAGGTCTTCCAGATGCACAGATGCCGGATCAGTTTCTGGATTCACTCCATACTGTTTTTCGAGGTGCACACAGAGACGCCTATGATGAGGTGGTTAACGCATATCATCAAGAACGTCTTAAAAAAGAGGCCAAGGGAGCGGTGCTGGCTGATCTTCTGAAATTGCGTCTGCTCTCTTTGCATCCTGATTTTACCCAAGATGAAACGCATCTGTGGCAGGATAAAAATTTGCAACGCGGGAAACAAGCCATAGCGCGGTCAGATAAATTACAAGGTGTACTGGCTATATTAGATAAGATCAGGGCGCGCCAGGAGAAGGTGATTATTTTTCTGTGGACTAAAAAAATCCAGCGCATTATGCAACATTGGTTACAGGATATCTATCCGCTTTTAGTGATCGATATTATCAATGGCGATACTCAACCTGTGGCTTCGCGGGGTAAAAAAAATCAAACCCGTAAGGGGATTATCCAAAACTTTGAAGCGCAGAAGGGGTTTGCCATTTTGATCATGTCTCCGGTTGCGGCCGGTGTGGGTTTAACCGTGGTGGGCGCGAATCATGTGATTCATCTGGAGCGCCACTGGAATCCCGCCAAAGAGGCCCAGGCTACCGACCGGGTTTATCGTATTGGTCAGAAGAAAGAGGTGAGTGTCTATTATCCCATGATACACCATAAGAAAATGACCTCATTTGATGTGAATCTGGATCAACTTCTGCGTAGTAAGTCGGATATTAAAGATGCGGTCGTGATTCCCCAGGAGGTTACACCGGAGAGGATGAATCAAGTGCTTTGTGAGGAGAGCAGAGAGGCTAGACAGTTATGAAAGATTACATCTATAATATTGGTATTGATAACCTGACGATGTTTTTAAAAATTATCTTTTAACCATGCCATATCATTGAAGGTGACACAGATCATGACGGATTCTACCATTTATGCGCAGGCACGGCCTCTGATTCAGGCGGTTGAGAACAGATCACTTCGTGATGCACTGGATGCCAGCTATCAGGAGGCTTCTTCTACTTTAGCAATGATTGAAGAGACCTTTCGTTTGTTTTCTGAGAAAAAACATGATCTTGATCTCAACCGGCAGTTTATAAAATCCTGGCATAGCACGCACCTTAAAATGTTGCCAATCTATGGTCTCTCCTGCCGCCTGCAAAAGCGAGGTATGGCATCTCAGGGAGAACAACGTGAACATTATTTTCTCGCGGCGGTGCATAATGCCGAGACCAGTTATGAGGATCTTGACCTTGAAGCACAATATGGTAAAACCCATACCGCACTCTTTGATGAACTCGCCGATGCCATCTGTGATGGTGACTCCTGGAATCTGAATCAATATTGCATTGATGAAGCGGGTCAGTTTAAACAGTGGATCTATGACAGCATGGTCAGTGCCCCTTTAGAGCGAGGATTGCTGACCAATATGTTCTCTGAGATCTATAATCACGGTGAATATGCCGCCGCTTTACCCCACTTTGATCATCTGCTCAATGAAACGCTGGGATTTGATGGTAAGAAAGCCCACCGGTTGGCGCTCTATATCCGTTGTCATGTGGAAGATGATGTGGAGGAGGCGCACTTTAAATGTGTTCTGGATGCCCTCGATTACTACAATAAAGCAGAAAACAGAGAGACCAAGGCGGTGGATGCCAAAGCCCTCTTTGATGATTATCTGCGCCGCATGGGGGCGACGATGGGAAAATTACATCAACAGCTTATCCGTTAATCGATCAAGAACATTGTCTGTTTTTATCTCTACGCATGCCCTTGTTTTCAGGTTTAGATTATGACCTCTAAAAAATTGATCACCATTGTTGATGAACTGGTGCGCCAGGCCGAAACGATTCCTGATCGGCCTTTTTTAATTCAGAATGGTGTGGTTTATACATTTTCGCGCTTTTTAAGCCGTGCGCGCCGTATGGCCAGTTTTTTGAGATCACAACAGCTTGAATCGGGTGATCGTATTGTTTTGCATCTCAATGATCGTATCGATCATCTCACGGCCTATTTTGCCGCCATGGGATTAGGTATTATTGTGGTGCATACCTATCCAGAGCGCCAACGGGATACGGTGCAGTTTCTGGTGGAACATGTGGATGCCTCTTTAGTGGTTACGGATCGTCAACTCGATTGGCAGGATTTCCCTTGTCCGGTACAGTTTTTTCCAGAAAATCTTAGCACACTGCCTGAAACCTGGAGTGATCAGCGCTCAGAAGTGGCCTACATGATGTTTACCAGTGGCACCACGGGGACACCGAAAGGGGTGATGACCACACAGGAAAATATTATCGCGGTGACCGATACCCTGATCCGTATGGCGGATATGCGTGCTGAGGATAAAGAGATTATTTTTATGCCGTTAGGTTCCACAGGCGGGCTTGGGCATGTGCATGCACTGGTACGCCGTGGTGCTCATGCCATTCTCTTGCCCTTCTTTTTCAGTACCATGGATGATGCGCAGTTGGCTAAACTGCTGGATATTGTCAAACGAGAGCAGATTAATGGTTTTCTGGCGACACCGGGCATTTTAGGCCGTTTTGCGTCTCACCATAAAGAGGCGCTACAAGAGAAGGCCAAACATGTACGGTTTATGTTGGCCAATGTAACGCCGATGCCCAAGGCGCGTGTGGCCACACTGTTGAAACTTTTACCCAATACCCGTTTTCACACCTACTATGGCTCCACCGAGGCCAGTCGCAGTGTGTATCAGTGTTATAATGATCATGACCCAAAACATTATGAGTCGGCCGGACTTCCTGCCCAAGGTGTTGAGGTGTTTATTGATCAGCCTGATGCGAAGGGTAGGGGAGAGGTGATGGTGCGTGGTCCCCACGTGATGGCGGGTTACTGGAATGCAGGTCGTGCTTCTTTAACGGAAGATCATGCTTTTCATACAGGAGACTATGGTTCTTTTGATCAAGAAGGATTTCTGACCATTCAGGGACGTCTGAAAGATAATATTAATGTGGATGGTATGAAGTGCATGCCGCAAGAGATTGAAGCGGTGATCTCAAACCATGATCTGGTTCGGGCGTGTGCGGTGACAGGTATTGCGGATTCAGAAAAATTTCAGCGGGTTGGTGCAGCAATTGTGCTTCACGCTTCAGTAGGTGATTTTAAGCAGGTGATTAACACACTGCACCACTATTGTCAGGAAACATTGGATATGTCCTTTAAGGTTCCGTATCGGTGGTTGATTGTTAAAGAGATTCCTTTGACCGATCTGGGTAAGGTGAAGCGTCCTGAGTTGGCTGAGATGATTTTAGAAGAGGGGCTTAGCGTTTAACTTAAATTGCCAGAAGTCTTTAGAAGATCATCCACAATACGGTGCATCAACATGCTACCGCCTCCTTGAACCAATACCATATCTTCCGGTTGGAGATGGCGGGTAATGTGATCATCACCGATCCAATCCAGAACATCCGGGCGATATTGAGCCATGGGAAGGTGGCGGCGAACGCCATGATGGGTTGATTGCATATGAGGGCCACAGCTAAAGAGTCGATCAATTTGATGATCAATAAGCGTCTGGATTAATGCCTGATGGTAATAGGGGGCATGACGCCCTAATGACGACAGGTCACCAAGAATGGCGACGCGGTGTTTTGGTGGAACATGTTCGGCTAATGCTGCAAGGGCTGAAGTCATTGAGGATAAGTTGCCATTAAAAGAGTGATCTAAAATTTGATATCCTGCCCGGGTCTTTTTGATTGCACCACGATTATGAACACTTTTATAGTTGGCTAATCCTTCTGCAATGGTGTGGAGTGGCCATCCCAGATGAAAGCAGGTGGCGGCGGCTGATGATGCATTTAAACGCACATGTTGACCGATACCATCTAAAGTGGTTTCTATCGATCTTTGATTAGGAAAAAGGATGCGGACATGTTGTTTTGTCTCTAAGGTTTCTAATAAGATGGTTTGCGTATCAGAGGTGTTTTTCTGCTCTGGAGAAAAACAGTGGTATGGGACCGGATAGCGTTTTTTAAAGTGATCAAAATGGGGGGAGTGTCTTGGTAGAATGGCAAATCCTGGCGATTTTAGATCGTGTAGCAGGGTGCTTTTCTCCTGGGCGATCTCTTTTTCATTCTGGTAGTTCTCCATATGTGCAGGTGCAATTGCGGTAATGATACCAATATCCGGTTGAACCAGTGGTAATAACTGCGTGATATCCCCCGGCCCACCAGAGCCCACCTCCATGACTAGAAGTTCACATGTGGTATCCATGCGCAACAGCGTCAGAGGTATGCCACGCAGATTGTTATCTCTAGGAAAACCGGTGTGCATGCGTGTGCCGTAGATCACTCTGGCGCAGGCGGCAATCATCTCTTTGACCGATGTTTTTCCCACCGATCCGGTTATTGCAATCACTTGTGGTGAGATCTGTGCACGCCAGGCTTTTGCCGCCTGAGTGATGCTCTGTATGTTGTTTTTGACTAAGAGAACTGGGACATCGATTGGATATTCAGGTAGGCGTTCGACCATTAACGCGGCCGCTTTTTGTTGCAATACCTGGGGGATATACTGGTGACCATCACCTAAAACTCGATTTTCTAAAGCAATAAAAAGCGCACCTGGTTTCATCCCCTCCATAGTCCAGGTGAGATCGGTGATCTGATTCTCTTTAAAATTTTTCGGTAGAATCAACTGCCCATGAGATATCTGTTGTAGAAAATTTAAATTAACATGCATTTTATTGGCTATAGTTATGTTAAAGTTTGAGAATATGTAAAATATAGTCTATATGGGCTGTGTTGCGCAAAGGGCATTTTTGATAGAGCGCCTCTTAGCGTGGTTTATTGTGATCCAAGAAAAGTTTTCTAAATGCATCGATCTGATTTAAAATAGAAGATTATCTCTATAGGTTAATCTCTTCTATCATAGCTCTCTTAAGATAATATCCTTATGATCAAAGCGCCCGTTAAATCTCGCCGCCGTCGTCGCTGGCTCTCTTTCTCTTTTGTGGTGATGCTCACCATTGTTCTGATTTATGGTCTCTCTTCAGGCTGTTTTGAATTTGGCCGCTATGCCATCGAACACTGCCGTAGCGCCGCACCATTTTCTTATTGGACCGACTTTGCCTTAATTTTAATGCTGGACCTGATTGTTCTAGGTCTGTTTTTTGCTTCTGTAGGAGAGGTGAGTCAGGAGGAGAGTGATCAGGAGGAGGATAAGTTGTGGCGCTGGATCGAAGCCCATAGTAAAAAATATAACGACCCGCTTTTTCAGGAAGCCAGAGCGCCTAAACTGGCTTATCTTCTGCTTAGTCTGCCGCTGCTTTTTTCACTCTATTTTACCTTTAAGATCTATGCACCGACGGAAATGCCACGCATCATTGCGCTCTGGGTTTTGACTCTCATTGCATTGTTAGCTGTGGGACTTCTGGCGCAATGGCTTATCGAGAGTTACCATATCGATCAGGAAGGAATAAGGCGCCGTACCTGGTGGAGAGGCTGGCAGACGTGGCGGTGGTCAGAGATCCATACTGTTAAAATGCGTGGTGATCATTTTGAGAATAATTATGCACTCTGGCTTTTTAAAGGTAAGAAACGGTGGATCGTTTCTGCGGGGAGTTGGCGTAAGGATCGTCAGCGCTTTGAGTGGGCCTGTCACTGGATTATTCGCTCTGTGCTTAAAGAGGATGGCACCATTCATATCCCCTTAGATGGTATTGATGACTGGTTTGAACAAGAGATGTGATTATGGATAGAGGAAGCTTGTTGACGTGAAAGGGCAAACGCAAAAACGCCTCTCGGCACAAAACCGTTTAAACCGGGTTTTTCAGGAAGTACGCACAGGCTTTATTGCGCTGATGTTTTTCAGCCTATTTATCAATGCGCTCATGCTGACCGCACCGCTCTATATGATGCAGGTCTTTGATCGTGTATTGCCGAGTCGCAGTGGTGAGACCCTTATGGTGTTGATGGGGATTGCGTTGACCGCGCTGATTACCTTGGCGCTATTGGATAGTATTCGCTCTTTTATTCTGGTCCGACTCAGTGTCTGGATTGATCGTCGGTTAAGTGGGGTGGTGCTATCTGGTTCAATTATCCGTACCCTTGGCCGCAAGCAGGATATGTCCAATCAGGGGTTAAGGGATTTAGCCACAGTACGCTCTTTTTTAACCGGTCCTGGCATTGGTCCGGCGATGGATGCGCCTTGGGCACCAATTCTTTTAGGTGTGATGTTTTTTCTCCATCCCTTGTTAGGCTGGTTGGCGCTGGTTGGTGGTGCGCTGCTCTTTTCTTTAGGTGTACTCAATGAGATGAGTACCCATGAGACGCTGAATAAGGCGAGTCAGGCTTCTATGGCCGCACTGGATCAGGCCAGTGCGGCGATCAGAAATGCCGATGTGGTTGAGGCCATGGGGATGCTTCCTCAGGTGATTCAACGTTGGGAACGTCATAATCATCGTGCGGTGGGTTTACAGGCCCAGGCCAGTTATCGCAGTGGCGTGATTGTGGCTTTCTCTAAATTTGTCCGTTTCTGTCTTCAGATCGGTATATTGAGTGCTGGGGCCTGGTTGGTGGTGCAGGATAAACTCTCTCCAGGGGCGATGATTGCCTCTTCCATTCTTATGGGGCGTGCTTTAGCGCCTGTTGAGCAGGCGATCAGTTTTTGGAAATCGATGACTTCTGCCAGAAATGCCTATCAGCGCATGCAGAATCTCCTTAAACAGACACCAATCCGGGGTGGGGGAATGCCGCTGCCGGAACCGCGTGGTATCCTGGATGTGGAGGGGTTAACCTATGTCCATCCTGGTAGTAAAGAGCCTGTGATCCGTGGTGTACGCTTTTCGCTACAGCCTGGGGATATCATGGGATTGATCGGTCGCAGTGCCTCAGGCAAGAGTACACTGGCGCGCCTTTTAATCGGTAATCTGATTCCGCAAGCGGGCCATGTGCGCTTAGATGGAATGAACCTGGCTTTTTGGGATCCTGAAGATCGTGGACAGTATGTGGGTTATATGCCGCAGGATGTGGAACTCTTCAGCGGAACAGTGGGTGAAAATATTGCGCGGTTAGGTAGTGTTGATCCTGAAAGAGTGGTGAGTGCGGCGCGTTTTGCCAGTGTACACGATCTTATTTTGCATCTGCCCAATGGCTATGAAACCGAAATTGGCGAAGGGGGAATCGCCCTTTCAGGAGGTCAGCGTCAGCGCATTGCCTTGGCACGTACGGTTTATGATCGTCCACGCTTTGTGGTACTGGATGAGCCCAACGCCAGTTTAGATCATGAGGGAGAGATGGCACTGGTGCGTACCCTGCAACTGCTGAAGAAAAATCGTGTCACCACCATTGTCATCTCTCACCGTCCCAGCTTGATCCGCTATATGGATCATATTCTGGTGCTGAATCATGGTCGTGTGCAGATGTTTGGTAAACGGGAAGAGGTTCTGCCACATGTGACCGATCAGCTTCCGGGGAAAGGGAAACAAGCGATTCAGAAAAAACGTTTTAAACGGATTCCTAATAAGAAGCCAGCTAAAGATGTATAAAAAAAATCAGATTCAATTTCTTCCCTACAGTGAATTGACAAACGGCAAAGTCGCTCTTACATTCTAGGTGATTATCACTCTCTTTATTTATTTGATCGGTAGCAGAAAAACTTATGTCTATTCACTCTTTAAGAAAACTGTTCTGGATTATTCCGCCACTTCTGCTGCTGCTTTTTTTTGCATCTACGCCTGAATCTCAGAAAGAGGTGCGTCATCAGAAGGAGGCGCGTCATCTGACCATTTTGCATATCTGCGATTTCTATGAGATTACGGCGATGAAAGAGGGTAAAGAGGCGGGTTTTGCACGGCTTAAAAGCTATGTGGATCAGGTGCGTCAAGAGAATCCCTATACGTTGCTACTCTCCTCTGGAGATTTTCTCTCTCCTTCGATGATGTCCGGTATCTTTAAAGGGGAGCAGATGATCCAATCGTTGAATGCAGTAGGATTGGATTACACCGTACCAGGAAATCATGAGTTTGATTTTGGTATGGATGTGTTGCAAAAGCGTGTGATGGAGGCAAAATTTGGCTGGGTTGTCTCAAACCTTACTCTGGCAGAAAAAACATTGCCCCAATTTCGTTCCCATATCATCCATTCGGTTGCAGATAAAAAAATTGGTATCTTTGGTTTGATTTCTCCAGAAACAAAAGCGCTGGTACATGGTTTAGATTCGTTAAGCATCACGGATTTTGAAAAGAGTGCACGGGCCCAGGTGAAGCAACTTAAAGAGAGGGGCGCGGATTTTATTATTGCACTGACCCATCTGGATTTAAAAGATGAACAGCGTTTAGCCAAAAAAGCGTTGGGAATTGATCTGATTCTTGGCGGTCATGACCATGTTTTTTATGATAACTTTAAACAAAGAGCGGTTGGTGAGTCGCTATTGATTGAGTCGGGTGTGGATCTGCAAAAGGTGGGTCGCTTAGATATCCCTTTGAGTTTTGATCTCTCCCAGAGTCAGTTCTCCTTTATCTCCATGGATCAAAATATCCCCGAAGATCCTCAAGTTGCTGCACTGGTTGATGGGTATCGTCAGAAGTTGGATGATGCGCTAAATCAGGAGATTGGTCAAACGCAGGTTGCTTTGGATACCACCCGCATCGGTGTGAGAGCCCAAGAGAGTAATTTTGGCAACTATCTGACCGATGCTTTAAGACGTTACACTAAAGCTGATATTGCTTTGTACAATGGTGGTGGTATACGCAGTGATCGGGTCTATCCAGTTGGTGTGCTTAATAAAAAAGATATCTATACCATGCTTCCCTTTGGTAATATCTTGGTGAAAATTCGTGTGACAGGCGCCCAGATTCGAGACGCTTTAGAGCATAGTGTGAGTGCGGTAGAGGAGGTTAAAGGGCGTTTTCTTCAGGTTTCTGGTCTCTCCTTCTCCTATAATCCAGAGAAATTGGTAGGAAAACGTATTCTCAATATTGAGGTTGAAGGCCGTGCGCTTGAACTGGATAGAGACTATACCGTAGCGACCACAGATTATATTGCTGGTGGTGGTGATGGCTTCCAGATGTTTAAAACCGCACCTCAGCTTATTTCAGCACAATATGGTGCACTGATTACCGATGTGCTGATCCAAAGCATTCAAAAAGAGCATACGATTGCACCACAAAAGGCGAAACGTATTCAGGTAGGTAGGCACTTGTTTTAGATAAGCTGTAATATTTTCACTCTGCTTTGAAGAATAAAAAAGGAGAAGGTCTCAAACCTTCTCCTTTTATCTTTTGATCAAGTTTTTGAGTGCTTAAAAGCGTTCAAATTCATCATCAGAGAAGTTGCTTCCCATATCCAGGTTGATACCACTCTCCTGTTTTTGTGGGGCCGGAAGTGCCGCTTTGGTGCGTGGTGGTGGTTGAGATCTTTTGGGAGCCACTGTTGCTTGTGGTACCGCTCTTTGTGGTACCGCTCTTTGTGGTGCTTTTCTCCGTGGTGGTGCAGACCTTACGGCTGTTGATGTGGTTTGGGATTGACTGGTGTCGGTTTTAAAGAAGGCGATTGCCTCAGTAAGAATGTGTGATTGTGCAGAGAGTTCTTCAGCGGTGGCGGCCATCTCTTCAGAGGCGCCGGCATTCTGTTGGATCACCTGATCGAGTTGTTGGATCGCGCTATTGATCTGCTCTGCGCCCTGGTTCTGTTCACGGCTGGAGGCGGAGATCTCTTGAATCAGATTGGCGGTTTTCTCAATATCAGGTACCAGCGTGGTTAACATGTTCCCTGCACGCTCGGCCACCTCAACACTGGAGGAGGAGAGTTGACCGATTTCTCCAGCCGCAGTTTGGCTGCGTTCAGCCAGTTTACGCACTTCAGCGGCAACCACCGCAAAACCTTTACCATGTTCTCCCGCGCGTGCGGCTTCAATGGCGGCGTTGAGTGCCAGAAGGTTGGTTTGTCGGGCGATCTCTTCAATAATGGAGATTTTATCGGCAATTTCCCGCATCGCCTGCACCGCACTGGTGACCGCCTCACCGCTTTCGTGGGCATCTTTCGCCGCTTTTTGAGCGATCTGTTCGGTGGTCTGCGCGTTATCGGTATTTTG
Source organism: Magnetococcales bacterium HHB-1 (assembly GCA_052043475.1). Lineage (GTDB taxonomy): Bacteria > Pseudomonadota > Magnetococcia > Magnetococcales > JBQGBW01 > JBQGBW01. The sequence continues at coordinate 43,644 of JBQGBW010000006.1, forward strand.
TTGAATGTTAGAAGCCATCTCCTCCATAGCAGAGGAGGTCTCCTCCACAGAAGCGGCCTGTTCTGTGGCTCCCTGGGAGAGGGTTTGTGCGGAGTCGGAGAGTTCAGAGCTTCCCGCCGAAACCTGTTCTGAGGTTCGATTGATCTGTTGAACCACACTATTGAGCTGCAAGGACATGTCGCGTAGCGCATCGGCCAGTTGTCCTAGTTCATCTTTTTGTTGCAATTCAACCGTTGTTGTGAGGTTTCCGCCGGCAATCTCCTTCGCCAGATCAACACTTTTTCTTAAAGGGTTGGCGATACTGTTGGCTACCATAAAAGCAACGATGGCCATTAGAATTGCGATAATAATTGCGGTGATAATGATGATCTGAAACAGACCATTGATGGGCTCATTCACTTCAGCCAGATCGATCTCTGCCAGCATGGCCCAGGAGAAGGTGCCGACTTTAATCGGGGTGAATGCAGAGAGCACATCATTGCCATTATAATCTGTGATAATTTTTGCATCGGTATGGCCATTGATCGCCTCTCTAGCACCTTCGGTATCAACACCATTGCGCTCTACAGAACCTTTGAAAGAGGCGGCCACATTGCGGTTTTCCTTATCTAAGAAGGAGTCAGAGCGCATGCGTTTATCTGGACCAATCAGATAGGTTTCTCCGGTTCTACCCATGCCTTCACGCTGCTGCATAATGCTGTTGATGGCATCCAGGGGGAGTTGGATCGCCACCACAAGATCGACGGTATTATTGTTCACGACAGGTTGCGCGGCAAAAGCAGCGGGTTGCCCCTGGCTGGGGGCATAGGGTGCAAAGTCTGCAATGGCAAAATCTTTGCTTTGAATCACTTTACGCACCAACTCACCCAGGTTGGAGGAGGCATATTTTCCTGAGACCATATTGGTCTTATAATCCGCCTCTTTGGTGGCGGACCAGAAAACAAAGCCATCGGGTGTCATTAAAAAGAGATCATAGTAGCCATAGAGTTGTTGATAGCGCTTAAAATACTCTTCTCCGCTATTGTTTTTTGGGCTGAACGCTTCGGCCACATCAATTTCAGCAAGGATGGCCCAGGATAAACCTTTAACTTTGAGGGGAGCGTAGGCAGAGAGGACAAAGTTATTATTATAATCCAGGATAATTTTTTCTTCTGTCTCTCCAGCCAAAGCGCGTTGGGCCGCTTCTGTATCCACTTTACCTTTCGATGGATTGGCAAATGAGGCTTTGACTGTATGGTTTTTAGGGTCAAGGCGGGAGTCGGAACGCATCAATTTATCAGGGCCAATCAGATAGGTTTCACCGGTCTCTCCTAAGCCTTGTGTCTGGGTCATGATGGCGTTGATCGAATCTAAGGAGAGTTGGAGTGCCACCACACCGATGGTGGTATTGCCCTGTTTTATGGGGGCGCTGACAAAAGAGGCGGGTTCATTATTCGAGGGGGCGTAAGGGGCAAAGTCTTCGATGGCCACCCCTTGCAGACCTTTTTCAAAGACGCGTCCTAAGCCGCTCTCTCTTAAGGCGCCGGTGATCACATTTTGTCCGAGATCAGACTCTTGTGTTGCGGTGTAGATGACATCCCCCTGCCTGGTAATCAGGAAGATATCGTAGTAGCCATACTGCTCCTGATAGAACTTTAGCCAGGAGGCGTGCTGGTTCACCGCCGCACGCCAGAGAGGGCCTTTGGTTTGGCGGTTTTCATCATTAAATGCTTTGGTAATATTTAACAGGGCGTGGGATACCGATGCATTGGCAGAGAGCACGGCAATATCGCCCAAGCGCTCATTAAAGTAGCTTTCAATCTGACTCTTTTTAATTTCACGTATGGCGGTGAGTTTATTAAAGGCTTCTTTGCGTAGTGTACCTACGGTTTCAACGAGCACACCCATATCGCCTTTTCGCTCTTTAAAGTAGCCTTCAATCTGGCTTTTTTTAATCTCTCGCACCGCTTCGAGTTGATTAAAATTGGCCTGCCTTAATGCCTCAGATGATTTAGAAGAGCTGAACCAGCTGAGAAAGGCTAAGGGGAGAAGACTGGCCAGAAGAAAGAGCGTGATCAGCTTAGGTTTCATTTTGATGTTGTGGAGCGCAACCATCTTGATGCCCTTTTTTGTTGACGATGAATGTAACTAAAATAAAGTGTTTTTATCGTTTTTCAATAAGAAGGTGGAGTTCATGTCTCTATCTGGTAGAGATAGATAACTATTTGTATTAGAATAGATTATGTTTTTTTTAAAACAGAGATGGGTGGGTTGTTGCCCTAAATTTTTTTTATAGGGTCTTTAAAAAGACTAAACAGAAGTTTAGCGGGAAAGCGATCTCTTTGTCAATAGATTTCCTGACATGTGATTCTGTATATTTTATGAAAGGCTTTGATCTTGTTTTGATTCTCATTATGTTTTTATAAAATTATGTGAATCATTTTTATGAATGCTGCTCTATTTATGATTGTTTATCAATAGGTTGAGTGTTTTTTGTGTTTGTGTTGGTCCTGGAGTAGAATCTCTATCATATAATAATGTTGAGTTGTATTATTAAAGGGGGCAAAATAGCGCATGGTTCCATTTTTTTGAAGGATGAAGTCATTGATGCAACCGGATGATGATCACAGGAGAGCGCCACTCCTATTTCCCCTTTTTATTGATTTAAAGGGGTTGCCGACGCTTTTGGTTGGTGGTGCAGGAGAGGCTGAAGATAAGGCGACAGCACTGGTTCAGGCGGGTGCACAACTGAGGGTTGTTGAATCCCAATCTTATCCCTGGTTAGAGGGCATGGCGCAGTGTGGTGCGTTGCAGTGGATTTCGGAACCCTTCTTAGAGAAACATCTGGAAGGGGTATGGTTGGTGGTGAGTGCTGTGGATGACCGTCGTTTTAATGCCGCGTTGGCTGAACTGGCTGAGAAGAAAAAACTTTTTTTAAATGTGGTGGATCAGCCCGAGTTTTGTCGTGTACAGTGGCCGGCCCGTGTGATCCGTCCTCCGGTGCAGGTGGCGATCTCCTCTGGGGGGAGCAGTCCTGCTTTAGCGCGCTGGTTAAAAGAGAAAATTATCGAGATTCTGCCAAAGGATGTGGAAGCTCTGGCCTGTTGGCTGGCTGAGAAACGGCGTTTTGTGGGGGAGAAAATTCCTGACTTTTCAGGTAAAGCCAGTTTTTGGCGTCAGGCTTTTGCGTTGGATGTGGTGGCGGTCTTCTCAGAGAGCAGGCAGCGTGCGGATGATTTAATTACCGCGTTGCTCAAAAAGCGTCGCTTAAAATAAATGGTCTCTTTTTTGAAATTGACCCCTAATCGGTTTATAATAATTTTAGCGTATCTCTCTTTATATGTTGTTTTCGCCCTCTGTGATTTGTTACAAAGTTAAAGATGGACGCTGAATCAACAGACACCTCCTCTACAGACCTCTCCTTCTTTGTTTATACGGTATTTTTGGGCTTTCAGCCCAATTTAGAGAAAAAGGATACAATACCATGTCGCCCACGCAGGAAAAATTTATCGCGCGGCCTGATCCTGAACTGGAAGATATCGTTCCGGGCTATTTGGATAATCGGCATAAGGAGATTCCGGTGCTCCGTGATGCCCTGGCACAAGAAGATTTTGATGCACTGCGCATTTTTGGCCATCGCATGAAAGGTACGGGTGCGGGCTACGGCTTTGATCTGATCTCTGATATCGGACGGGAGATGGAGATCGCTGCGCGTGCATCAAATGGTGCGCGGATTGCCGAAGAGATCGAACGGTTGGTCGATTATCTGGCAAGGGTGGAAGTGATCTATGCGGATGAGTGATCCCACTTACTTTTCTGTGAAACAGGCAGGGTTTTTGTGCGTATCTTAATTATCGACGACTCCCCAGATGACCGGTTGCTGCTCAAGACACTCCTTTCAAAGTCTGGTTATCAACATCTGCTGTTTGCTGCTTCTGCACAGGAAGCATTCAAACTTTTAGGCATTGATGATCAGCGCAGTAAGACGTCGGATCGCATTGATGAGGTGGATGTGATCCTCATGGATTACCAGATGCCTGGGATGAACGGTTTAGAGGCACTCACACATCTTAAACGCGATGTGCGGACGACCGATATTCCTGTGATCATGGTCACAGGAAATACTAGGCTCAAAGAGCTGGCAGAAGCTTTCTCTAAAGGGGCTGTGGATTATATCACCAAACCTTACAGCAAAGTGGAGTTGCTTGCCCGTGTGCGCTCTGTTGTGGCGGTGGAAGAGGCCAATCTGGCCGTACGGCGCAGCGTTAAAAGGTTGCGTGATATCACCTCCTCTTTAGGGGAGGGGTTGCTCTGTGTTGATGAAGCAATGGAACTGGTCTTTCTGAATCCTGCCGCTGAAAAAATGCTCGAACGCCAGGAGCGTAAATTGCGTGGTATGGCGCTGGATCAATGCCATCACTTCAATGGGGTGGGTTGTGAACAGGAGGGCAATATTGTTAAGAGTGTCTCGAAGCTTTTAGATGGTTTTCCTGGGCCGATTGATGGGGAATCGCTCTGTATGCGTATGGAGGGGGACTGTTTTCCAATCTCATTTACGGCTTCAGAAATTCGTGAACAGAACCAGGTGGCTGGTTGTGTGGTGGTTTTCAGGGACATCTCCACCCAGAAAAAAGCCGAAGAGCGTCTGCGTCTGGCAGCCAGCGTTTTTGCCAACAGCCAGGAAGGGATCATGATCGTCGATTCCATGACCGGTGTGATTCTGGATGTGAACCCCGCTTTCAGTCAGATCACCGGCTTCTCAAGAGAAGAGGCTTTGGGAGAGAAGCCCAGTCTGCTTAAATCAGCCCGTCATGATATCGATTTCTATCAGTCGATGTGGACGGATCTTCTAGAGACGGGCGGATGGCGGGGAGAGATCTGGAACAAACGAAAAAATGGTGAAATTTATCCCTCCTGGTTATCCATCAGTGCCACACGAAATGAGCGCGGTGAGGTGACCCACTATGTGGGACTCTTCTCAGATATCACCATACGTAAGCTGATGGAGCAGCGCCTGGAGCATCAAGCTTACCACGACACACTGACTGGCCTGCCTAACCGGATGCTGCTGCATGACCGTATGGTACAGGCGATTGAGAAATCACGGCGTGATAAAGCCAAGACAGCCATTCTCTATCTGGATCTGGATAAATTTAAGCCAATTAATGATACCCATGGCCATAAGGCGGGGGATCTGGTTTTGCAGGAAGTTGCCAAACGTCTGCTCAAATTGATTCGTAAAAGCGATACGGTCGCAAGAGTTGGCGGGGATGAGTTTATTATCATGCTCTACGCGATCCAGCAGAACGATGATGCGATCGTGGTGGCGCAGAAGGTGATCGAAGTGATCTCTCAGCCCATTACTCTTAAAGGTTTTCCTGAGTGCTCTGTGGGGACGAGCATTGGTATTGCGCTGTTTCCAGATCACGCCTCAGAGGCGGAGTTGTTGTTGAAATACGCCGATGAAGCGATGTACTGCTCAAAGCGTGCAGGACGGTTGCGCTATACCATTTATGGCGAGGATGCGGTGGCACCGATGGAAGCCCATTGTTAAAATTTTGTTGATCGGTTTGGTTGATCGGTTATGTTTAAGGAACGCGGAATATGCTCTTGTAGAGTGGCCGTGTTGTTGGAGTCTAAGAATCATGCGTGCGGTTGTGCAGCGGGTGTTATCCGCGAAAGTTGAGGTGGATGGCCGATCTGTGGGAGAGATTGAGCAGGGATTGTTGGTTTTTCTGGCGGTAGAGCAGGGCGATGGTTTGACTGTTTTAGAGAAGATGGCAAAAAAAATTGCCGGTATGCGGGTTTTTCCAGATGTAGAAGGGCGTATGAATCGTTCGATAAAAGCGTGTGGTGGTTCACTGTTGGTTGTTTCTCAGTTTACCCTGGTGGCGGATATGAAAAAAGGTTTCAGACCCTCTTTTAGCCGTGCTGAGGCGCCTGAAAAAGCCGCAGAGATGGTTGATATTTTCTGTGAAAAATTGCGGCAACAGGATCTCTTGGTGGCGGAAGGTATTTTTGCGGCGGATATGAAAGTCTCTTTGGTGAATGATGGCCCGGTAACCTTTGCGCTACATTTTACAGAATGATCACCGTTTCTATATCGATCTGCTTGATCGTTTTTCCTTAGGGGCGTTTTGGTGTTGTTGGGATTGATGCACTTTTGTTTAAACGGACGATGGTTTCTTATAAATTTTATTTTGGATAGATGAAAAATAATAATGAGTGGTGGCTTTTGCTGCATATTCTGTAAAGATATATCTTTGTAGTGTAGACATATTATACACTATAAGGAATGATAAAAATCTTTTTGTTTTGATCTTTATAAGATCTTTCATTATATGGCGATTCCAATGTACCGCATCTTACACAGGTGTGGGCAGGAGGTAACGTTGTGAATAAAAGCAGAATCACCAAAGCGCATTTTCTACTGGCACTGCGCACCCCCTATCTGCGTGCGGTGGTTTTCTTAGCGATTGGGGTGATGATTGTTTTTCCGCTCTATGCCAAGGCTTGGCTTTTTCCTCAGTTTAGAGCGCTCTATATAAAGTTTATTGAGTTTGAGGCATCGAGAACGGTAACCCATGTGAGTTCTTATGATCTTCCTGTGGGGGTACCGTTGACCGATGCTCTGGTATCACCAGAACTGATACAGGAGTTGCATAAGATCAGACGGGATTTTCAACTCTATAAGTTGCGCATCTTCTCACCAGATGGTCTCATTATCTACTCTTCTAAAACAGAAGAGAAAGGAGATAAGAATAATCATCGTTATTTTTATCAACAGGTGGCCAAGGGAGAGGTGTTCTCAAAATTTGTGGTGAAAGAGGCCAAGTCTTCAGAAGGCGAAATTGTCTCTCGTGATGTGATCGAGGTTTATGTGCCGGTCATGCATGAAGGGCGCTTTATGGGGGCTTTGGAGGTCTACTATGATATTACTGTCGCGCATCAATATCTGGTGCAGTTGCTCAACCGTTCGTTTGTGGTGATCCTTATTTTAGTTGGTGGATTTTTCTTAGTCCTGCTCATGACCGTACTGCATGCAGGAAAACTGCTCTTTGGGCAACAAAAAACGCGTTGGAAGTTGAAGGAGAGTGAAGCGCGTTTTCGCTCACTCACCATGCATGCCCAGGATGGTATCATTGAGTTAGATCAGGCGATGCGGATTCAATACTGGAATCTGGCCGCAAAGCGGATCTTTGGTTTTGATGAGCAAGAGGCGGTTGGACGGAAAATCTATGATTTGATTGTTGCTAAGGATCTTAGGGATGCTCTGGCTTTGGAGTGGAAAGAATTTGTAAAATCCGGGGCACGTCTTTGGCGTGAGCAGGTGGTGGAGTTGACCGGTGTGCGCAGGTCGGCGGAGTCTTTTCCTTTGGAGCTCTCGATTGGTACGGTACACAGTGCAGGAAAGTGGCGTGCTGTGGGGATTATGCGGGATATTACGCAGAGAAAGATTATGGATAAGCAGCTCTTGTTGGGCGGGACTGTTTTTGAGTATGCCCTAGAAGGGATTGTGGTGATGGATAAGCATCGCCATATCGAGATGGTTAATCCGGCGTTTCTTTTGATGACTGGATTTTCAAAATCAGAATTGATCGGTAAGACCGGGGCTGTGTTGCACTCAGATCGCCATAGTCAGGCCTTTTATGAGAGTATCGATGAGGTTTTGCAAGAGAAAGGGCGGTGGCAGGGAGAGGTTTGGCATCGTCATAAAAATGGTACCCACTATCTGGAGGAGATGTCTGTCAGTGCGGTTAAAGATGCCAACGATAAAGTTGTGAATTATGTGCGCATTGGTTCGGATATCACCCAACGAAAAAAGTTTGAGTCGCAGTTAGAGAAGATGGCCTTCTATGACCCTTTAACCGGGGTGGCGAATCGGATGCTTTTTCATGACCGTCTGCATCAGGAGTTGGTTCTGGCAAAACGTCGTGATTATCGGTTAGCGATCTTTTATCTGGATCTGGACTTTTTTAAGCAGGTCAATGATACCTACGGTCATGCCGTGGGTGACAGTCTTTTGCGTGCGGTCGCTGAGCGTTTGACCAACTTGCTGCGTGAAGAGGATACCGTGGCGCGTTTAGGGGGCGATGAATTTTCATTGATTCAGCGCATGCTCCACCGTCCCCGTGAAGATGCCACCCTGGTCGCGAATCGTATTATTGGTGAGATGACTCGTCCTTTTAATCTGGCGGGTACGGTGTGTAAGATTGGCGTGAGTATTGGTATTGCGCTCTTTCCTGAGCATGGCCAGCAAGATGAGGCGCTGATTAAGATGGCGGATACCGCGATGTATCAGGCGAAGAAGGGGGGGCGTAATGGCTTTGTCTTTGCGGATCAGCGCGTAGGGGCAGGATAAACAAAAGGGCCTTTTGTGCGAGGTTGTGGACGATAATGCCGCTTATCCTCGCACGCTTCTATGGTCTTACGATTAACTTATGCAACTTTCTTTGAAGAATATTTCTTAAACGTCATATTTGTCTGCTATTTGATGCTTAAAAGTTTGTTTATGTGACGTATAAGTTAAATATTTTAATAATTATATTTTTTTTAGAATTTATGTTCCTGTTTTCGGAAGAGTATGAATAGAGGGTGAAGAAATAAATCAGCTATAATGGGCGGATCTTGCTTATTTTTAAAGAGTGTTGACTGTTTTTTTAAAAAGATTTTTCTGTATCGTCATAAGTATGTCATAAGATAATGCGTATGATCAAGCCTATCATTTGAGATGGAGAGGTGTACTATACCTTATGCAAAACAGATTGTGGCGCGTCGGTATTGGATTCTTAGCCGTTATTGTTGGTGGAGGTCTCTGGTTTACAGGTATCTCTGGTCCACGCTGGTTATTTCTTGCCTTTTGTATCACGATTACTGTTGTGCTGTTCTTCAGCATAACACAGATATTAGTGCTTGAAAATTTACTGACTCTGGCGGATCGCTCTTTTGCACGGATACGCTCCGCCATTCTGCCTTTTAGCCTGGCGTGGTGGCGTGCGGTTCTTGACTCTGTTCAGCGTATTATTCGTAGACAGCGGCGTGACAGACAACGTTTGAAACGTCTTATGCGGCAATTTCGTCGTATGGTCAATACGCTTCCTGATGCGGTGGTACTCGTTGATCGTCATATCCAGGTGCGATGGTTTAACCATACTGCACGCAATTTTTTGGGATTACATCCCGATGGTGCAATTGGCGGTACGCTGCAACAGTGGGTGAATCATCCCGTCTTTGATCTCTATGTTAAGCGTGGCGATTTTAGTGAAGCACTGGAGATGCCTTCTCCCGAAGATGGTTCACGTATCTTATCGATCCAGTTCTTTCCTTTTGGGCGTCGTCATCAGATGCTGGTTCTGGCCAGAGATATCACCCAGGGTTATCGTGTGGAGAAGATACAACAGGAGTTTTTAAGCCATCTCTCAAGAGAACTCTATGGTCCCCTGGCGCTGTTTCAACAGACTTTGAGTACCATGGATGAGGGTTTAAGAGCATCTGAGATGCATGAGGCGAGCGTGTATCGGTTTATTGCGCTGCTGAAGAAACAGGGGCGTTCATTACAGCAGTTGGTCGATGACCTTTTTTTTCTTCTCCAGATGGAGAACAGGCCCTCCGAACGGGGTGTGGTGCAGGTTGCCATCCCTGTTGCAGAACTGATTGAACGTTCTGTGGCCCAGTATCAGGAGCAACATAAACAGCGGAAACAGAACTTTAACGTTCAACTGGATTCTAATCTGGGTCTGTTGATGGATGGCGAAGATTTTCGCTGTGTTGTGGAGAACCTTCTGGATAATGCCGTGCAACATACCCCGGATGGTGTGGAGATCTCAGTGCAGTGGTACTGGGATGAGCAGAAAGGGGCGGTGCTGGAGATTATCGATAATGCAGGAGGGATTGCAGCCTATCGGTTGCCTTTTTTGGTGCGGCGATTCTATCGCGCCCAGAGCAGTGCGCTGGCACGTCCTCCAGGGGTGGGGTTGGGACTAACCATCGCGGATAAAATTTTGCAATATTGGGGCTCGCGTCTGGAGATGATTGCGGTGCCCGGTCGAAAAAGTGTTTTTTATTGTTGTTTTTCTTCAGATCTAATTATCACACTGGATCATGCAGGGGTGAATAGACATCTTGACCGCCTGTTTGATTCTGTTTCTGAAGCAAAAGAGCGATTTTAAAGTTCATCATGATTAAAAAGTCTATTGAGGAGATGTAGACGTGAAACGGTTGTTGATTTCTGGAGCGCTCTCTATGGGACTCGCGCTCATGAGTTTTTCTGCACAAGCACGGGTTATGATTCAAAATAAAGGATCCGATACCCTGGTTAATGTGGCGCAAGCCTGGTCAGAAGCATACAAAAATAAGAAAGGCGGCTCAGTGGTTGTTGCTGTGACTGGGGGTGGCTCAGGAACAGGTATCGCCGCACTGATTAACGGCACGGTGGATCTGGCCAATGCCAGTCGTAAAATTAAAGAGAAAGAGACCAAACGCGCAAAACTTCGCGGTATCTCACCTTTAGAGCATGTGGTTGGTTTTGATGCGTTAGCGGTCTATATCCATGGTAAAAACCCCATGAAACAGATCTCGATTGAAGAGTTGGCCGATGTCTATGGTGAAGGGGGTAAAACAAAAAACTGGAAACAGCTTGGTCTCAACGTTCCTGGTTGTAAAAACAATCAGATGGTTCTGGTGAGCCGTCAGAATAACTCTGGAACCTACGCTTACTTCCGTAAGGCGGTTCTGGGTAAACGTCGGGATTATAAACTGGGTACCCGTGACCTGCATGGTTCTAAAGATGTGGTCGATCTGGTGGAAAAAACACCCTGTGCAATCGGTTACAGCGGCCTGGCTTATGCCACATCCCATGTGAAGATGGCCTGTATCTCTAAGAAGAAAGGTGGCAGTTGTGTGAACCCCTCTGTGGCGACCGCCTCTGATGGTTCCTATCCCATTGCCCGTCCTCTGATGATGTACACCAATGGTGCTCCTAAAGGCGCTGTAAAAGAGTATCTCGACTGGATTTTGAGTGATGAAGGTCAGTGCATCATCCTGAAAAAAGGCTATGCACCGGTTCGTAAAGTCACCTGTAAGTAGATTGTTCAAGTATAAAAGAGGCTGGATTAAGCTGACGACAGCCTCTTTTATGAATTTTCTATAACGGTGTAACCCCGTCTGTTGAAGTAATGATTGGAAAATTGAGTAGGACGAGGTATTGATGACCGTTTTTAGAAAACGCTTTGAACAGGATTTAGAGCACATAAAAACAGAGGTGACCGAACTGGGAGGATATATCTCTTCGGCTCTGGAAGCCTCTATTTCTGCGCTCTTTGTGCAAAATGATCAGATGGCTACGCGCTTGATTATCTCTGACCAGATTGTCAATCGGAAGGTCAGAGCGTTGCACCGCCTCTGTCACCAGTTTATTGCCTGCCATCTTCCCGGATCTTCACCTTTACGTCTGATTTCATCGGTTATTCGCCTGGCCAATGAACTGGAGAGAATGGGCGACTATATTGTCAATATTAATCGCCAGGCGCTGCATCTGATTGATGCTCCACCGCAAGATCTGCAACAGAAGATCTCAGATATGTTTCAACAGACCCATGATATGTTGAATCAATCATTACTGGCCTTTGAGATCAACGATGCGGAAAAAGCATCCACGGTCATGAATGTTGCTGATCATGTTCAGCTTGAATTAAATGATGCGTTTGAGATGTTGGTCTTTTTAGGGGAAACGCAAAAGGTGAAGGTAAGGGATCTATTTGATCTCTATTCAATTTTCTATATGTTGGAAAGAGTGAGTGATCGCGCCAGGAATCTTTGTGAAGAGACACTTTTTATTGCTAAAGGTGAGGAGAAGCCTGAGAAGTTTTTTCATATTCTCTTTATTGATCAACAGCATCAGTTGTTGTCTCCGATGGCGTGTGCCATTGCAAAAACGCACTTTGAATCCCAAGGGGCTTTTTTTTCAGCCGGGATTAGCGCCAGTCCGAACTTTCACCCTTTTTTTAAAGATTTTTTAAAACAAAATAGACTTGTTTTTGAGTCTCGCAAGCCGCAGTCACTTCAGGATGCCGGCTTGGATATTAGCCAATTTAATGTCCTTGTTCTACTACAAGGGCGCGTAAAGGATCTCCCCTTTTCGGTGCCATTCCACGCTGTATGCCAAGAGTGGGATGTGGATGCCTATGCCGATGAAGGGGCTTATGAGAGTGAAGAGGAGAAAGCGCAGCGATTTAAGGCGATTTATAGAGAAATTTTTCTACGTTTGAACGACCTGATGACCCGTTTACGTGGAGAAGAAGTTCTTACCTTGGAATAGCGGCTCTCAAATCAACAGAGCATAAAACAGGGACGGCAGAAATGTCATGAAAGCAATAATTGATAAGTTCTTTCCAGGAGAGGAAGACGATTTTTGGGATAAAGATTGGTTGATTGATAAAATCGTCCAATTTCTGATGTTCGTGGGCGGAATTTCCGCAATCGTTTTTATTCTCAGTATCATTGTCTTTGTGGTGGAACAGGGCTTCGGCTTTATTGTCGAGACGCTGGATCTTACCGAATTTTTTACTTCACCCCGTTGGCGACCCACATCGGAGTGGAATCCTACCTACGGTATTCTGGCCCTGATTGCAGGTACAGCCAGTGTAACCGGATTAGCGATGGTGATTGCCATTCCATTCTCTTTAGGGGCAGCCATCTATATTTCTGAATTTTCTACCGGAAGAACCAAAGAGTCACTTAAGGTTCTGGTGGAACTTTTGGCTGCAATCCCCTCAGTGGTGTGGGGCTTTATCGGTCTTTCGATTATGAATGGGCTGATTATTGATCTCTTTGATGTACCGGTGGGGCTAAATGTATTGAACTCCGGTGTGATTCTTAGCCTTATGGCGGCACCAATTATTACCTCGATTGCAGAGGATGCCTTAAAAGCGGTACCCGACTCTTACCGTGAGGCCGCCGAAGCCATGGGTGCTTCTAAGTGGGAGATCATTTTAAAGGTTGTGCTTCCCGCCGCCAGAAACGGTCTTTTAGGTGCGGTGCTCTTAGGATTGGGCCGGGGCTTTGGTGAAACCATGGCTGTTTTGATGGCTTCAGGACACTCCGTCTTTATGCCCACCAGCGTTTTTGATTCCGTCCGTGCTTTGACAGCAACCATTGCGGCAGAGTTAGGTGAAACGGCGCAAGGGTCGGATCATTATGGTGCGCTGTTTGCCATCGGTATTTTTCTCTTTATCATTACATTTTTTATCAACTTGGCGGCTGATCTGATTATCCGCGATGTGAAGAAGGGGTAGGCGCCATGTTGTTTACCGCAACCGATATTAATCTTAAGCAACAAAAAACAGAGAAACTCTACCGTATTCTCTTTCTCATGATGACCGTTGTGCTCATCCTCCCAGTGTTAATTATCCTCTTGACACTGATTTACAAAGGGGGCGGCATGATCTCTATGGAGTTTCTCTTTGCCGATCCCATTAAAAATATGACCGCCGGCGGAATCTTCCCCGCACTTTTAGGTACAATCTGGTTGGTCGCTGTGGCACTCTTGGTCTCTGTACCGTTGGGTGTGGCCGCCGCAATCTACTTGAGTGAATATGCTTCGGATAACTGGTTCACACGTCTGATTAACCTCTGTATTGTGAACTTAGCTGGTGTACCCTCTATTGTGCATGCGTTGCACGGTTTTGGTGCGTTTGTGATCTTTGCAGGTATGGGCACATCGATTCTGGCCGCCAGTTTGACTTTGGCGATTATGACCATGCCGGTGGTGATTGTGGCAACAAAAGAGTCTCTACAAGCTGTCCCGCAGGCCTTTCGTGTCGCCTGTTGGAATATGGGTGCCACACGCTGGCAGACCATTCGCCGTGTGGTTCTCCCGAATGCCACCAGTGGTATCTTAACCGGTATCATTCTTGAGGTCTCCCGCACCGTGGGTGAAACCGCGCCCATTATGTTTACTGGTGCGGCTTTCTTCCTGCCCGTACTGCCTGAGAGCATTTTTGACCAGACCATGGCACTCTCACTGCACCTTTTTGTGGTCGCTACCCAGATTCCTGGTGTACCTGACGCACTGCCTTATGGTGTTGCTCTGGTTCTGATTGGTATGGTCCTGAGTATTAATGCGCTCTCGATTGGATTCCGCATGTATCTGAGGGGGAAGAAAAAATGGTAGGCGATACAGCGGTTGCCAAAAAGAAACTGGAGATCAAAGATCTCTCGATTCACTATGGCGAAACGACCGCACTCTCCAATGTCTCTTTTGATATCGAAGAGAAAGAAATCTTTGGTATTATCGGACCTGCAAACAGTGGTAAAACATCCTTTTTGACTGCCGTTAACCGTATGGATGCCTTTAATCCAGATATGAAGGTGGATGGCGAGGTGTTTATGAATGGGCGTAATCTGCGTACCATGCGTAATCTCTACGGATTGCGCCGCACCATCGGTGTGGTGTTTCCTCTCCCTGTGGGTCTTCCTCTGACAATCTATAATAACGTGGCTTTAGCGCCCCAGCTTGCGGGAATCAAAAGCAGATCAGAGCTGGATGAAATTGTGGAACGCTGCTTAAGACGGGCGGCGCTCTGGGATGAGGTGAAAGACCGTTTAAGCTCTTTGGGAAGTCTGCTCTCTGGTGGACAGCAACAGCGTCTGACCATTGCGCGTGCGCTCTCTCAGCAGCCTGAGGTTCTGATGTTAGACGAGTTCTCCATTGCGGTGGACCCGGTCACCACGATGCGGATCGAGGATGTATTAAAAGAGCTGAAAAATGAGATGACCATCATTCTGGTGACCAACCTTGTGCAGCAGGCACACCGTTTGGCCAGCAGGACCGCATTCTTCCTGAATGGAGCGTGTGTGGAGGTGGGGAATACCCAAGATCTGTTTGATGGCAAAGTTCAACGCCAGGAAACGATTGATTATATTGAAGGACGTTTTGGTTGAGGTGCACCATGGCCACAGATTCAAAAGATGAAAACAGCCAATATGCGATTCATACCAAGGCGGTTAATCTTTGGTATGGCGCGTTTCAGGCGCTGTTCGATATCGATCTGGATATTAAAAGCGGCATCATTACCTCTCTGATCGGCCCCAGTGGCTGTGGAAAGAGTACCTTTTTGCGCTCGGTTAATCGAATTAATGAACGGTTGGGTTATGTGCGCATTGAGGGCAAGGTGAATCTGCTGGGAAAAAATATCTATGATCCCGATGTGGAACTTTCCCAACTGCGTAAAGAGGTGGGCATGGTCTTCCAGCGCCCCAACCCTCTACCGATCTCGATTCGGGAGAATATTCTTTTTGGTTGGAATATTCATACTGAAAAGGGTGCAAAGGGCTCGAAAGCAGATAAAGAGGCGTTGGTGGAACGCTCTTTGAAACAGGTTCTGCTCTGGGATAAGGTGAAAGATCGTCTGGATGAGAAAGCGACAACGCTCTCTTTGGAGGAGCAGCAGAAGCTCTGTATTGCGCGACTGCTTCCAGTGAAGCCGAAAATTCTCTTGATGGATGAACCCTGTTCTGCGCTCGATCCTAAAGGAACCGCCGCAGTAGAGGAGTTGATCTGGAAACTGCGTGGTGAATACTCCATTCTGATTGTGACCCATAATATGGCTCAAGCCAGAAGGGCGAGTGATGAGTGTATCTTTATGCTTATGGGTAAAATGATCGAACATCGTCCAACGGAAGAGATGTTTGTCTCCCCCCGTGAGAAAGAGACCGCAGACTATCTGGAAGGTCGTTACGGATAAAAACGCACTGCGCGCTTAAAACGACATGTTTTAAGCGCGCAGAGTGCTAAAAGAAGTATCACAAAAAATTGTATCGCGTTTATAGATCACTCAATTTAGAACCATAGTGATACAAAATAGAGAATGGCGGCCAGTGAGAAGATGGGAACAAAAACCATGGAGAGCAGCCCTAAGAAGGGGTTCATATCCAGATCAAAGGCATCCCATTCACGCTGTAACTGATCTTTGTGATAATGGTCCATGTATTGAATATGCATTGTTTAGTCTCCTGATTAATTCTAGAGCAAAATGCCAACGTCCGTGTCTTTTAGACGCGATGTTTTAGGAAGAGTTCCTTTTTTTTATTTTTTTAAAGAGGGTGTTCCAAAAAGGGCGACCATCTTTAAAATGTCTGTATATTGCAGTGTCGTGTTTATAGATCGTTCTGTTTAGAACCATAGTGACACAAAATAGAGAATGGCAGCCAGAGAGAAGATGGGAATAAACGTCATGGAGAGCAGGCCCAGGAAAGGGTTCATATCCAGATCAAAGGCATCCCATTCACGCTGTTCCTGGTCTTTGTGGTAATGGTCCATATATTGAATATGCATTGTTTAGTCTCCATTTATTGTGGCTTAGTTTGAGAGCCAAACTAAAAAAAGATCAAATCATTGATGTAAGCCATTGTGCCTGTAAAGAGCATAGGAAGTAGTGCTAAACAGGAGAGGTCAATCCAACTGTCTATCATACTGGTCTGTTTGAGCATGGCTTGTGTGATTCCATCCTAGTGAAAAGAGGTGAACGAAGTATGTTTAAAAGTTAGCGTGGTATTCTCAAAAATTTATATATTATAGCAAGCAGATAGCGCACCAATTTCTCTTTTTTTGATAAAATATGGCTTTTATGACAAAAAGAAGTCATAGTAAACATATGTTCTGCATATAGAAAATAAATATGAAAAAGATTTCGCTTTTATCGCATAAACCTGAAAATTGAGCGGTGCATTTTGTGTCATCTATGTCACTCTAATATAAAAAGAGTAGAACTTTGACACAATAAATGCTAAAAAAATGACACTTTGCCTATTTTCAATAGGCACTATTTTTTTTTGGCCTTATAAATTTTTTTTAGATAAGATCTGGGGTAAATTGCTTAAAGCAAAAAAAAAGGCCTTTCACTGCCAAAGCAGTGCAAGGCCTTTTTTTTATAAATGAAAGATAAAATCTAGTGAAAGACCACCGTGCGCCCATTCCACTCAATAATTTTATGCTCTGTAAATTTGGTGACCGCAAAAGCGAGCTCCCGTTTTTCAATGTCTGAGCCCACCTTTTGCAGTTCTGGAATTGAGAACAGATGGTTCACGGGAATGACGTTCTGCGAAATGATCGGTCCTTGATCAAGCTCTTCAATCACAAAGTGGGTGGTGGCACCGATCAGTTTAACCCCGCGCTTATAAGCCTGATGATAAGGATCGGCACCCACAAAAGAGGGCAGAAAAGAGTGATGAATATTAATAATTGGCCGTTGGGCCTGTTTAAGGAAGTTGCCGCTTAAAATGCGCATATACCGTGCAAGCACAATGAGATCACAGGGGATATCCTGCAAAATACGTAACTGTTCCTCTTCATGGGCTAAGGAACCCTTGACTGCCGGTGTATGGAAAAAAGGAATTTTTAAACGTTTTGCCGCAGGTTCAATAATACGATGGTTGCTGACAATGGCTAAAATATTGACATTCAGATCCCCTGAAGACCAGCGTGATAGAACCTCTAAGGGGCAGTGCATGGTTTTAGAGCAGAAGAGGACGATATCGGTCTTTTTTTTCATCGGGTAGAAGCCATACTCCATTGAGAGCTGTTCAGCCAGAGGGTAAAAACGGGTCTTCCACCCTTCAGTATCACGCTGAAAAGAGGTTGAAGGCTCTCCTAGGACACGAACAAAAAAATGGTCGCGTTCCGTATGCTGCTCCATACGCAATATATTGACCCCTTCCTGAGAGAAAAATGTGGCAATCTCACGAATAATCCCAATACGGTCAGGACAGTGTCCCAGAAAGATAATATGCCCTGAATCAGATACAGGCGATGGTTGTAAAGGTTGCGCAATATCCATAAAAGAACCCTTTAATCTCTATTTTGAAATCATCACGGCTTAAACAGGTTTATATTTTGCTCGATTTTAAGCGCGCGCTTTTTATTGAAAATAACATCGAGAGATTCAAAAAAAAGCGCTTTTTTAATTTTTGATCAATCTGTTAAGGGAAATTAATCCAAAGGTGCCACAGGTTTGGAGGCATCGCCCTCAATAAAGGTACGCCACCAGAGGGCAAAATTATAGAGATACCATAATCCCGGTCCTGAGCCGGTATCAAACAGTTTTTGCACGCCTTTTGGATCGAGAAAGTCTGTTTTTTTACAAAAGTCGTCCAATTCCTGCCGCATCACCGGCCCCAGACGATCAAAGAACCACTCATAGATCGGTACACCAAAGCCTTGTTTCTTACGATCAATCAGTGAATCAGGAATCACGCCGCGTACCGACTTTTTAAGAATATGTTTTAAAACGCCATCCTTCATTTTGATCTCTGCCGGAATGCTCATGGCCAACTCTACAAAGCGGTGGTCCAGAAAGGGAACACGCCCTTCTAAGCTTACGCCCATGCTCATTTTATCCACCCGCATTAAGAGCAGTTCAGGAAGGCGCAGGTTAAGATCCGCATAGGCCATCCAGTTAATTGGATGCTTCTGCCACGCTTTCTCCTGATAGCGCTGATAGATCGGCTTGACCGCTTCCCATGAGGTGAGATCATGGAATTTCTCTTTCAGTCTTGGCGCGAGTACAAGCATTTTATCCTGATGAGTCAAGGCGTTGGCTCCGCTCCAGAATATGGGGGGAGAGCCTTTAAAAGCGCCTCGCCATAGATATTCATAATGAAGGCTGCGATTTTTTTTGACGCTTTTTAACGCGAACAGGCTCATCTGTTTTAAAAAACGTGGTACAGGCCACTCATTCATCTTTTGCAGATGATACATTGATTTCCAGGTAGGATATCCCCAGAACAGTTCATCGGAGCCCTCGCCGACCTGGCAGACAATGACATCATTTTTTCTGGCCAGATCAGACACATAATAAACCGGTACACAGACAGGATCGGCAATGGGCTCATCCTGGAGAAAAACCATCTCCGGCATAAAACGGATCAAATCCTCCAGCACCAGTCGCCGTTCAAAATGTTCAGAGTTTACCTCTTTTGCCATTTGGCGTGCAAAGTGCAGTTCATTTTGATAGCTGGAGTACTCTCCTTCATAACCGATGCTGAATGTTTTGACCCGGCTTTTCTCCCCTTCAGAGAAGAGGGCGGCATTGGTTGAAGAGTCGATCCCACCAGAGAGAAAAACACCGACCGGGACATCACTGACTTTACGCAGTTTTACCGCTTCACGTAACTCTGAGAGCACCTGTTCGGCGATCTCCTCTTCGGAGTGGTTGGTCATTGGGGTGACATGATCCCATACATCCCAATAGCGTTGGATCTGCATGCGGCCATCTTTTTCCAGACGCAACCAGGAACCACCGGGTAATTTTTTAATTCCCTTAAAGAGGGTTTGTGGTGCAGGAGCGGTTAAAAAAGAGAGATAGTGGAAAAAAGCGGACTCATGTACCTCTTTTTTAAGTTCAGGGTCTTGCAGAAGCGCTTTAATCTCAGAGGCGAATGTTAAACGGCCATTATAGATGCTGTAGTAGAGGGGTTTAATACCAATACGGTCACGGACCAGCCAGAGGCGCTCTTCGGTGGCATCCCAGATCGCAAAAGCAAACATGCCACGAAATTTTTGAATGCAGTCAATGCCCCACTGCCGAAAGGCGAGGAGGATCATCTCGGTATCGGAATGGCTTGTTTGCCAGTCATTGACGCCCAAAGATTCGAGCTCTTTCCGGATCTCTTCGTGGTTATAGATCTCACCATTGAAGATGAGATGCCAACGTCCATCACGGCTATGCATGGGCTGATTCGCCGCTGTGCTCAGATCGATAATTGATAGCCGACGATGACCTAATCCCACCCGTTTTTGTTCATTCACCCAGGCACCGGCGCCATCCGGTCCACGGTGTGCCATGATATCCCGCATCGCCACCAACTGATCTTGATTCACCAGATGATTGCTTTGAGAAAAAGAGACGATCCCAACAATACCGCACATATTTTTTCCACTTTGACAATTAGAGCGCGCGCATGATCGCTCTCTTTTAAGAGGCGTTATCGACGCACAAGGATACAAAAAACCATCGGTTTATTTCAGGATAAGTTCTTTCGTATGGATGGCACGTGCTGGAATGCGTTTTCTGTCGAGAAAATCCACCACCCATATCGCGTCTTCAAATCGTGAAAAAGGTCCCACCTGCACATGGATTATGGAACGATCCTGGTTTTGCTGCGTTTTGATTCGTACGGGGATGCCAAATTCAGCCAGACGGCGATACATGCGACCGGCATTTTGATCGCTGGAGAAAGAGCCGACAAAGACCAGATAACGCCCGGCACGAATCGGCGGAAAGCCTGTGGGCTGTGATTTTTTAGGTTGGTCATATTGTGTAAAGCGCTGGGGTTCCAGCTGTAAATCTCCCGATGCAACGCTCTGGGTGGGGAGAGAGAGTTTGGCGGGAAACTGAGTGCGTTTCTGCACATCAAGCAGCATCGCTTCAGCTTCTTCATAGCTGGAGAAGGGCCCTGCTTTCACACGGGTATAGCGCGCACCACGAATCCAGGTATCGTAGAGTGCCGCAGTAATCTGGGTACGATTGAGGGCATCTTTTAAGCGCAGTGCATTATCTCGACGCGAAAAGGAGCCAATCAGCACGTAGTAGCCATCTTCTCCGGCGGAAGTGATTGCAGGATTTTGGGTGGTGTTTTGTGGTATAGATGATGAGGGTGCGTGTGGTGCGGATCGTTCTTGTGAGGAGGCACTTAATACGGTTTTTGCAGAGCGATTGTCAACAATTTTTTGCGGATTAAGACCTGCTTTATCGCGCATCCAACGGAAGATCCAGCGCGCATCGGCTTGTTCCTGAAACGGTCCTGCCTCCAACAGAAAAGCACGCTTGCCATCCATTTGAATGGGTTTAACGATGGAGGTTACCCCCATGTTTTGCAGTCGGGAACGTATCCGTTTCACTTCCTGACGTTGCATAAACTGTCCCACCTGAATATGGAAGCGGCCTTGAGCAACGTTGTCTTGTGTTGGTTCAGGCGCAGCAGTGGTGGACTTTGGTGCTACGGGTGTGGGTTTTCTGTGATGCGTTTGTTGTGTAATAGGTTTCTGTGTGACACGCCGTTTGGGTTGTATTTCCGGCAAAGGTGCATAAACCACATTTTTCTGTGGCCTTACATGCGGTGCAGGAGGAGAGGATCGGCGTGGTTTTTCTGTTTTTGGTGGTGCGGCATAAGTGATCTCTGGTGTGGGTAGGGGTGTTTGTGGCCTGGGGGAATCCTCTGTAAACGAGCCACTTTTTGCCATATCCCGAATGCGCTTAGAGGCATCTTGGAGTAGTGCATCCTCTTGAGGAGTAGAGCGTTCATGCCAGGAGTTCTGTTCACCACCGGATGGCGAGAGCGTGATGGAGACCTGTTTACCGGGTTCAGGCGTGTTGCTATCTGTCCAGAACTGGGTTGCTGAATAGGTGATGACAATCACGATCAGCAGTATAAAAAAACGTTTTGGGGCAAAACGTCTTCCTGGGAAGAGTGCAGCGATTCGGTCAGAGAAATAGGTGCTGACCTTATGGAGTAATACAGATGTTTTATGTCCATCTTTGCGTTGCGTTTGTGCTCTACCACGTACAGGTTTTTGTGTCACTCTGTGGGTGGGTTCTGGCGTGCTCTCTTCTTGACTCTGTTCTGTAGGCGTTTCAAAGGAGAGCGTCTGTTTTAGCTTATGCAAAAACGATGGTTGTGTCGGCAGTCGTCGTTTATTGGTGCCAGGCGTACGGCGCTTGTGATTACCTTCGGGTCGAATCAGTTGTTGACGATTGGCCATATCCCGACCCACAACACCAACCACCCGATCTTTTTGCGTCTTTTTCCCACGACGCGCGCGGGGCGCTTTTTGCAACCGTTCGTAAATTTTACTCATGGTGCTTCAGGTCTCAAACCAAAAAAAATTAAAAAACGTACAGACACGCTTTATTAAACACGCTTTTCCACACGCACAGCAACCCTTATCTTAGGTTTAAAGGTCGAATTACTCATTTTTTTTAAGCGTGCTATGATGGATCGATGCTTTCATAAAGACGTTTGATCTCTTCTGGCCACAGTTTTTGATCGATGGTTTCAAGAATCATCGGGATGCCATCCAGACGTGCATCATTCATCAACCAGCGAAAGGGTTCCCAACCCATTTCGCCCTCTCCTAGACTGTGATGTCGGTCCACACGCGATGCCAGTTTGGCTTTGGAGTCGTTGATATGCAGTCCTTTGAGATAATCAAAGCCAATGAGATCGTCAAATTTCTGCCAGAACGCTTCATACCCTTCACGTTCTGCAATATTATAGCCTGCGGCAAAAACATGGCAGGTATCCACGCAGACACCAATCCGACTCTGCTCTTTGATGCCCTGAATAATCTCGGCCAGATGTTCCAGACGATAGCCCATATTCGAGCCCTGACCTGCTGTGGTCTCTAGCACAGCAATCACCTGCTCGGTCTCAGAGAGGGCCTGATTAAGTGATGTTGAAATCGCCTTCAGACAGGCTTCTGGCGTACTCTTTCGCAGATGGCTTCCCGGATG
The DNA here is from genome assembly GCA_052043475.1 of Magnetococcales bacterium HHB-1. Classification (GTDB taxonomy): domain Bacteria; phylum Pseudomonadota; class Magnetococcia; order Magnetococcales; family JBQGBW01; genus JBQGBW01. Next base: position 66,131 of record JBQGBW010000006.1, read on the forward strand.
AAAGTTGAGATAACAGAGTCCTAATTGATGGCATCTTTCCATCTCATCGATAAAAGCATGCAACGATTTTTCACGTCCAGCCGTTTCAGGGTGGCCTAAGTTAATCAGATAGCTATCGTGGGGTAGAACCTGCTCTGGTGTAAAACCAAATTGTGTCAAGTTGTTCTGAAACTGTTGAATGGATGTTTCACTCAGCGGTTTTGCTTTCCATTGGCGTTGATTTTTTGTAAAGAGGGCAAATGCCTTTGCACCGATATCTGCCGCCCGTTTTGGGGCATTCTCAACACCACCGGCAGCGCTCACATGGGCGCCCACATATTTTTTGACCATAGTTATCCCTTCAACGGATTGACAAAAACACCCAAGAGAAAAAACGCTTGTCAGAAGGTGCCACCAACCAGTCAATTTTTCAACATATTAAAAGCAAATGCCCGCCATTTTATCCCACTCTGTTGATTGTTTCAATCGTTTTGGATGGCTTAATTGAGCAATACAGAGCCTCAATTAAGCGCTTCGATTAAAGAGTATACCCTTTTTTAGCGGTTTTAAACAAATTTTAATAAATGGTCTGTATCTTGCTTCATTATATCGGGAAAGCACGATGAATAACTCATCGATTTAAAAATTTGTGGCATCACTCTTGTTACAGATTTGTCACAAAAATTAACGGAGGTTCTACGCCATGCTATCCCGTTTTGTTGTTGAACTTTTTGATGGTGAACTGATTCGCGCATTTATGGTCGATGAAGAGCAGCTGGAAAAGCTTGCGGACCGTGTTGAGCAGATCGATCCCCGTATGGGTGTGACGATTCTCAGTGTTACGCCTGAAGATGATTGGACCTTTGACCAAGAGCAATCTTTTGAAGCATCCATTCCGCTTACCGATGATTTCTCGAATAATCCAGTCCACTCTACTGTTTATATGCACTAATATGCATACATCAAGCCCCTTTTCCATACCTGTTATCCTGATCACCGATTTTGGTACCAGTGATCCTTATGTGGGGCAGGTCAAGGGAACCATGCTCAAGCGCGTGTCTGGAATCTCTTTTATTGATCTCTTCCATGACACGCCTCCCTTTGCCATTAAAACCGGTGCGTGGCTGATCGATCGTTGTCAGCACCATATGCCCGAAGAAGCGATCTGGCTTGCGGTGATTGATCCTGGTGTGGGTAGTTCACGTAAAGCTCTTCTCGTGCGCCAGGAGAAGCGTTACTTTATTGCACCGGATAATGGGTTGCTGAGTGCCATTCTTCAGGAGAGAGATAAGAGAGAAACCGAAATAAGGGTGCTTGATGAGGCGAAGTTTCCTTGCAGTGCGCAGACCTTTCATGGTCGAGATCTTTTTGCTCAGGCCGCCATTAAAATCCTACAGGGTGAAAACCTTGATCAATTCTCTTCGCCTTACCAGAGTCCGATTATTCAGCCCTTTCAGGGGTGGCAAAAACTTCCCCAAAAGTGGCACGCAGAGATTTTACTGATTGATCATTATGGTAACCTGATTACCGCACTTCCCCATCACTGTGTAGCTCCAGAACAGATGCATTATGCCACATTGAATCATCGTTCAATCCAGCATTATAGTCACCATTTTGCCGCATTGCCACCCCAGGAACCTGGGTTGATGCATGGAAGCTTTGAAACATTGGAGGTTGTCCTCAATCAGGGGCGTGCAGACATCTATTTTCAGGCAAAAATTGGCGATACCGTGACCATCCATGTGGCCGAATAAAAAAACGCATTTTTCTCTTGACACCTAACACACTTCCCCCTATCTTAATGCTCACTTTTAAAGTGTTCCCCGGTAGCTCAGTTGGTAGAGCGGGTGGCTGTTAACCACTAGGTCACTGGTTCGAGTCCGGTCCGGGGAGCCAATTTTATTTCAGAAACATTGATTTAAAGGGGATATATATCCCTTATGAGTAAGCGCTGTTCCCCGGTAGCTCAGTTGGTAGAGCGGGTGGCTGTTAACCACTAGGTCACTGGTTCGAGTCCGGTCCGGGGAGCCATTTTTAAAATATTTTAAATGATTATAAAGCCTGCTTCTATTTTAAGCAGGCTTTTTTTTATTTATGGTGATCGCTTTTGCGGGAGATCTCCTCCTGGCGGGAGAGTTTCTCAAAAGCTTCTAAACGTGCCATAAAAGCCTGATAGGTTTTGGTTGCATAAGCTTGAGAGTTAAAGCGATGATCATTAATATCATCGTAATGCTCAAACAGGGTATAGACCACTTTCTCATTTAACTCTCCCCGTTGTAACATATCCATAAAAATCTCTTTGACCCGCGTTTTATTAAGACCAGAACGGTAAGGTCGATCTTCGGTGAGTGCGGTAAAAATATCGGCTACGGCCAGAATGGATGCGGGGAAGGGGATGTTTGCACCCACCTCTTTGAAAGGGTATCCCTGTCCATTCACCTTTTCATGGTGAAAAGCACACCACTCGGCAATATCCTGAATGCCTTGAATGGGTTCTAAGATTCTTGCGGTATGGTAGGAGTGTGACTTGATAATGTCATACTCCCCACGGGTCAGGCGCCCTGGTTTTTCTAAAATCTCATTCGGAATCGCCAGTTTACCGATATCATGCAGATAACCGGCGACCATCAACTGTTGACACTCTCGCTCTGAAAGTCCTAATACTCTGGCTATATATTCCGCTGTGGCGGCGACACCACTGGAGTGTGTGGCAGTGAACCGGCTACGGAAGTCAACCAGTTGCGAGATAAGATAAGCGAATGAGGCCAAAACATCGGCGGAGAGTTCTACTTCAAACTTTTTAATGCGGCGACGAAAGATCAACATTAAATTGGGTGAGGTGAGATCTAACCAGAACTCCTCTTTGCGCACCAGTTTGCGTAACCAGTCTACGGCAAAAGGGTGAAACATATAGGGTGTCTGTTCTGTGATGGCCACCATGATTTTTTCACGGTCTGGAATGACGGCCTGATCTTTTTCTAACAGAATATCCAGTCGATCAGCTAAGTGCAGGATATGGCTCTCCAAAGGCACATCCTCATTACAGAAACGTTTGCCTTCGCCACTCATCCATTTAACATGGTGAAATCGAATGATCCGTGCCGGCCCGTCAAAGAGATCAAAATCCTTTAACAGTTGATAGCCAATCTCTGCATGCAAGTGGGGATGTTCAGGATTCAATGTGAAAAATTCCAAACGATCCTGGCGTGATAACATCCCTAAATCGTGTAACAATCCAGCCACAACCAGATTGCTCTCTTCACGGCGGGAACGATAACCCGCCCGTGCAATACAGGTGGCAATATAGGCCACACGAACATGGTGATTCACCAGTTTTTGATCCACTAGATCTAAAGCGTTCGATATTGCGGAAACCAGATCAAAAACATCAATTTTAGGATCAATACGCATACTTAACCTCCCCCCCACTTCATTCGATCATCTATCGATGTTTATTGATCTTTCCGGTTTATTAAACACCCTTCTTCTTCTGTCGCATATCCTTTTTTCGCTCGTGCTCTTTCAGAAGCTTTTTACGTAGGCGGATTGTTTTTGGTGTCACTTCAACCAACTCATCATCATCGATAAACTCTAAGGCTTGCTCTAAAGAGAGTTTTAGCGGAGGGGTTAATATCACGGCTTCATCACTGCCTGAAGCGCGGATATTGGTGAGTTGTTTTCCTTTCAGTGGATTGACCACCAGATCGTTATCGCGCTTATTGATGCCGACAATCATCCCCTCATAGAGCATCTCACCGCTGGAGACAAAGAGTGTGCCGCGTCCCTGTAGATTAAAGAGCGCATAAGCCACTGCCTTACCCTGCTCTTTAGAGACAAGGACACCGTGGTTGCGTTGTGCCAGTGACTCTCTAAGGTAGGGGCCATAGGCATCGAACACATGGTGGAGCAGTCCGGTGCCTGAGGTCAGGGTTCGGAATTCGGTGAGGAAACCGATCAAACCCCGGGCGGGAATACGGTACTCCAATCTTACCCAGCCATGACCCTGGCCATGGGTCATATTGATTAATTCTCCCTTACGCGCCCCCAGAACCTCCATGACCGCGCCTTGATGCTGCTCTTCAACATCCACGGTTAACAGTTCATAGGGTTCCATCTTCTGGCCATCAACCTCTTTGATGATCACTTCAGGTCGGGATACACCTAACTCATAACCTTCTCGACGCATGGTCTCAATCAGAACGCTCAAGTGAAGTTCACCTCGCCCGGAAACGCGGAATTTATCGGGATCATCGGTGTCATCAACCCTTAGAGCTACATTATACATTAATTCGCGATCTAAGCGTTCACGAATCTGGCGGCTGGTGAGAAAACGCCCCTCCTGACCGGAAAGTGGTGAGGTGTTGACCTGAAAAGTCATACGGATTGTTGGCTCATCCACCGCAAGTGCAGGGAGGGCTTCAATATGCTCTGGATCACAGAGGGTGTCAGAGATGTTGAGGTTCTCCACGCCTGTAAATGCAATAATATCGCCCGCCACCGCCTCTGAGATCTCCACCCGTTGCAGCCCCATAAAGTGGAAAACCTGTAATATGCGAACGCGGCGCGTATTACCTTCCCGATCAATCAGCATCACCGATTGGTTGACGCGGAGTTTACCTCTTTTAATCCGTCCGACCCCGATCTGTCCCACATAGCTGCTATAATCGAGTGCGGATACCCGAAACTGTAGTGGTCCGTGAGGATCGACATCAGGAGGCGGTGTATGTTCCACAATCGCCTGAAACAGCGCATCCATATTTTCTTCAGGTTGATCGCCATCTAAAGAGGCCCAGCCCTGCAATGCCGAAGCATAGACAACAGGAAAATCGAGTTGTTCATCCGATGCGCCCAGAGAATCAAAGAGGTCAAAGGTTTGATCAATCACCCAGTCCGGTCTTGATCCATGGCGATCAATTTTGTTGATCACCACAATGGGATTAAATCCTAACTCAAACGCTTTTTGTGTGACAAAGCGTGTTTGAGGCATCGGGCCTTCGACCGCATCCACCAGAAGCAGTACAGAGTCCACCATTGAGAGTACGCGTTCTACTTCACCGCCAAAGTCGGCATGGCCAGGTGTATCCACAATATTAATACGCCACTCTTTCCATTGGATTGCCGTATTTTTAGAGAGAATTGTAATGCCACGTTCCCGTTCCAGATCATTGGAATCCATCACCCGGTCAGGCATCGCTTTTCGCTGATCCAGCGTGCCTGATTGTCGTAGAAGTTGATCAACCAGAGTGGTTTTGCCGTGGTCAACGTGGGCAATTATGGCAATATTACGTAGAGAAGGTATCATGGATGAAACTCATTGAAGCGAATGAACAAAACACGCGATTTGATTTTGTAGCATCCTTGGGCTTTATTGTCAAAAAAAGCGTGACGAAAGTTCAAGAACATACCAGAAAGTCAGCAAAAGTAGAAGTGTTTATCTTTTTTTTCGTCGTGTCATAAAACGGGTCACCACACCCCGCAGATCTTCATCCAATCGTGTCATGGTATTTTTCAAAATGGGTTCAGGAACTTCGCCAAAGTAGGCTTCTGCAATACTGCCCGCAATCGCGGCCTGGGTATCCGCATCCCCCCCCAAAGAGATGGCATTACGGATGGCATCTTCAAAATCCACCGCCTCTAAGAATGCCCGTATTGCTTCAGGGACGGAGCCTGGACAGGTGACATCGTAGCAATATTGTGGTCGAATCTCCTGTAGTGGAATATCTAAGATATAACCAAACCGCTCCTCAATATTTTTTTGGATCTCTGCTTTATCCGCTTCTTTACGTGCTAAGAATATGGCGGTTGCGACCGCTTCCGCCCCTTTTAATCCTTCCGGATGATTATGGGTGACCACAGCGCTGCGAATGGCCTCCTGGCGTGTGGTCTCCAGATCATCGAACCACCACCCCACTGGAGAGACACGCATTGCAGAACCATTGCCTAAACTGTAATAGGGGGCCATATCTTCCGCAAAGGCCCAGCGCAGGAATCGTGCGCCATAACCGCGACTGGGAAACCGCCTGGTATACCAACGCAGGGTTTCATGGTAGGTCCAACCATTCATCAGCACATCCGCCACCGCAATGGTGAGCACCGAATCATCGGTAAAGGAGGCGCGTGGTGAGAAGAGGGTAAAATCCTTCTCTTTTAAAGCTTCATATTCAAAGACAGAACCGATGATATCCCCGGCAATGGCACCCAGCATTTTGCTCCCCTCTTCGTTTGTTGCAACACCTGTTTAGATCTAAAAACATGTTGTGCTAAAGATAGCGTGCAATCTCTTGCTCATATTCAGGAAAATAGCGGCTGATTACAGGCAGTGAAAAACGACCCAGAATCATCTCTTTGGGCTCACGCTGCAATAGAAAAAGAAAGGAGGCATTTAAGAGATGCTCCGCAGTGTGTCCTTTCGCAAGACGTTGGTGCAACGGAGGTGGTACATGCACCTGATGTTCTGTTGCACTGCCTTTCTCACGCACCGTGACCTTAAAATGGTCTTCTTGTGCGGTTTTCTGAACATCAATGATCGCTGAGTCAGTCATTTTGTTTTACTCCTTTTTGTGAACAGTTAATCGACACCTGTTTATCCCTTTAGACGCTAAAATATCGTATCGTGATGAGGATTGCTATGTTCACAATCGTAATTTTGTTCGTATCGCTATGAAGTGGTAGAATGTGTATAAATATTTGTTGTATTGCGGTTTATTTTTAAAGTATGTATATATCGCTTGGCGTCTTCTTTTGTTATGCGTATTAAAATAGGGACAAAAAAAAGCGCATAAAGTCAGCATTTATGCGCTTAAGAAAGGTTATGGATTGGAGGGATGGATTATTTAATTCCAATGCTCAGGACATATGCGTTTTTGATCTTTTGAACTATGCACAAGTCTGCGCAATTGGTTGCACTGTGCTAATGAGAGTTGGAGTTCTGAGGCGCTTTTATTAATTTGCCATGCAGCCAATTCTCCGCTTACACCAAACAGTTCTACGAGTTTATTCACAGCGCGCTTAATATCTTTTTTATGCTGTTTAGCAATGGAAAAGGCTTCTGCTTGAGGAAGTAAAAATTCAGCGGCAAATGCGTTAGCTCTTCTTTCTATACTGTAAGGTAGAGCCATATTTTTACCTAAGACCTCAATACCAACCAAAGCCTGTTCACGATCTAGTAGAAGATGTGCCATTTCATGGGCTAAGGATGTGCGCTGTCCCGCAGTTTGTCGTCGATTTGGGTGTTGGCCGCTGTGAATTGTATTTAACAGGATGATTGCACGTTCCTTTTCCCAGCAAGCGATGGCATCAATCTCTTCGGGGAGTTCACGGGAGCGTTGAATAGAGATCTGCCAAAGATTTTCTAAGATAATGCGTTCACATCGATTCGCATTTTTTATGCTTGTTTGATGCTTCTTTCTCAACCATTGCGCAACTTTAATACCCTGTTTATGGGGTTCTAGTTGATCAATATTCTCTTTTTTGATAAAGCGTTGAACGGCTTTGGTGTCTTGATCGAGTTGAGGGCCAACTTTGGTTAATGAGATGTCCTGAATACGTTGTAATGCCTTATCCAGTTCCATATCATTTTGAATTGCATGGTGCATCATGCGTGCAGCATGAGCCAGACGTGGGGGGGATTCTAGAGGAATGTTTTTCTCTTTTCTTATCAGTGATGGGAGGTTTTTGCATCGCTGCTCTGAGATGCTGGACCAAAGCACAATTTTCTCATTATAGGTCAACTCTTCCCTTTGTTGCCAATCGGCTAGGATTATTTTTCCGCGTTCTGAGTTCTCTGCAATCTGTTGACTCAACAGATTACCAATACGTTTGAGTTCCTGATAGACAGTATCAAATTTAAGATCAATGATTTGCTCTTCATTGATCTCTATACGCATGAATGTTCCTCGTCGCCACAGGATTACGGGTTTCAATCCAATACCATCAAGACCCTGAGCCAGATCATGCCGATTGAGAAATGAGACCATGGTATCATCCATCTCATCCTGTGCTTCTTCTGACCAATCGCGCCAATGTGGATGATTTTCCATTCTTTGTAATAGGGTACGGGGTTCTTCAGGAATAAGCCCCATAGGATCGGATTCTTCAGCAATGAGATATCGCCAACATGTTGCCAAATGCCAAAGGAAAGCATCCCAATGCCCATCAACACCTACCTTTTGGCCATTTTCCTCAGAGCCCCACACCAGTACACCGTCTATGGTCAGCGTCATTAAGCCACGTGCAGAGAATATTGGCGAACGCTGAGACGAAGAGGGTATCGGAGTGAAGTCAAAATGGAATAGTGAAGACATTGACTTAAGGATCCTTAACCGCGACATTTTATGGTTTGGAAATGTAAAGGAAGGGGGGAAGCGTCTGCTGTGATGTGATAAGCCAGAAATATCATTGGCGTTGACGATCTTTGTATTTATTAAAGCGCGCTGTTAGATCTTGCGCATGTTTTTTAATCCACTCTTCCATCTCATCCAGGCAATGTGTTTGAACGGCTTTTTCAACAAGGTTTTGAAGCACTGCTCTTGGAAATGTGCGACGTGTTTTGCCTTGCGACATAAAGGGGTAACCATGATATGATTGTCCTGGGAGTGTGATGTCTGCTTTGTAGATCACACCTTCATGGATATTAAAAATATGTTTGGGGTATCTTTTTTCCATCCAGATGGGGAGTGGGGAACGCCTGTATTGAGCAATTGAGATGCGATATCTTGAGTGATGGTACTCGGACATTTGCCGTTCAAATGGCCCTTTGGGTCTTCTTGAAAGCCTGCAATTGGTTTATTCCATTTATGTTTGAACCGATTTTCACCGGAATCATATTTCCAAAGCATAAAGCAATCCCAAGACCAATTTTAATGGCAGATTATTAATAAACTATGAATATATATAGCATGGGTGGTGGATCGAAACAAAAATATTTTTTATCTATGTTTTATGAGTACATACTCATTATGTTTTGGTTGTTGCAGATTCAAAATAAGGTTTGTGTGTTCTCTCTCTCTCTGTCTGTTAGTGATTGTTATCTATGTTTTTATAAATTAAGGGAAGCGTGCTTATAGTGTAGCAACCTTCATGAGACAATCAATCAGAATACGGCGCGCTTTTTTACTTTTGATGAGTTTCTCACGGGTGGTACGACTCAGTTCAATATGGATAAAACGATTACTGCCTAAGCGGCGTGTCCACTGGCCGATCACGTTGGTGGTCGCACCAAGTTCTTGGACGGCAAAGGGGTAGAGCCGGATTGTTTCAGGGTGGGTGGTATGTGGGTTGGTTTTTAGACATTGGACAAGCTTTTGGCTCTCCTGACTGGGAATGCGACTGCCCGCACTGATGATCATGCGGCTCTGCTTACCTTGGCTGGTTTTTCTCTTGGTTTCATTAAATCCATGGATCTGCACAATCAATCCTTGCGGATAATGTTTTAGAAAGGATCTGTTTAAGGGGAACCATGGGGAGAACTGTTGTTTACTGAAATCTGCCAGCGTCCCATCTTGAGCGAGTGAACGGCGGGAGAGGGTATTCCAGGCTGCTACCGTAAAGTCACCTTCTTGAAACAGTTTATAGGTGATTGAACCGGTTTTTTTATCATAATAACGATGGGGTGCTTGCAGCATGATGGGGATGTCTGGTCTTTTTTGCCGGAAAAGATAGAATCCCCAACCTCTGATCTGTTGCTCTCCTAAAGCGGTCCAGTTAGGAGAGGAGAACGTTTTCTGAAACAGTCCATGGGATAACGATTCAGAACGTAGATGACCGGTCTGCATCAGTTGATCAAAGAGCGTTCTAAAATAACGGTTCTCTGCTTTTGTCGGTGCGGTGTAAGTTCCTGAGACATCGGAGGCTTTATATAACTCTTTCGGAGTGCTATGGGCTGGATTGATCATCGAGAGTGACATGAGTAAAAAAAGACTAATGAGCAAAGGGCGTAAATAATTCATTGGAGAGATCCTTTTGAAACATCTGCCGCTGTTCGGGTTCACCTGGATTCACGCGGCCAAAAATGAGATAAGCACCACCTGGCCCGCTCTGTTCTAAGGAGATATCCACACGATAGGTGCCTGGTGAGATATCCTCTTTAATGGGGATAAAAAACATCTCGCCTTCATCGTACTGGATATTGCGGCCGGCGAGAACCCATGTTGATGCGCCTCCTTTA
>JBQGBW010000007.1:0-76130 GCA_052043475.1 Magnetococcales bacterium HHB-1
AAAGGGGTATAGATTGAGAAGAGCAGGATAAAGATCAGGGGGAGGCCAGCAATCAGATAAGCCAGTTCGGCCATCATATTTTTATCGATATTGTCGTGATCTTCCGAAGGGAAAAGACGTGTAAAACGATGACACAGTTTTAAATCAGCAGAGGCAAAGCTGGAGAGATAGGCTGAAAAAAAGATCAGGCACAATATCATCAATGCATTGGTGACAAAAAACAGATTCCAGAAAAATCGATAAAAAAGATCCCCAGAGAGGATTTTATTCTGCACCGTGGTGGCGTCGCCAAGAAATAGAAAGTGGATCACAGAGTTTTGAGAAAAGATGATGTGATCACTGAGGTCAATTAGCGTTTGATCCCAGTTAAGTGCGGTCTTACCAGGCGGATGATCCATCAGGAAAAAGATGGGAAGTATGATGATCAGACGAAACAGTGTGATGAAGAGAAAAAGCCCTTGTCCAAGCTGTTTCATGAGGACATCAACGTAATCTTTTGCTGACAACTCTTTTTGCTCTGCAAACAGCGTTAATTGGGATGTCGGTAGCATCGCTCTAATTTCACCAAATCCCTGCTCTACTTTTGGACAGCGTATAGACCACCTATGATATAGCAGGAAGATTAAAAACAGCAGAGCAATAAAGGCCAGTTGATGGAATAGTGCTAAGTAGAGCGTAGAGAACATAAAAAAGAGTGCAACCTGACAGTGGCAGGGATATCTTTTTATTAACCAGGGTATAATTTTTAAGGTAGTTACTGGATGTTGGAACAGATGCCAAGGGAACACGTTGATGGAGACCTTCTATGATAAAATGGCAAAGACTCTCCATACATAAGATCGTGATCTTAAATATGATGGAGAGTCGCTATATTTATTTAAAAACGCTAATTTTTCTCCGATGCACAGGTCACACAGGAGCGGCCATTGGCCTTGGATTGATAGAGCGCCTGATCGGCCTTCTCCATCCACTGTTTCAGTGTCATTTCTGGAGACCAGGATGCAGCACCAATACTGACGCCTAAAAGGGGTGCACCAGGGGCCTGAATTTGAAGTGCTCGAACAGCGGCACAGAGTCGCTTTAAAAGCACAACACTCTCTTTAAGTTTGGTTTGGGGGAGAAGTAGCATAAATTCATCTCCTCCCACGCGGGCTAAAAGATCAGAATCACGAACCACCTTTTGTAATACCTGAGAGACATTTCTTAAAACAACATCTCCTTCTGCATGGCCAAGACAATCATTGATCTGCTTAAAGTTATCCAGATCCATACAAGCTAGTACTAAAGCGCGTTGATAGCGTGTAGCCAAGGAGAGTTCATGTTGAATTCGCTCTTCAAATACCCGACGATTTACCAGACCGGTGAGCGCATCCCGTCGTGCTTGATCGTAGAGATCCTCATAGACCAGTGCACGCTCCAGTGGACCACGGATCTCCTGGATCATGGTTTGCCAGAACTGATCCTGTTGGGATTGGGGCTGTTCGTAGATCAATAGTAAGCGGTCTGACTGATGCTGTTGATCTAAAGGGGTGAGATAAAAGTGGAGTTGAAACGCCTCTAGATAGTTGTTTTGATCTGGCGGTAGAGGGATATCGAGGAGTTTTTTAGCAGCCTCCATCAACCGCTGTCGTTCTGGACCGTGACGTGAACAGGCGATATGAGTACGATCTTTATCAAAGTTACGATAGCCCACCAACTGATGGGGCCATCGATTCATTAACCAGATCGATACTGCTTCAATCATGGAGGCCAGATCAAGTTTTTCACTCAGATGTTTATGCAGATGATAGATTCTGGCAAGCTCATCAACTTTTTGACGATATTTTGCAAGCTCTTCTACAAGATCAGCATTGGATTGTCTGGGAATGGAGACCGGGGGAGATGAGGGGGATGTATCCAGTGTAGCCAGGTTATTCATCGTTTTAGAATATCCTTTAATATAAAACCATATTTTGGCATTATCTGTTTGTTTGTAATGATCAATAGATAGCCATTAGAAGAGCATCTCTTCTTCATTATTAGAAAGGATCACAGTCACGGTGGATAAGCACGGTCTATGTGATCATGGTTTTATATTCAATCCACATGCCATAGTGTTGTTTATGCTCTATTCACCTTGGAAAATGGTGTGAGTAAGGAGATCTAAAGTTGTTGTTTTTTGCAGTACAGAAGCTTAATGTCATCAGAGTGACATCTGATCTACAGATCATCCATAAGATAGGCGAGCCATACGCCTAAACCACCACCGACACCGTTCATACCGATATCACGCAGATCCCAATAGCGGTTGGGAAGATACCACTGAATGGCTTCATCAAGGGTACCAATGATAAGCACAGCTAAAAGTGAGATGAGAAGTGGCCACTTATTGGTTGGGATACGCACAAGATAGAGCCAATATCCTAACAGGGCGTACTCTAAAAAATGGAAGCGCTCCACAGGATTATCTAAGAGGAGTAGAAGAAGGGTGACACCACTTAGCGGCAATATCGCCATCCATAATCGATTTTTTTCTAATCGGCGTAGGGACCAGAGTGTGCCAAATATCGCCAAAAAAATTACACCGGTAATGATCCATCCGGTGATCGATTTGCCAAAGAGCGTATAGAGAGAACGGATCAGTTGTGGTGCGAAGGGGAGTGTCAGAAAGATGACAAGGATATAGAGCAGCAAAAACCAGCGCCCTAAATAGAGATTTATGGAGCGATTAATGGGATTACGCTTGCGCATGGCGGATAATTGATCAATGAAGTTGAACTGAGGGGGGGCAAAAATTGTCGAAGGGGGTATAGGCAATGTAAAAAAATGGCAAAAAAGTGGACAAAATTTGCCGCAACTCAAAAGAGGAGGATGATAGGAAGAAGGATAAAATCAACAAAAAGTAGTTTAGTATGAAGAGGTTAGGAATATGTGGTCTTTTTTGGAACCGCTCTTGCAGAATCTAAGACAACGCTTGATCGTGCAGCAGCAGGTTAAATCCCAAGGTCTGGATAGCGGCCACATTCGGTTTCCGAATCTGGAGCTAAACTCAGTTTGGTGATTGACCATTCAATGCCTATATTAAGCGTTTCGAGTGTAGGTATGGAGAACCCTTACATGAGAAGACGGACTTTCTCCGATGGTTTCTATTGAAAGCTTGTTATAACGGGTGAGATAAGTATGAATAATCTCTCACCCGTTTGCTTTTTTTAGGGGCTATTTTCGTTTAAGAACCCGATACATTCTTAATGTACCATCGAGTACACGATGCAGCGTCTCTTGCGGGGAGAGGTCAAACTCCTCGGCCAGATCATTTAAGATGCGCGCCGTGATCGCCTTAATGGTGATGGTGGTCTGCTCTTTTTCTTGGAGAAGTTTGGCGAGTTGTTCATCAAGATGGAAGAAGACCTCAATATAGAAGGTCTCTTCGTTGACGCGGAAGAATTTTCGTACACTCTCGATGTTACTGGTAAAGTCGATATTGTAGTCGTCGCCCACAATCAGGCTGGGGGGTGTTAAATTAAGATCGGAGAGAATTTGATCGGTGAGCAGTTGGGATTGGATACCGCCTGCAATCATGTTACCCAACTCGGCAAAGGCATCTTTTGCCTCCTCCTCCATGGTGGTAAAAGGATCGTCAAGCATCATGGCGAGTGCAGAGGCCAGATAGAGTGCCGCCGAAGTGGAGCAACCCAGACGGACACCACCTTGAAGTTCACCATTGAGGCCAACCATAACTGAGGTATCTGCCTTAGCAGGAACATGGGGAATCCCAGAAGGTTTGGCAATGCCAGGACCAGGTTCAATTTCGATATCCAGCATGGTTGAGGCAATCTCAAGAGTGGATTGTTCAATAGCTAAAAGCAGATGGTCTTTCATGGGTACCGTTTATATAAAAGAGTGAAAGCGTTTTTTGGATAAAAAAATGAAGAGATCCTTAAATTAGGAGTTTATCTGATTTAAGATCGCCTCTCAACATCTTATCCGCCACGGCAGAATTTAGCAATTTTCTTAGGATAAATCCATTAAGATTGTTGTCGTGTCTTTTTCTGCTGATAATGGCGGTAGATATAAGCGATCATACAGACAAACAGCCATCCTGCTGTGATCCATGAAGGTGCAGCAATTAAAAAGCCGACACCTGCCAAGGGTACTGAGCTAAAAAAGATGAGGCCAAAGATGGCACCATGCTTCTCCTGGTCTGGCGCGCGTAGTTTTGTGATCAGATGGTGCAACATAAAGCCCCAGGCGATGGCGAACACAGCAAGAAAGGCGATCAGAATAATCCAACCTAAAACAAGCTCTAGATTATCAAACATCATTTAAGCTCCTGAAGTTTTTATACTTTAAATAGCGCGTGTAAGGGCATAAGCAATCTGGAGTCTGTTGGGTTGACCATATTCAACAAATATCATTAGGGTGACTGGCGTGGATTTTGTGCAGCTATTTGTTTTGGATATTGAAGTACGCGATGCCATGATGAATCTTCCTGGCTGGCGTATTCCAGAAGAGCGTAAAAAGTGGCGAGAGGTTTATCGCATGTTAACGCTCTATTCTGATCCTGTTGTTGTGAATGATCGGTGGTCTATACGCGATCATCCACGGATGCGGTTTTTAGTGAAAGGGGATTGAAGTTGCACAGTGTGTTGCTTTGATTTGAGCGATTTTAATATCATGATCATATTGGCAACGATCACGTAGGGGAGAGGGTAGATTGGTGCAGTATTTTCTGGAGTGTTGCCAGTAGTCAAACGCTTGCTGCTGATTTTGTAAACAGAGGTTATACCAGTAGCATTGGGGGTCGTTGAGCTTATCACAGATGATGTTTTTTGAGGTGTGCTCTTTCTGCACAGGATCGATTGAATCGGTTTCAGCCTCTGTGGCCTGACTGGATTCTGATGGTGTTTTTGCTGTGATTGGGTCAACAACTTTTGCTACCGTATCTGTTGCGGGGGACGCTTTTTCAGGTGTTGGTGGCGGATTGACGGGATGCGATAATTGGGGCTGCTCTTCTACAGGAGTAGCCTTTGTTGTTTGAGTGGTCTTCGCGTGATCAGAGGATGTGTCTACATTGGTTACATGTTGTGCAGCGAGCGGTGTTGTCTTTGGTGGCCAGGGTGCAACCTGAGTGAAAAAATAGAAGAAAACAAAACCAAAACCGATGCCTATACCATAAGGAAGCAGGGTTGTGAAAGCTTTCCAAACAAAACGCAACATCGTTTTTTAACCTTTTCGAGAGTTTCTACACCATAAGATATGATCCTATGTGATCTTTTTTCAATGGTAGGAACATACCGCAAAAGCTTTCTTTTTTCCATGAAGTTTGCCATCTGTTTTAAATTTTATTACATTTTTTCTAAAAATGGTGCGTTCTAAAGAACGAAAAAGGATTTTCTCTCTTTGAAAAAGACGTTACTATAAAATGATCGGCTGATCTTAAAAGTGACAGATTTATCCTCTTTATCGATCTTTATTGTTTTTGGCTGTATGTGCAGCCTGTGCCGAAATGTGTCTCAAGGATCTGTTAAGGATTTTCACAGTGAAGGAGTGTTATGATGTTGGAACAGGAGATTAAAGCACTGTTGGATAAGAGTCAGACACTCCTGGGGGAAGAGGCAACCCTTAAAGTTAAGGTGGCCATGGAACTTGCGATCGGTTTCCATCAGGGGCAGATACGCAAATTTGATAAATCACCCTATGTGATACACTGTTTTCAGGTTGCACGCTACTGTATGGAGTGGGGGATGGTGGATACCGATGCCATCTGTGCCGCCCTTCTTCATGACTCTGTTGAAGATGCGCCAGTCTGGATGAAGCCAGAGGAGACCATCGGTCTCTTTGATCGCCATGTGCTCGTGATGGTTCAGGCGCTCTCAAAGATTCGTAATGTTCAGACTGGCGCTGGTGATATGCCTGCAACGTATCGACGCATTTTGAGTGCAGCCTCCAAAGATCTCCGTATTTTGATCATTAAAATGTTCGATGTGATGCACAACTCAGAGACGTTTCATGTGCATAAACCGGCGAAGGCAAAAGTTAAAGCCAGTTTAGGATTGATCTATGTAGGGGTTGCACGACGTCTTGGCATGATGGCGTTAGCGGATGCGCTCATTGAACAGATTCTACCCTACCTGATGCCTGTGCAGACCAAAAAAGCGCAAAAGGCGCTTCATGAAATGCATCACCATGCCATAGAGAGTATGGATCGGCTGAGAGCGCGCTTGAAAACGTTCACAGATTCTGATTTAGCGCTTCAGGTTGTTGTGGAGAAACGGCGACTCCCGGACTATTTCTATCTGGGGGATACACCTGGAACCGGACGTCTGATGCGGATTGGCTGGCCTGCGTATCGGGTGCGATTTGTGGTTAGAAACAGTGAGGATGCCTGGCGGGTACTGGGGCGGGCACATCACACCTTTGATCCGATGCCGCGTCATATCCGTGACTATCTCAATGCACCACGGATCAATGGATTTAGAGCGCTCACCACACGCATTCTCTGGGAGGGCTATCGTTTAACACTGCATGTCATGCGGGAACAGGATGTGGATGCGAACCGCATGGGAATTCTTGCCCAATGGGGCCAGAGCGGACCCGATCCCAAACGTTATATGCGTCTTTTAGCCACCCTGGGGGATTCAGACCTGCGTATGTCCGAGGTCTACTCCCATGTATTGCCCGATCTCCTTGATGTCTATACACCCAAAGGGGATCGATTTACCTTTCCGGTTAAATCGGTGGTGCTTGATTTTGCTTATCTGGTGCACAGCGAGGTGGGGGATCGCTGTGTGGGCGCGACGGTGAATGGTGTTCATCGGGGGCCGGATTATCAGCTTGCGGATGGTGATGTGGTCTCCATTATCACCGCCAAAGATAGTCAACCGATGCGGGCCTGGTTGGGCGTTGTTAAAACAGCGCGTGCACGCACCATGATTAAACAGGCCATTAAACGACATACTATTCCAGTCTCTGGTGTGGAGTATAGCCAGGATGGTTTTTTCTCGCTCACCTCTCTGCGCAGTCCCGATATGATCTGGGCGACCTGCTGTCTTCCTCTACCGAATGATACTGTTGTGGGGCGTGCCACCTCCGATGGGCGCTGGATGGTGCATCGGGAGACGTGCCATCACGCTTCAGGAGCGCAGTGGAAACAGGGTTCCTGGGATATCCGTAGTCTTCCGGGGCGTTTGGATATTGTTTTTACCATTGATCATAAAAGTGGCTCTCTACTGGTTGTATTGGAGCTTCTGGCTGAGTATGGTATCAATGGACACTCAATCCAGGGCCGTGGTCGCTCTGAAAGCAGTTCTTTGATTGAGATGACCATCGGTGGACGGGATATTGAAACCTTAGGACGCTTTCTACGGGCTTTAAAAGAGTTGCCCTCGGTGCAGAAAATTCAACAGTATCAATGGAAAGGAAGCCAGAAGAAAAATAAGGAAAACCGATAACTCTGTTCTACTGGAACTGTTCTTGCAATACTTCCTGGTGAGCCTATCATCCATAAATCTAATTGAAGATTTTGTGATGGAACGATCTAATACTAGGGAGTATTTTTTAATGGAATCGGTCAGCGGTCGTAAACGGGATTTTTTTGGCCAGCTTACTGTCAAAGTTCTGGCTGCCGTTTATGTGGGTGGCGCTTATGGTGTGATTATGGTTTCGGTTGTCTATGCGCTGGGACTACTAAAGTAGAAATGCCCCTCTATAGAAACATCTCAAAAGAGTACGTTGATGATATAAAATCGGCGTACTCTTTTTTATTTGTTTTTGATTATATTTTAAAATATAGCGAATAAGGTCTATAATCTTCTCAACTTGTTATTGCATATCAATGTGATTTATCCAATCTGGAGAAGATTATGAAAAAGATTGTCACCTTTGCAGCAGTGCTGGCGTTGCTCTCTTCTGCTTCTGTCCATGCAGAAGATAATGAGCTGATGAAACAGGCGCGTGAGCAGTTTAAACCGATCCCTTCTGCACCCCCTGCTTTAAAAGGCAATGCCATAACCAGAGCAAAAGTGGAACTGGGAAAGATGCTGTTCTTTGATCCACGGCTCTCTTCAAGCCACCTGATTAGCTGCAATACCTGTCACAATGTGGGTATGGGTGGTGATGATAACTTAGAGACATCGATTGGTCATGGTTGGGCTAAGGGACCGCGTAATGCGCCAACGGCCTTAAATGCGGTATTTAATGTTGCACAGTTCTGGGATGGGCGTGCAGAAGATCTCAAAGCACAGGCTAAAGGACCAGTACAGGCCGGTGTGGAGATGAACAATAAACCGGCCCAGGTGGAGACGACACTAAAAAGTATGCCGGAATATGTGAATCACTTTCAGCGCGCTTTTCCTGGTGAGAAGGATTCGGTGAACTTTGATAATATGGCCAAAGCGATCGAAGCTTTTGAGGCCACATTGATTACACCCGCATCTCGTTTTGATCAATTTTTGGAGGGGAATGCGAAGATTTTAACGAAACAGGAGAAGAGCGGCTTGTCTCTGTTTATGAGTAAAGGCTGTTCATCCTGCCATAATGGTGTCAATATGGGTGGACAAGACTATCATGCTTTTGGGGTTGTTAAAAAGCCCGGTGCGGATATTCTGCCACCAGGTGATAAAGGGCGTTTTGAAGTGACAAAAGCTGCGGATGATTCCTATGTTTTTCGTACCAGTCCTTTGAGAAATATTGCATTAACCGCCCCCTATTTTCATTCTGGTACGGTCTGGAGCCTTGAGCAGGCGGTGGCGATTATGGGAAGCAGTCAGTTAGGAGAGAAGCTGTCTGATGAGGAGGTTAAATCGATCACGGCATTCTTACATACACTGACTGGTGAGCAGCCACAGGTTGTCTATCCTATTCTTCCAGCCAGTACAGAGGCAACACCAAAGCCTGTTAAATAAGGGTCTGTATTACGGTTTAAAAATAAACAAAAAGGGGATATCTATCCCCTTTTTGTTTATCAGAAATTTTTAAGAGAACTTCAGTGAGAGATCGCTGTACCCGATCCTCTGGGAACGCGGATATCTTCGACCATATTCTGTACGGCCGCAGGGGGCGGTGTGGTTGCTTTAGAGACCACAAAGGCGGTGATAAAGTTAAGCACCATGCCTAATGTACCAATACCCTCAGGAGAGATGCCGAGCAGCCAGTTTTCGGGTTTGTTGGGCATCATGGGCTCAATGAAGACCCCTTTAAAGTAGATGATGTAGCCCATTGTAAAGATGAGGCCAACCAACATTCCTGCAATCGCGCCTTCACGGTTGACACGTTTGCTGAAGATTCCCATCAAGATGGCTGGGAAGAGCGATGATGCCGCCAGGCCAAATGCAAAGGCCACCACCTGGGCAACAAAGCCGGGTGGATTATAACCCAGATAGCCGGCAACTAAAATCGCTGCAACCGCCGCGATCCTCCCTGCCATCAGCTCTTTTTTCTCAGAGATCTCAGGCATCATAATGCCTTTGAGCAGATCGTGAGAGATCGCCGCTGAGATTACCAGCAGTAGACCTGCCGCCGTGGAGAGCGCTGCGGCAATACCACCTGCTGCGACTAAGGCGATCACCCAGTTAGGAAGGTTGGCGATCTCAGGATTGGCAAGCACCATGATATCCCGGTCCACCTTGAGTTCATTGCCTTTCCAACCATATTTTTCGGCAGTTGCGGCAAACTGGGGATTTTTATCGTTATAATATTGAATGCGACCGTCGTTATTTTTATCGGTAAACTGAACTAGTTTGGTCTGCTCCCAACGTTTCATCCATTCAGGACGGGCTGAATATTCAATATTACCTTGGGCTGAACCGATCTGACCCGGTTGAATGGTATCAATCAGATTCATCCGTGCCATGGCACCGACAGCCGGTGCTGTGGTATAGAGAATGGCGATAAAGACCAGTGCCCAGCCCGCTGAAGTGCGTGCATCCCGTACTTTGGGTACGGTGAAAAAGCGCACAATTACATGGGGAAGGCCCGCGGTACCTACCATCAACGCCATGGTGATAAAAAACATATCGATGGTACTTTTGGTACCGCTCGTATACGCTGTAAATCCTAGATCCGTGACAATATTATTAAGCTTATCCAGTAGAAATGTCCCATCACTCATGGTGCTACCAAAAGCCAGTTGAGGGATAGGGTTTCCTGTCAGTTGGAGCGCAATAAAAATCGCTGGAACCGTATAAGCGAAAATGAGTACACAGTATTGCGCCACCTGGGTATAGGTGATCCCTTTCATACCACCGAGCACAGCATAGATAAAGACAACGCCCATACCGACCATCAGACCGGTGAGAATATCGACCTGTAAGAAGCGGGAGAAAACAATACCCACACCGCGCATCTGTCCGGCCACATAGGTGAATGAGATAAAGATCAGACAGATCACCGCCACAAGGCGTGCGGCATTGGAGTAGTAGCGATCACCAATAAACTCAGGAACGGTAAATTTACCATATTTTCTTAAGTAGGGTGCTAAAAGCGTGGCGAGAAGCACATAGCCTCCGGTCCAGCCCATCAGATAGACCGATCCACCATAGCCTAAGAAGGCAATCAGACCCGCCATTGAGATAAATGATGCAGCCGACATCCAGTCGGCGGCGGTGGCCATACCATTGGCGATCGGATGGACGCCGGCGCCGGCGACATAGAAATCACTTGTGCTTTGCGCTTTAGACCAGACCGCAATACCGATGTAGAGCGCAAAACTGGCACCAACCACAATGTAAGTTAATGTTTGTAGATCCATAATAGAACGATCCTTTAATCTTCTTGCAGATTATGTTTACGGTCCAGTTGGTTCATCTTTTTGGCATAGAAAAAGATTAAAGCGACAAACACGTAGATTGAGCCCTGCTGAGCAAACCAGAAACCGAGCTGAAATCCAGCAAAGCGGATGCTGTTCAGTGGCTCAACGAGTAGAATGGCAAAACCATACGATACAACAAACCAGATTGAGAGAATAATGGCCAATAGACGCAGATTGGCTTTCCAATAGGCTTGGCCATTGCTGGAAGATGCGTTAGACATAGAGACACGCTCCTAGATATAAATATAAATATTCACAAAATGCATTGATTGCATTTTTTGTTTCTATATAATGAAACTTGCCCGTTCTTGCGCTCCTTAACAATTGTTGAGATGAAAACATCTCTTCATAGGAGAGGATGATCTGGATACTGGTTTTAAGGTTTTAAGAGACCAGATCGATTACACTTATGATTCCATAAGATTCTGACAGGGGCAATGGCTATTTATGACAAAAAAATGAAACAGCAAAAGAGAGCGCTGTTAATCGATTGTTATATATGTGCTTATCCGTATTAGCGATTGCTTGTTAATTTTATGAGATGATTGTATATACATCAAAAAGATAGCAACTTCTGGTATGGCTGTTTTAGAAACTTTATCTATCCTAGATTTATGAGGTTACAATGATCGGGTATCATGGTATGCGATATTTTTCTTGTTTGTTACTTTATCTGCTGTTTATGCCTCTGCCGGCTGAAGCGTTGGTAAAGATCACTTCTTCTGATGTTTATAAGCAGGTAACAGAAGTGCATCATGAGGTGCATAGTATCCGTAACTATTTTAAAATTAAGGATCATATTGAGACGCCAGAAGTGTATATGAATCTACAACTGCGCAATGTGTGGCAGAAGGGGTATGAGATTCTTTTTAAAATTAATCTGCTAAGAAAAAAGCACGGTCTGCCACGTATTGCAGAGATTGGTTTGGAGCCTGTACGCCATCTTGAACCTGGTCTGGTCTATGAGGTGGTGCAGCGGATTTTTGTTGAGCTTGAGATTTTTAAATTTCGTTTAAATATTCCCACCATAGAACGACCGCGATCCACAGAAGAAGATCCTGGTAAGGATCAAAAACCGATTGATGTCTTCAATGCACTAAATCATATCTCTGATGAACTCGATCAGATTATTGGGACGAGTTTAACCCCTTCGGCTGTTTTTGCGCAGGGTATGCGTATCTTAGAAGATGTCAATGTGATTCTCGATTTTCTCAATATTTACGATGATACCGAACCACCGGATAAACGTTTAAATGCCCAACCCATTGATGTTTTCAGACAGTCTTTCAGTGTGCTCCATGAGATCCAGCGCTTGCAATCTTCAGTCCATATGGAGAAGGTGAACTTCTCCCCTCTGCTTAACAGTACGGCAGAATCCGCCGATGTTTTTAATATGTTGGTGATGTTGTTGGCGGAGTTGCAACCAATGAAAGCCTCTTTGGGGCTCAACCATTTTGTGACGCCGCCAGCAGCCTATTATACCGATAAAAGCTCGGCGGATGTCTACCAACTTTTGGGCTGGATACAGCGGAAACTGAAGCGTATTCGTGCATTAGAGTTTAATTAGGAGGAGATCGATGGAAGCGCGTGCAACGACAACCGTACTACAGCGTCTCCTCAAGGTACGTACCGTAAGACAGAAGATTGCGCTGTTTCTTCTCTCTACTGTGGTGATGCCCTTATCAATTATCGGCTATTATGGCTATGATAAAACGACCACAACGCTTTTAGAGCAGATTCAACAAACCGATCAGGAGACGTTACGGGATCTACGCAATACCCTGATTGAACATACCGCTGAAGCACCGAAGGATCTGCGTTTTTTAACCAATTCTTTCTCCTTATCCCGCTATCTTCAATGGAAGAAAATGGGCGTTAAACAGAAAGAGCGTCTGTGGCGTGCACGGGTGTTGGAAGATTTCATCTCTTTTTTAGAGTCAAAACAGATCTATCTTCAGTTGAGCCTGCTCGATACGCAGGGGCATGAACATTTACGTGCTGATTACGATAAAAACTCTGGTAAAGCGACCCTTCGTTCGGGTAGTGATCTTAAGGATCAGGGAAAAACCGATGACTTTCTTAAAGCGCGCCATCTGCAAAAAGGATCATTCTACTTCTCTGCGTTTGATCTTAATCGAGAACATGGCAAAGTAACGCTACCGTTTCAACCGGTATTGCGTATCAGTACTCCCCTTGTCAACCGTTATGGTGCGGTGCGTGGTGTTCTTGTTTTAACGATGTTGGGGGATTATCTGCTGAATCCTATCGAGGATCTGACCCACGCCTCTCAAAATCGGGATCTTATTCTTTTGAATCATCAGGGTCATGTGCTATTTCATCCGATTAAGGAACGTGCGTTCGCCTGGCAACGAGAGAAGGTACTCTCCTTTCAGGATGAGTATCCTGATCTATTTCGTTTGATGCGTCAATATGTTGTGGGTACAAAAAAGGTTGATCCTTTTCTCTACTCCTATCAGACGATCTCTTTTCCAAGTCAGAAACCACAACATACCTGGTTTGTTCTTCTACGCCATAAACATGAGAGTGCCTTAGCCCCACTGCATCAGTTTACTTTTCAGTTCTTGATTGCCATCTTGGCGGTTTTAGTTGTGGCTACACTACTGACACAGTTTTTTGTTGGTCGTATGGTTAAAGCGTTGCATCAGATTGCACAACAGCTCAATACCCTGTCTAAAGGGATTATTCCCTATAACGATATTGTCTACTATGGCCAGGATGAGATTCATGAAATTATTCACTCTATCGATATCTTAAGAGGTAATCTGAGGACGACCATTCAGCATGCGCACCGGATCGCCTCAGGAGATTACTCCCAGGATATCATGCTACTCTCCTCCGATGATCAGATCGGTACTGCAATTAATCGCATGACGTATGCGCTCAGAAAAGCCGCCAAAGCGACGCGGTTAATGGTGCGTAAGGCAAAAAATATTGCCCAGGGTGACTTTTCCGATACCGATATTCCGGATGGAATGTATCAGGGGTTGAGTGAAGCGCTCTCAGAGATGACGTTATCATTACGTACTTTAACGCAGAAAAATCAGCAACAGAACTGGTTTCAGGTTGGACAGGCGGAGTTAAATGATTGTATGCGTGGTGATCTGGCGCCGGAAGTGATGGCGCAGAAGATTCTCTCATTTTTAGCCCGTTATCTTCAGGCGCTGGTGGGTTGTCTTTATCTATTTCAGGATGATGACATGCTGCATCTGACTGCCAGTTACGCCTTTGATCAGCGCCGTGGTAATCACAATCGTATTGCGTTGGGTGAAGGGTTGGTTGGTCAGGCGGCGCTGGAGAAGAAGAGTATTCTTTTCTCTGATGTACCGCACAATTATATGCAGGTCACCTCTGGATTGGGTCAGGATACGCCCCATTTTATTTTTGTTTTACCACTCACTTATAATGATGAAGTGCTTGGTGTGTTGGAGTTGGGACGTTTTGTTCTTTTCGATGAGATTAAAAAGAGCTTTTTAGAACAGGTGGCTTCAGCGATTGCGGTGACGCTTCACTCCGCGCAAGCCCGTCTGCATACCAAACATCTTCTTGTTCAAACCCGCAGGCAGGCTCAGGAGTTAGAGCAGCAACATCAAGAACTCATAGAGACCGGTGAGCTCTTAGAGAAGCGCGCCCAGGCGATGGAGCAGCAGACTCTGGAGATCCAGGAGAAGAATGACCGTTTAGAGGAGAGTCGCCAGCTGCTGGAGGAGAAGGCTAACGAGTTGGAGATTGCTAACCGCTATCGTTCTGATTTTCTGGCTACCATGAGCCATGAGATCAGAACACCGCTCAATGGGATTATGGGGATGGCGGATATTCTTTTGGCGACGAATCTGACGCCACGCCAACGCAAATATGCCCAGACCGTGCTGCGTTCCGGTGAGTCTTTGGCCACACTACTCAATGATATTCTGGATCTCTCTAAAATTGATGCGGGTAAAATTGAGCTGGAGTCTGTTACTTTTAATTTGCAAGATATTGTTGGTGATGTTCTGGATGGAATTGCACCGGTGGCGTATCAGAAAGGGGTTGAGATCAATATGCGTTTTTCACCTGCCGATATGGTGCTTTATCGTCAGGGTGATCCGGTCAGATTGCGGCAGGTGTTGCTGAATCTGGTCGGTAATGCGATCAAGTTTACAGAGGAGGGGATGATCAATGTCCATATTCAGGAGCAACCGGATGATTATCTTCTCTTTGAGGTACAGGATACCGGTATCGGTATGACCAAGGCGCAGCAGGAGCGGATCTTTATTCCCTTTGTCCAGGCGGACTCCTCAACGACGCGTAAATTTGGTGGTACCGGGCTTGGATTAGCGATTGTGCAACGTCTTATTAACCTGATGAACGGTAGACTCCAAGTGGAGAGTCAAAAGGGGGAGGGGAGTACCTTTGGTTTTACGGTCCTCTCTCCTTTAGCAGATGAGAAAGATATTAAAATTGTCCATCCACCGATTTCGACGTTGCAACAGACGTTCTCTGGGCATCGGGTCTTGATCATTGATGATCATGAGGTAAATCGCGAGATTATTCAGGAGCAGCTTAAGATCTGTCATCTGACTTGTCATACGGCACTGGATGGTCTGGATGGCTTAACGGCGTTGGAGAAGGCTGAGCAGAACCGGTTGCGCTATGATATGGTGATTTTGGACTATATGATGCCTGAGATGGATGGTTTAGAGGTGGCAAAACGGATGGCCGAGGATCAACGGTTCTGTGATATCCCGGTGATCATTCTCTCCTCAGCCATGGATACACAGGCATTGGAGGGCGCAAAACTCTCTAATATCTCGCATGTATTGACCAAGCCGGTACGTCAATCGGAACTCTTCTCTGTATGTCAGATGGCCATGGAGGCTAAACATGCTTTTCAGACCGATGGGTTTAAAGTGCATTCAGATCGTGCGAAGGATCAACGACCTCAACAGCCGGTAAGTTTTAAGGATCAATCGCTGCTCATTGTTGAGGATAACGAGATTAATCGTGATGTGATTTGTGCTATGCTGAACAGGATCGGGGTGACACCAACCTGTGTGGTGAATGGTCTTGAAGCGGTGGAACTTGTAAAGCAGCGCACCTTTTCGCTCATTTTGATGGATTGCCATATGCCCGAGATGGATGGTTTGGAGACGACCCGTTCGATTCGACGTTGGGAGCAAGAGAATCAGCGTGAGCCGGTCTCGATTGTGGCGGTGACCGCCGAGGCGATGAAAGAGGATCGACAGCGCTGCCTAAATTCCGGTATGGATGATTATCTCTCTAAACCATTTCGAGCCGAGCAGTTGCTTGAGAAGTTGGAGAAATATTGTATTCCGGAGGAGAAAGTGTCCTCCTCTGTTAAAGCGTTACCACCGATTCAGGAACCGGTATTGGAGATTCTTCCCAAAGATATCGTACAAGAGGCATTATCGGATCATCAACCGGGTGATCCATGGCAGAAGGCTCTGCAAGGATTGAGTGAAACCATGACGTTGAATCGGCCTTTTTTACAGCAGCGTACCGAAGAGGCGGGGGGTAATATCAGTCCGATTATGCAGAAGTTTATCCGTCAACTGCCTGGTCTGATTCTTGAGATACAAAATGCGGGTTATGATAAAAAATGGTTTGAATTGCAAGGAAAAAGCCATAAACTAAAAGGTTCTGCAGGGATGTTGGGTGCAGACCGGCTCCATCAAATCTGTCAAAATTTAGAGCAGCTCTGTTTGCAGGAGGGTAAACCAACCCTGTCACAGGTTAAACCCTGGCTGACCGTGTTACAACAGGAGCAGGATCAACTGATTGCTGAATTGGCCAAAGAACTGGATTAATAAGCTTATGTGTAACCGATCGCCCTCTCCTGACCAGCATGTGATTCTTGTGGTTGATGATGACGAGATTGCCCAGGATCTTATTTCACAGACTTTAGAGAATCATGGTTATCATGTTTTAACTGCGCGTCATGGTGTTGAGGCGTTGGCGTTTTTTGATCATGAGCGGCCTAATCTGGTGCTTCTCGATGCCGAGATGCCGGTGATGGATGGTTTTACCACCTGTGAGAAGATTAAAAAGCATCATGATGCCACGGTGCGGCGTATTCCAGTGATGATTGTCACCGCTTTGGGGGATGATGCATCGATTAACCGGGCATTTGCTGCGGGTGCTGAGGAGTATATCAATAAGCCGATTAAATGGGTTGTACTACAGCACCGTATTCAGGTGATCTTACACCAGCAAAAATTGGAGATTGAGCGCCACAGCATGATGCTCTCCATGAGGGAGGCCCTAGAGGCCGCTCAGTTGGCGAATCAGGCTAAATCACGTTTTTTAGCCGCCATGAGTCATGATATCCGTACGCCGATGAATGCGATTTTAGGTATGGGGGAGCTTTTACAGGAGAGTATTCTCACGGAGGAGCAGAAAAACTATGTACAGGTTTTTCAGGATGCAGGGACAACGCTGCTGGCTTTGATTAACGATATCCTGGATCTCTCTAAAATTGAGGCGGGACAGTTGGAGATGGATCGCGCGCCCTTTGATCTCTCGCTTCTTCTCCATGGCACGATCAATCTGCTGCGCAATCAGGCAGAAAAAAAAGGTTTGATATTAAAGATTGCATTACCGGATAATCTCCCGATCTATGTTTTAGGCGACCGTGAGCGTCTGCGGCAGGTGCTGTTAAATCTCTTGAATAATGCGGTTAAATTCTCCAGCGAAGGCGCGGTCACGCTTGCTGTGGAACACCATCGGCAAGATTATATTCAGTTTAGCGTGAAAGATACCGGCATTGGTATCTCTAAGGAGAGACAGGCAAAGATTTTTGAGCCCTTTGCCCAGGAGGATCAATCGATCTCCCGTCGTTTTGGTGGTACGGGGTTGGGGTTATCGATCTGCCGCCATCTGGTGAGAAAAATGCGGGGTTCGATCTGGGTGAAGAGTACGCCAGAGAGGGGGAGCGTATTCTATTTTACAGCTTACCTACCCGATGTAGAACAAGATTCCATTGTGCTATCTGCGATGTTATCTCAAAAACAGTTCTCTTCTAACCACTCAGAACAGAATCAGGATCTGCGTATCCTTCTGGTGGATGATGCCGAGGATAACCGTATGTTAATCAGTGCATATCTTAAAAAGACACCGTACCATCTTACCATCGCAGTCAATGGTCAGGAGGGGGTTGAGCAGTTTCAATCAGGATCATTTGATCTGGTTTTGATGGATGTACAGATGCCGGTAATGGATGGGTTTGAGGCCACAAGAAGAATTCGGGCCTGGGAGGATGAACATCAATATCATCCGGTGCCGATTATTGCCTTGACCGCCCATGCCATGCGTGAGGTGAGTGAGCAGGTGCGTGAGGCGGGGTGTAGTCTACATCTGACCAAACCGATCCAGAAGGCGCATCTCTTAAGTGTGATTGGACAGATGACGGAGAGATCACGTTGCGAAAGGTCAGGATAATGATTCAATGGGATCTTAAAAGCAATTTTGCAGGATCGGATTTTTTAAGAGGGCTTTGAAACATATGGATTTGAAAAGCGTAAAAATTATGGAAAGGGTTGCTTTTTGGTGGAAGATCGTTTAAAAATTTCCGTTTGTAAGACAAAAAAATAATCGCACGTCTATAAGTCCTCGAACCTGCGGTGGCTGATTTTTTTTAATCGGTCTTAGAGTGTTCGCGTAACGATGGACTGGACGGTGGACTAACCGCAACAGGAAATCAATCTCAAATGGCAAAATTTTCAATTCGTGAGCTTCTTGAAGCTGGGTTTCATTTTGGTCATCAAACCAAACGTTGGAATCCAAAAATGGGTCGTTATATCCATTCGGTACGGAATGGTGTGCATATTATCGATCTGCATAAATCTGTCTACCTTCTCCGTGATGCCTACCGCTTGGTACGCAATACCATCGAGAATAATGGTAAGGTTCTTTTTGTGGGAACCAAGCGCCAGGTTGTCGATCTGATTGCCGATGAGGCAAAACGCTGTAATCAACCCTATATTAATCATCGCTGGTTGGGTGGTACGCTCACCAACTGGCAGACCATTCAACGCTCGATCCGTCGGCTCAAAGATTTAGAACGGATGACCGGAGATGGTTCTCACGAAGCTTTGACGAAAAAAGAGATTCAAAAGTTGGATCGGGTACGTGAAAAGATGGCGCGTGCCTTAGATGGTATCAAAGATATGAACGGCCTGCCCGATCTGATGGTGGTTGTGGATACCAAAAAAGAGCATATTGCGGTGCGTGAAGCACGTAAGCTCAATATTCCGATTGTGGCTTTGGTGGATACCAATTGTGATCCAGATCCAATCACCCATGTTGTGCCTGGGAATGATGATGCGATCCGCTCTTTGGGTCTCTTCCTGCGTAAAATGGCGGATGCAGTACTGGATGGTTCAGTCAAAGAGATGAAAGAGAGCGGTGATGGCCATCCCGCGCCTACGGATGACGACCCGTTTGCAGAAGAGATGGTGCAGGTCTCCTCCGAAGGATAGCTAGAACCATCTGTTGATCAATTGCCGTAAAAAGGACTTTCTAAAGGGAGATCTTCTCCCTTTAGTGAATGGACGCTGTTAAGTTTTTTAAGGATCTGAGAAAAATGGCCATTACTGCAAAAATGGTGAAAGAACTCCGGGATAAGACCGGTGCCGGGATGATGGACTGTAAAAAGGCCCTGGCTGAAACCAACGGCGATATTGAAAGTGCCGTGGATTGGTTGCGTAAAAAAGGGGTGGCTTCCGCCTCTAAAAAAGCGGGTCGTATTGCGGCTGAAGGTAAAGTTGTTGCTTTGGCTGAAGGGTCGCGCGGTGTGTTGGTGGAAGTGAATACAGAGACCGACTTTACTGCAAAGAATGAAAATTTTGTCACATTCGCCCAGACTGTGGCAAAGATTGCCTTGGATAATAGCCCTGAGGATGTGGATGCTTTAGGTGCGCTGGATTATCCAGATACCGGACGGGATGTGGCCGGAGAGCTGAAAGAGAAGATTGCCACCATTGGTGAAAATATGAATCTGCGCCGCTATGGTGCACTGGATGTATCTGAGGGCGCGGTAGCCTCCTATATTCATATGGGGGGTAAGATTGGGGTGTTGGTTGCTTTAGAATCCTCTGCGGATGCCGACGCTTTATTGGGTGTTGGTAAAAAGATTGCCATGCATGTGGCCGCTTCTGCCCCCGCTTTTCTTGATCGCTCTTCCGTCTCTGAAGATGCTTTAGAGCGGGAACGTGCGGTATTGAGTGAGCAGGCCAAGGATTCAGGGAAGCCGGATCATATTATCGAGAAGATGGTGACCGGACGTCTGAATAAGTATTATGGTGAGGTCTGTCTTTTAGAGCAGCCCTTTGTGATGGATCCCGATACCAAGGTGGGTAAATATCTCGATCAAGCGGGTAAGGATCTCGGTACGGCGGTTAAAGTGACCGGATATCTCCGTTTTGCTCTTGGTGAAGGTATCGAGAAGAGACAGGAAGATTTTGCAGAAGAAGTGCAAAAACAGATGCAAGGCTGATTGAACGCGATGGAGATGCAGCAGATACGCCGTGTTTTGCTGAAACTCTCTGGCGAGGCTTTAATGGGGTCGCAGGGCTACGGTATTGCGCCCCCTTTTCTAGCCCGGATCGCTAAAGAGATTCAAGCGGTTCATCAGCAAAATATTCAGATCAGTCTGGTGATCGGTGGCGGCAATATCTTTCGAGGCATGAGTGCCAGTGCAGAAGGGATGAACCGTACAACCGCTGATCAGATCGGTATGTTGGCCACAGTGATCAATGCATTGGCGATGCGTGAAGCATTGGAGGCGATTGCGCTTAAGACTGAGGTGTTCTCAGCGCTGGCGATGCCCCAGGTGGCGGAGCAGTATACGGCCCGTCGGGCGATCCAGGCGATGGAACGTGGCTCGATTGCGTTGCTGGCAGCAGGGACGGGAAATCCTTTCTTCACCACAGATACCGCTTCAAGTTTGCGTGCGGTGGAGATTAAAGCCGATGCGTTGGTTAAAGCGACCAAGGTGGATGGCGTCTATGATGCCGACCCAGTGAAAAATCCAGCGGCCAGACGTTTTGATCGGCTCTCTTATCAGGATGTTCTTGATCGCTCTTTGCGTGTGATGGATCTGACCGCAATCACCCTTTGCCGTGAAAACCGTTTGCCTGTTTTTGTCTGCTCGATGGTTGAAGAGGGGGCGTTGGCGAAGGCCTTTCAGAGTAGGGGGCGCGGAACGTGGATAGAGGAGATAAATGATGGACAATGAGTTGAGTCGTCGTATGGATAAGGCGCTCTCGGCCTTAAAGAGTGAACTGGCTGGTGTGCGTACAGGTCGCGCATCCACCTCACTGCTTGATCGCGTTATGGTGGATGTTTATGGTTCTAAGATGCCGATTAATCAGGTGGCTTCATTGAATGTTCCTGAGCAGCGCATGATTACGGTGCAGCCTTGGGATAAGAGTACGTTGAGTGCCGTTGAGAAGGCGATCCGTGAATCGGACCTGGGATTGAACCCCTTAAACGATGGTACACTGCTGCGCGTGCCCCTGCCTGAGTTGACAGGAGAACGTCGTACAGAGTTGGTGAAACTGGTTCATAAATATGGTGAACAGGCGAAGGTTTCCATAAGAGGTGTACGGCGTGATGGCCTTGATCAACTGCGTAAATCAGGGATATCTCAGGATGAGTTGCGTGCTCAAGAGAAAGAGGTGCAGGAGTTGACCGACACTTTTGTTAAAAAAGTGGATGAAACCGTCGCAGAAAAAGAAAATGATATTAAACAGATCTAACGATCGATTCGGAGCCATATCAAAGGAGAGACCGAATCATCCTTTTGATGGAGCATGCCTTTAATGTCCCTGCGCTCTTCTGAATACGCTCCCCGTGTGCCAAAGCATGTGGCGATTATTATGGATGGTAATCGCCGTTGGGCTAAAGCACATTTTCTACCGCGTCTCGAAGGACACAGACGTGGCGTTAAGTCTGTTCGGCGTGCGGTAACGGCCTCTCTGGATCTTAAAGTCTCCACTTTAACGCTCTACACCTTCTCTTCTGAAAACTGGAAACGCTCCGCCGATGAAGTTTCTGCATTGATGGGACTTTTAGCGCACCATCTTAAGAAAGAGATGGCGGAGTTGGTGCAGGAGGGGGTGCGTTTTCGTGCTTTGGGGCGTATTCATGCCTTACCAGAAGCGATTCAAGAGTCGATTGCGCAGTTGGAGGATGAAACAAAAGATAACCGTGCTCTTAATTTTAATATTGCTGTAAACTATGGTGGCCGTCAGGAGTTGGTGGATGCCGCGCGATTGTTGGCACAAAAAAGCCTTGATGGTGCGATCACCCCAGATCAAATTGATGAAAAAACCATGGCGCAGTGTCTTACCACGGTGAATCAACCCGATCCGGATCTCCTGATTCGGACCGGTGGTGAACAGCGTATCAGTAATTTTCTTCTCTGGCAGATGGCTTATACGGAACTTGTTTTTTTACCGATTTTCTGGCCCGAATTTGATAAAACCCATCTGCAATCGGCCATCGAAGAGTTTAGCCGTCGTGACCGACGTTTTGGTGCCGCATCAACGGGTTCAAGTTAATGGTTAAACGTATCCTCTCAATTATTGTCCTGTTGCCTCCCACCCTGTTTCTCTTTTTTAAGGGTGAGGTGTTTCACTTTTTTCTCGTTGCTCTGGTGGTGTTTGGTATTTTGCTCCACGAATGGCAAAATATGGGAAAAATGTTCACTTGGCCGGTTTTTTTGCTCGTTTTTGCGTGTGGTGGCGTGCTGCTTGGGGGGATTTATACGAAAACTCCTTTTATTATTCCAACCGTTCTTGTTATCCTACTCTTTATTCTGTTGGCTGTTCCCATATGGACCAGAACAGGTGCGGATCAGGCGCTCTCCTGGGTGAGCTATCACTATCTTGGTTTCTCCTATATTATTCTGCCTTTAGTGCTGATTCTTAAAGTGGCTGCATTGCCATCGGGTAATCTATGGCTACTCTTTATGATGAGCGTCATCTGGACGACCGATATCGGTGCTTATTTGTTCGGTCGCACATTTGGTCAGCGGAAAATGGCACCACGGATCAGTCCAGGTAAAACATGGGCTGGTTTTTTTGGTGGATTAGGCTCAGGTATGGTCTGTGGTACAGGGGTGGCCTATCTTCTTGCTCTAGAAGGATTGAGCGGTCTGGCTCTGCTTATGCTCTCTGCAATGATCTCCCTCTCAGGACAGATGGGTGATTTGGCCGCATCACTCTTTAAAAGACAGACAGGCGTTAAAGATTCTGGTAACCTTATACCTGGTCATGGTGGTTTACTGGATCGACTCGATAGTATGCTCTTAGCAGCACCGGTGTTCTCTTTTTTCTTAGTGGGGGCGGGGATTCTTGGCCATTAAAAAGATTGGTATTTTAGGCGCCACAGGCGTTATCGGTCGTCACACCCTCTCACTGGTCACCCAACATCCCGACCGCTTTAAGGTTGTTTCGCTTACCGCAGGTAGAAACTGGCGCCGTCTGGCCAGTCAGGCGAAAGCATTCCTACCAGAGATCGTTGCACTATCTGATCAGAATCATCTATCCCAACTGCGTGAGGCGTTGAAGGATTTGCCCATTGAGGTGGTGGGTGGCGATGAAGGGATAAAACAGGCTGCGGCTTGGGATAACAGTGATATGGTTGTCTCAGCGATTGTGGGGGCAGCGGGGTTAAGACCCACGATGGCGGCGATTCGTGCAGGAAAGTCGATTGCACTGGCGAATAAGGAGTGTCTGGTTGCCGCCGGTGCGCTCTTCATGGATGAAGTGAGTCGGCAGAATGTCAAACTACTGCCGGTCGATTCAGAGCATAGTGCCATTTTTCAGGTCTGGAAACCGAGACATGTCGAACGGATCATCCTTACTGCCTCCGGGGGGCCTTTTCGTGGGCGTACACGTAAAGAGATGATCCACGTTACTCCTGAACAGGCGCTGGCGCATCCCCGCTGGAATATGGGGGCAAAGATCTCCATCGACTCTGCGACACTGATGAACAAAGGGTTAGAGGTGATCGAAGCGCACTGGCTCTTTGGTATGCCGCCAGGCCGTATTGAGGTGGTGGTGCACCCAGAGAGTATTGTGCACTCCTTGGTGGCGTATAAAGATCAATCTGTACTGGCTCAGTTAGGTGTGCCGGATATGCGTACACCCATTGCAGTGGCCTTAGCCTGGCCTGAACGGATTACAACCGAGGTGAATGCACTGAACCTTGTGGAGGCGGGCCCGCTGAATTTTGATCCGCCGCCTAAAAAAGAGGCTTTTCCCTGTCTGCATCTGGCGTATCAGGTGCTTCGTCAGGGGGGCGGATATCCTGCTGTTTTAAATGCTGTGAACGAAGTTGCTGTGGATGCTTTTTTAAGAAAACAGATCGGCTTTTTAGATATCGCCAATGTGATTCAACATGTGCTCTCCCTATTGAAAGCACCGCCTCCTGGCTCTCTGGATGATATTCTCGCAATCGATAATTGGGCAAGAGACAATGCACGCGCATGGATTGATGCACAAAACTGACAATGGATGGTAAACGATGATCGAAATTCTCCAGACCATATTTTGGGCGATTGTCGTCTTAGGTATTCTTATCTTTGTTCATGAGTTAGGCCACTTTTTGGTTGCACGCTGGTTTGATGTGCGCGTGCTGGTCTTCTCCTTAGGATTTGGCGCGCCTTTGGCCCGTTGGCAGAAGGATGAAAAATCAACGGAATATCGGATCTCCATGATCCCCTTAGGCGGCTATGTTAAAATGCTGGGGGAGCATCAGGATGAAGAGGAAGAGGAGGAGATTGCGCCGGAGGATCTTCCTTTCACCTTTTCAGCACAATCTGTCTTTGCGCGGATTAGTATCGCTTTTGCAGGCCCGCTGTTTAATTTTATCTTTGCTGTGTTTGCATTTTGGGCTGTTTTTATGATGGGTGTGGATCATCTCTTGCCGGTTGTCGGTAAGGTGGAGGTGGCCTCACCAGCGGATAAGGCGGGTATGAAAGCGGGAGATCGGATCACCATCATTAATGGAGAGTCGGTTGATCGTTGGCAGGATCTGGTCCGTCATGTGGCGCAATCGGATGGTGCACCATTGAAGATGTCGGTGGAGAGAGAAAACCGTCAACATACGCTCACTGTGACGCCGGAGATGATGTCGAATCAACCGGGTAAAAAGTCCGGTCCTAAACGCTATCGTATCGGTATTCAGGCGGGAAAAGAGGTTGAAACCGAATACTTTGGTGCGGGAGAAGCGCTGCTTAAAGGTGCAGAACGTACCTGGGATATGATTGCCCTCACCTTTAAAGGGCTCTATATGTTGATCTCGAATGCGGTCTCTCCTGATCAACTGCGTGGGCCGATCTTTATTGCGGAACTGGCAGGAAAAACTGCGGAAGCAGGATGGGTTCATCTGCTCAACTTTATGGCGCTTATCTCTGTTAATTTAGGGATTATCAACCTGTTGCCGATCCCTGTCTTAGATGGTGGACATATTCTATTTTGCCTCATTGAGGCGGTCAAAGGCGGGCCACTGGATGAGCAGAAACAGATGGTTGCAATGCGTGTGGGTATGACCTTTCTACTCGCGCTGATGCTTTTGGCCTTCTATAACGATCTGGCGGACCTCTTTATCCGCTGGAGCCAATAGATGAAAGAGGCGTTCATGTTAGAAAAAAAGTCCTCCTTATGGATTATAAAAATACGCTCTTTTTTTATTCTCTCTTTTTTGACTACTTTGATACTGGGATTGCAACCCGCGAGTGCTTCTGTCATTGATGCCATTCGTGTTGAGGGGACGCAGCGCATTGAATCTGAAACCGTTTTGAGTTATCTCAATCTTCAGACAGGTGACCTCTTTGATCAGAAAAAACTGAATCAGGGTATGAAAGCGCTGTTTAAAACAGGCTTTTTTAAGGATATCTCCTTCAAGCGGGATGATTCAACGCTGATCGTCCAGGTTGTGGAAAATCCTGTGGTGGGTAAGGTGATCTTTGAGGGGGCTGTGACCTTCTCCGACGAGGAACTTTTGCAGATGGTGCGGGTTAAATCACCTGAGATCTACAATCGTGCCAAAACCGATCAGGATCTTACTGCAATCCGTCAGGCGTATCGTCTTAAAGGTCTGTTTTTAGCCAAGGTTGAGTTGAGTACCCAGAGCCTTCAGGAGAAAAATGCCGTTAATCTGACCTACCAGATTACAGAGGGTGAAAAATCGAAGGTCAGTGCCATCCGTTTTATTGGTAATAAGGCGATCTCGGATAAGGATCTGATGGATAAAACTGTGATTCAACCCACGGATTGGCTCAGCTGGATCACTGAAAAAGATACTTACGATCAGGATAAACTGCTCTTTGATCAGAGCCAGATTCGTAACTTCTATCTGGATCAGGGGTATGTGCGTGTCAGGGTGGACTCCTCTGTGGCAGAAATTACTCCGGATCGTGAAGCGTTTGTCATCTCCCATGCAATTCTGGAGGGAGAGCGCTATAAGTTTGGTGAGATTCAGATTCAATCAAATTTTGACGAGCTTCCTGAAGATGCACTCTATGAGGAGTTGCTGATTAAAAAAGGCGCCTGGTACTCCCGTCGGGAGCTTAATAAATCGGTGGAGAATCTCTCTGAGCGGGTAGGGGACTTTGGTTATGCCTTTCTCGATATTCGTCCCCAGAAACGGATTAATGATAAAGAGAAACAGGTCGATGTAGTGATTCGCCTGGCTAAGGGGCGTCGGGTCTATCTGGATCGGGTAGAGATCAGTGGCAATACCCGTACAGAGGATCAGGTGATCCGCCGTGAGGTCCAGTTGACAGAGGGGGATCGCTTTTCGGTATCCAATGTCAGGAAGACAAAAAAACGGTTAGAGGCACTTAACTTTTTTGAAACCGTCGAGATTACGACGCCACCTTCAGCTAAGTTGAATGATCGTGTCAACTTAAAGGTGAAAGTGAAAGAGAAGCCCACCGGAGCGTTTACTGTGGGTGCTGGTTTCTCAACAACAGATCAGTTTATTGGTTCTGCAAGTGTCAGCCAGAATAACTTTCTTGGTAAAGGCCAACGACTGGTCTTTTCATTTAATCTCTCTGCACGCACCAATGAATTTGATCTCAACTTTACCGAACCCTACTTTCTGGATAAACCGATCTCAGCGGGCTTTGATCTTTATAACCGTGAGTTTGAACGTGAAACCACCTCCTTTAAACAGGAGACCTATGGTGGCGCGTTGCGTTTAGGCTTTGTGATCTCAGAACATCTGCGTAACGATGCCAGTTATCGGATCTCTAATGTGAAGGTGACCAACTCTGGCGACTCCAGCTCACCGGTGCTCCAGGATCAGGTGGCACGCAGTCCCTATGTTCAGTCGATGATCAGCAATACCATCACCTGGAATAGTCTTAACAGTATGATTCTTCCTTCCGATGGGCACCGTTTACGTTTGACATCAGATCTGGCCGGTCTGGGCGGTGATGTGCAGTTTTTCCGCTTTTTAAGCGATAACAGCATCTATCATAAGTTGAGTGACTCCATGGATCTGGTGGGACATCTGCGTGGACGGGCCGGTGTGATCGAAGGCATTGATGATGATGTGCCGATCTATGAACGCTTCTTTTTAGGTGGAACCCGCAGTATTCGTGGTTTTAAACCCAGTGGTGTAGGACCACGTACCACAGATGGCGACGCTTATGGTGGCCGTTACTTTGGCCAGGCCAATATGGAGCTTTGGTTTCCATTAATGGGACTGGGTGAACATGGTGTGCGTGCACTGACCTTTGTTGATGCGGGAATTATTGGCGATTGGGAAACAATCAGTAGCAGTGTGCAACAGGAGGATTCTCCCCGTGTTTCCGCCGGCTTTGGTCTACACTGGAACTCGCCGTTTGGGCCACTCCGTGTTGCGTTGGGCTTCCCAATTGTGAAAGAAGATTATGATGAAGTTCAACGCTTTGACTTTAGTATGGGTACAGTGATGTAATAAGCGAGTGGTGTTTTTATACACTGCGCTTAAAAAAGCGTCTCCTTAAAATCGCACGTTTTTATTATTATGGGGCTGCTTTGTTAATGAAGGTGAGATATCACCGCTTTACCATAAAAGTGCTCTGCAACTTTCACGGTAAAAACAGATCTTTCAGTCTGAGGAGAATTTTTCATGATAAAACGGATTCTGTTGCTTGCGCTGTTTGCTCTATGGTTGACCCCCATAAGCTCTGTTGATGCAGCAGAGATAAAAATGGCCTATGTTGATATTCCACGTGTTCTGGCCTCTTTGGATGCTTCGACAAAAGTACGAAAACTGCTCGAAAAGAAAGTCGCATCAAGACAACGGGAGATGGTTGCGCTTGAAAAAGAGATCAAGCGCTTAAAAGAGCGACTGGAAAAACGTAAACATATGATGAAGCCAGAAGCACGCTCCGAGATGGCGGAAAAAATCCGTCGCAAATTTCGGCATTTTCAACGGCTGGTCGAAGATTTTCAGGCGCAGGTTGATCGAGAGAATAAACTCTGGACAGGAAAGATCAACAAAGCGATGAAAGAGGTGATCAATAAAATTGCGCGGGAGAGAAAGTATACTGTGGTGTTTGGCACAGGACGGGTTCTCTACCACGATCCCTCAATTGATATTACGAAACTGGTTCTGGAACGGTTGAATCGTCGTACAAAAAGCTGGTTTTAGGAAGTAGACACATGATTGATGATCCGATTCAATATATTCTGCAAACACTACCCCACCGTTATCCTTTTCTTCTCGTTGATCGTGTTGCTGAGGTTCAACCTGGTGAAAAGATTGTTGCAATTAAAAATGTCACCTTCAATGAGCCTCACTTTATGGGACACTTCCCTGAACAACCGGTGATGCCCGGTGTGCTGATTCTAGAGGCGATGGCTCAAGCCTCTGCATTGCTGGCTGGCTATACCGATCCCGAATCGGTTAAGGGAAGACTGGTCTATTTTATGTCCATCGATAATGCAAAGTTTCGTAAACCGGTGGTTCCCGGGGATCAACTGCGTATCGAGATGACATTGACAAAAAGACGGCGCGATATCTGGCGCTTTTCCGGTAAAGCGCTCACCGATGAGCAGATCGCCGCCGAAGCCGATGTGATGGCCATGGTGCGGGATCGAGAATAAGTAGACAGGTAGAGGTTAATGATCCATCCAACAGCAGTGATTGATCGCAGTGTGCAGCTGGGGGAGAATGTCTCCATTGGACCTTATGTTGTCATTGGTTCCGATGTCACCATTAAAGACGATGTTAAAATCCATCCCCATGTTGTGATCTCAGGGCCCACAGTGATTGATGAAGGGTGCCAGATTTTCAGCTTTGCCTCCATTGGCCAAGATCCCCAACACCTACAGTATGATGGTGAAAAAACCAGAGTCACCATCGGTAAACAGACCCAGATTCGTGAATATGTGAGTATTCATAAAGGGACAGAACAGGGTGGTGGTATCACCTCTGTGGGGGATCACTGCTTTTTGATGGCCTATACCCATATTGCCCATGACTGCCATGTTGGTAATCATGTGATCATGGCCAATGCCGCCACATTGGCGGGCCATGTGGAGATCGGTGATCATGCTGTGATCGGTGGACTTACCGCGATTCATCAGTTTGCTCGTGTGGGTTCATACTGCTTTATCGGTGGTGCCTCAGCGGTCTCCATGGATATTATCCCCTTTGCCTCGGCTGTGGGTAACCGTTCCAGTATTACAGGAATCAATACTGTAGGACTCAGGCGCAATAAAGTTCCCAAAGAGACGATCCAGATGATTCGCCAGGCGCACCGTATTCTCTTTCGCTCTGGCCTTAAAAAAGAGGAGGCTTTGAGCAAAATTGAGGAGAATTTCCCCGAGAGCAAAGAGGTGCAGATGATCATTGATTTTGTTCGTCAAAGTCAACGCGGCATCTGTCGTTAATCGTTTTTATCCGCAAGTCTTCCTGTGAACAGTTCCCCTTCTCCTATTGGTCTTATTGCAGGCAACGGTCAGCTACCGCTGATTTTTGCAAAAGAGCTGGCAAAAAAAGGCGGGCAATCCCTGGTGGTTGCCGCACATCGCGATGAAACCGAGCCCTCTTTAGCCCAGTGGACACAACAGATGGACTGGTTTCGTTTAGGCCAGTTTCGTGCGATTTTAAGGTTTTTTTCGCGCCATAAGGTTAAGAAGATTGTTTTTGCTGGGGGAATTGTTAAAACAAAAATCTGGAAAATACGGCCTGATCGCACAGCTTTAAAAATTGCTTCCCGCCTGCGCCATCTGAATGATGATCATCTTCTGCGCGCCATTGCTACAGAGGTGGAGTCGCACGGTTTTACGGTGCATGCGGTCTCTGATTTTGTTGGTAATCTTTTAGCACCGCCAGGTTTTCTGCATCGTGCACACTTCTCTTTAAATATCTGGGAGAATATCCGCTTTGGTTGGCCGATTGCTAAAAATATTGGTCAGTTGGATATCGGGCAGGGCATTGTGGTGCGGGATAAAACCGTGATTGCTGTGGAGGCGATTGAGGGTACGGATGCCATGATTGAACGCAGTGGTGCGTTGTTGGGTAAAAAAGAGGGCGTGTTGATTAAGGTAAAAAAACCAACACAGGATCAACGAATCGATATGCCAGCACTTGGACCACGCACAATGGAGAAACTTTTTGAGGCCGGTATTTCTACCATGGCCATTGAAGCGGGTGGTGCTTATATTCTGGGTATTGAGGAGACCCTTCTGGCTGCAAAACAGAAAGGGATTACGCTGCTCTCCTTACGGGAAGAGGATCTAGAAAAACGTATGCTTGATTTTTAAAAGAGACAACGGTAACAAGATCCTACTGTTTATTATAGATTGATCATCATATGGGTATTATTTTTAAATTTTAGATCGGTTTATGGTCACCTGAAATTATCTCCAAAGGTATCATTTGTTATGCATAATATCTCCGAGCAGAGATTACCTCTGCGTGCCGCTGTGATTGGTGTCGGGTATCTTGGGCAGTTTCATGCTCAGAAATATCAACAGATCGAAGATACTGAACTGATTGCTGTCGTTGATGCCGATAGGGCGCGCGCTAAAGAGATTGGTGAAAAGTATCAGGCTGCTTATTATACAGATTTTAAAGATATTTTAGGCGACGTTGATCTGGTTTCCATCGGTGTACCCACCGTGGCCCATTTTGAGGTGGCTAAAGCCTGTCTTGAGGCGGGCGTGCATGTTTTAGTGGAAAAACCGATTACGGCCACGCTTAATGAGGCGGATGATCTGATTGCTTTGGCTCAAAAACAAGATCTGATTTTACAGGTTGGACACTTAAAACGGTTCCATCCTGCGGTGATGGCGTTACGTAAAAGTGGTTATCTACAAACACCCGGCTTTATTGAATCGAGACGTTTAGCGCCGTTTAAGAGTCGCTCTTTAGATATTGATGTGGTGATGGATCTCATGATCCACGATATTGATCTGATTCTTAGCTTTGTCAGTTCAGAGATTATTGGCATTGAGGCGGTTGGTGCGCCTGTGTTAACCGATAAGGTTGATATCGCCAATGCCCGGCTGAAATTTATGAATGGTTGTATCGCTAACATCACCGTTTCGCGTATATCTGGTCAGCCACAACGCAATATTCGTTTTTTTCAGGATAATGCCTACATTTATCTTGATTTTATCAAGAAAGAGATCATGTTGATGGAGAAGACAGAAGGTCGCATGATGCTGGATGGTATTGAGGTTCCAGAAATCAAAGAGCAACATCTTCCAATTGATGATTATGATACGCTGGAGATGGAGATCCGTGCTTTTTGTCAGGCGGTACGTCGGGAACAGCCGCTGTTGGTTTCAGGATATGATGGACGTAAAGCCCTAGAGGTGGTGATGGCGGTTCGTGAATCCATTCAGCTTACGCCTCAATCGCTCTTTTAACGCCTTTCTGATAGGTTCTTATGTACTATGTCTGGGTCTCATGTGCAGAAAAAAGTGATTCTCGTTGCAGGTGAGGCTTCGGGTGATTTTTTAGGAAAAGAGCTTCTTTTAGGACTTAAAGAGCGATTTCCAGGGCTTATCGCCAAAGGGGTGGGCGGACCGGGTATGCGCGCTGTGGGATTACAGGGTGCATTTGATATCAACGATCTCTCGGTGATTGGACTCATTGAGGTGTTTCGGCGTCTTCCGCGTCTGATTGAAGTGTTTCGTTATCTGGTTAAACTGTTAGAACAGGAGAAGCCTGATCTTCTGATCACCATTGATCTGCCAGATTTTAACTTTATGCTGGCCAAACAGGCTAAGAAACGTCATATCCCGGTGGTACACTATGTCAGTCCTCAGGTGTGGGCGTGGCGTCGGGGACGGGTTAAAAAGATTGCTGCACTCCTCGATCATCTTCTGCTGCTGTTTCCTTTTGAGCAGGAGGTTTATGCACAAGAACAGTTGCCAGTCTCTTTTGTGGGGCATCCTTTAGCGTATCGTGCCAAGGCGACAGAAGATCGAGCACAGATTCGCATGGCATTGGGGTTAAATACGAAGGATCGGTTGATTGCACTGCTACCAGGAAGTCGCTTAAGTGAAATCAAGCGGATGCTACCTTTAATGATTGAGACCTGTCAGAAGATTGCAGAAACAGATGTTCACTTTGTTTTGATCTGTGCTCCCTCATTAACGCCACTGGATCTTAAACCCTATCTTCCTGAAGATGACTCGATCGCGATCACCATTCAACAGCATGATCGCTATAACTTTATTGCGGCCGCAGATGTGGCTCTGGTGACATCGGGAACCGCAACACTGGAGACCGCATTACTGGGTACACCCATGGTGGTTGCTTACCGGGTTAATCCGGTCACCTATTGGATTGCACAACGAGTGATTAATGTCCCCTATATCTCTTTGGTGAATCTGGTAGCAAAGAAGGCTCTGGTTCAGGAGCGTTTGCAAAAGGATGCGAATGCAACTCAGTTGGCGGATGATCTTATGCAACTGCTTAAGGATCATGCACGCTTATCAGATATGCGTGACCATTTTAATCAGATTCACCATCAACTCACTTCACCACCCAAGAGCGCTGCGGTGGTGGTGGCTGAGATGTTGGATTAATTTTTTTATCTATATCGTTGTATCTCTATGATCAACGTAACTTAAATTTCATACACCTTTTTTTAAGGATACGAAGAATGGCTGTGCTGACGCTTACAAAAGATAACTTTGCTGAAACGATAGAGAACAACGATATTGTTATTGTTGACTTCTGGGCACCCTGGTGTGGACCTTGCCGTGCTTTTGCGCCCATTTTTGAGAAAATTTCTGAGGCGCATAATGATGTGATTTTTGCCAAGGTAAATACTGATGAAGAGCGGGAGTTGGGTTCGGAGTTCCAGATCCGTTCGATTCCTACTCTGATGGTATTTCGTGAGAAGGTGGTGCTCTTCTCTCAACCGGGTATGCTTCCTGAGAATGCATTTTCTGATCTGGTGGATAAGGTCAAAGGGATCAATATGGATGATGTGCGCAAGGAAATTGCAGCAGAAAAGGACAATCAGCAGTAAGGTTGAGTGCTTTTTTTGGATGATTTTGTTTATATCCTCTGAGTTTTATGCTCAGAGGATTTTTTATGCGTCGTCCAGATTTTAAAAGCGTGTCTGATCAGAGATTAACTTTTCGCAGCAAAGTGCGAGCTAAAGCGAGGCGTTGACGTTCTCCGCCCGAAAGGCGCACACCACGCTTTCTTAGGGAAATGAATTAAGTTTAGGAAATAGATCTTTATGTCTTTTAATCTCTCCTTGCAAGAGTTTGGACACTATCCTGATCCACTGGAAGAAAATATCCTGCGCGCCATTCTTTTGAATGCGCCCTTATTGAAACAGACCATTCAAGAACTTAATGATTGCCATCATCATAAAAAACTGAGTTGGGATTTGCGTGCCCTGATTCTCTCACTGCAAGCGCACGAGCAGTTTAATCAATTGGCGCCAACTTTACAGCAACAGATTGGTCAGTTTCAGCAAAAAACAAAAAAAAGACTCACCTTTCTCAAACTACGCCTTCACGCCACCTGTAAAATTTTAACCCGCGAGAACATCGATATCCTGATCATCAAAGGGATGGCACTGGCTCCAGATTACTATCCTGATATCTACCACCGTCCTATG
Organism: Magnetococcales bacterium HHB-1; assembly: GCA_052043475.1. GTDB lineage: Bacteria > Pseudomonadota > Magnetococcia > Magnetococcales > JBQGBW01 > JBQGBW01. The sequence continues at coordinate 33,906 of JBQGBW010000007.1, forward strand.
ACCGATATCGATCTTGTGGTGCAACAGAAAGATATCGATCGGGCGATTGATCTGTTGACAGCAAAAAATGTGCGAAAGTGGGAGATGATGCCGTGTAATTATCGATCACAGCACGCGATCACCATGCTATCCTCTGATGGCTTCTCCATTGATGTCCACCCTTTTGTGCTGTATAGCTCTCTCTGGCCAGGAGCCGATACCCTGTTTTGGCAGAATAGAGTTGATTATTCTTTTATTCCTGAACAGGGAATCTATAGTTTAAACAGTACGGATCATCTGATACAGATTATTTTGCATGGTTTCCGTAGAGACAAAAGAACGCCTATACGCTGGATTGTTGATACAGGATATATTTTAAAATTTGCTGATATCGATTGGGATTATCTCTATCACCAAGCCTGTGACCATGATTGCACTTCCATACTCCTTATAGGACTGACTTATCTTAAAGAGCGTATGGAACAGGATATTCCAGAGTCTGTGCTTCAACGTTTACAGAAAACACCCAGTCGCAAAAGTACTTTACGCTATTTTCAGTTTATGGGGCGTCTAAATGCCACGGTGCCACCAACCCCTTACTGGCGCCTCGTTTATAACTGGTATATTTGGCGCCGCCTTTATTGGAGAGAACGCCAGGAAACCGGTAAAGGTAGAAGCTTTCTAACTTATCTTTTAAACAAATGGAATATTGAGCATCTCTGGCAACTTCCTCAGGAAATTAATAAACGGTGGAATAAAGAAAAGCTGGAATAGCTCAGCAGAGCCAAAAAATAGCGTGCCTAATATGTTTTGATTCTTGATCATTCTAATGAGATTATGATATAAGATAGATATCAATAATTTAAGTTCGAGAGGAACAGCCTAATGAAACATGAAGAAGAAGTTTCCCCACAATCAGAACAAAAAAAAGAGTGGCATACACCCGAGATCACGTTGGGCGTCATCGAGATATCTGAGGTCCAAAGCGCAGGCGGCGCAAGTGGAGACCTTGGTATGGGAACATCAATATAGATATTCCTCATGGAGAAGATTCAGTTTGGCTAACTTAGTACAGCACTACGCTCTTGGCGGGTTGAATATTCAATCAGAAATCGCTCTACCAGCACTCCAAACTCAGAATAGATCTCATGATGTTACCATCTGTACGGGCATCGTAGCTAAGACATTGGAAGATATTGCAGACTCAGGTCAACTCTTTGATCAATCTCCCCTGTGGGAAGTCTCTTCGCGTTGTTTTCTTCTTTACATTCCTAAAGTGGCACGTATTCTAGCTATCGAAGGTAAGGAGATTGTTATTGATCCTCTATCCGGCGACGATCCACAAGGTATGCAGACGCTGCTGCTGAATACCGTTTTTCCTGTTTTATGCCTACAAAGAGGATTGCTTCCCCTCCATATGAGTGCTGTGGCTGTGGATGGTGGCTGTATTGGTTTTACCGGTCAATCGGGTGCAGGAAAATCAACACTGGCTGCATATCTGGAAAAACAGGGATACTCCGTTTTGAGTGATGATCTCTGTGTGGTCTCTTTCGATCAACAGGGTATGCCCATCGTCCACCCTTGGATTCCATATTTTCGACTATGGAAAAAAAGCTTGGATGCCATGGAGATCGACTCACATGATCGCCTGCGGGCATGGCGAAAAAAAGGAAAGTACTATATTCCTACTGATAGAAATTTTTCAACTCAACCACAAAAACTACTTAACATATTTCATTTAAGAGAGAATCGACTGTCCAGCGAAACGACCATCGAACAGGTGCAGGGAATGAAATCAATGATGCTCCTGAATCAACATACTGTGATGGCCATCACACTATCGGGTATGAAACAGCAGAAAGAACAGTTTGAAAATTGCAGCCGGCTCTGTAGATTCACAAAACTTTTTCATCTCTCTCGTCATAAAAAATTTCAATACCTCCCAGATACAGTACAGACAATCCAATCCTTTCTCCATATTTAATCGAAAAAGATACTATAACCATGAATGCCAAAGTGTACTGGCTTGCATCCTATCCCAAATCGGGCAATACATGGATACGTATTTTTTTGGCCAATCTACTCGAAGAAAAGCAGCAGCCCGTTGATATCAACCGACTCAATAAACACCCTGCATTTCTTCCCATCGCTACAGATCGAAAACAGTTTGATCGTACCGTGGGTGTTCTGTCTGAAGATCTTTCTCAAGAGACTGTGTTACGCCTTAGGCCATGGGTATTACGTCGATGCCTACAGAGATCATCTGCGCAACAGAGCCCTGTTCTATTTTCTAAAGCCCATGATGCCAACATTACCGCTTCTGCAGAAGAGCGGCTCTATCCTCCTGATCTGACCTCAGGTGTTCTCTATATTGTGCGTTCCCCTTTTGATGTCGCAATCTCTTATAGTCATCATTACAATATCTCCATCGATCAAGCGATTCACGAGATGGCAGATATCCACTATGGTTGGAATCGATCTGAAGATAAATATTATCTGCAACTCGCCGGTTATCATTCCAGTTGGAGCAAGCATATACTTAGCTGGTTAGATCATGCTGACTATCGTGTACACTTGGTGCGCTTTGAGGAGATGAAATATCGCCCCAGGGAAACTTTTCAATCCATTGTTCGTTTTTTCGGATTGCCCCACAATGATACAGCGATTCAACAAGCAATACAGTTCAGCCAGTTCAAAGAGCTAAAAAAACAGGAAGAGCGTGTTGGCTTTTCTGAACGTGTTGCAAAAAAAGCGCGCTTTTTCAGAAAGGGAGAGGCAGGAGCCTGGAGAGAAATCTTAACATCCGATCAGATCCAACAGATTATTCAAGATCATGGCCCTGTCATGCAACGATTGGGCTATCTGGATCAACACAATAACCCCATAGATGAAACCATATGGAGTCAATCACCATGAGCCAGACAGTCCAGCTCCATACCGTTGTCTGTCAGAACAATGAAAACCCATCTTCGGAAATAGACAATGAAACCATTCTCTTAAGTCTGGAGAAGGGAAACTACTATAGCATGGGAAGCATCGGCCAACGCGTATGGCAACTGATCGAATTACCCCAAAGCGTTGAGGCGGTCTGCCAGAGCCTAGAGCAGGAGTACCATGTTACACCTGAACTCTGCCGGACAGATACGCTTAATTTTCTTAATCAGCTGGCTAAAGAGAATCTAATTCTGATCCAAGATGACAAAACTGATTAAATTTTTCCATCTCTCAAGGCAAGAGAAACAGCTCCTGACAGAAGCGTTTTTTCTCGCCGCGTTCTTCTCTCTGATACGCAAAGTACTATCATCAAAACAGCTCTTTTCCTTCTTAGGCACTCTGGTCCCTTCAACCGAACAAGAGAAGAATCAATCCCTTCAGAACAGACCTCTCCTTATCAAAGTTCAATGGGCCGTTCATGCGGCCTCCCACCATCTTCCATGGTCTGTGGTCTGTCTTCCCCAAGCTCTGGCTGCACGTATCATGCTCAAAAGACGCGGCTTAGAGAGTCGCCTTTTTATTGGCATGAAACGGGATCACACAGCTTCTTTAAAAGCACATGCATGGCTCAAACATCGTGGTTTTGTTGTCACAGGTAATCATGAATATGAGACATTTCAAAGCGTTTCATCTTTTCGTTAACGCTCTGAAGGAGAAATGATGAGTGCAATTTTTGGTACCGTTCACTGGCTTAGAGACACAATTGAGCAGAGCTCACTTCAAAAGATGGCCCTCGCTCTGAAACATTGGAGTCCAAAGCCCGCAAAAACAGTCCAGGAAAAATTTATCGGTTTAGGAAAATTGCCATTCAACTTTACCCCTGAAGATGTACAGGATCACCAACCACTACACTCTGCTTCCAGAAAATTTCACCTTATCGCTCATGCACGACTGGATAACCGTGAAGAGCTACTTAGATATTTTAATATTGCTCAGAAGAATTGGCATACAACACCTGATAGCCAGCTGATTCTTAAAGCCTATATAACCTGGGGAGAAGCGTGTCCTGAAAAACTGGATGGTGATTTTGCCTTTGCGCTCTGGAATAGCAGAGAGAAAATGCTCTTCTGTGCCCGTGATCGTCTGGGATCACACCCCTTTTACTACCATAACACCCAGGATCAGTTTACATTTGCCAGCCAACCCGCTGCAATTTTTGCACATGGTCTTATCGAACCCCAACTCAATGACACCCGTTTTGCCGATCTACTGTTACTGATTCATAAGGACGCAGAACAGAGTTACTATAAAAACATTTTCCAACTTCCTCCTGCTCACACAATGACTGTCACCCAGGCAGGTGTTCAGAAAAAAGAGTATTGGGCATTCGATCCTCATAAAGAGTTGGAGCCCAGATCAGATCATGACTATCTGGAAGCGTTTCGAGAACTCTTTTTTAAATCTGTAAGCAGTCGTCTACGTACCCAGAAAAACCATGGCATCTTTCTCAGTGGTGGGCTTGACTCTTCCGCTGTGGCCTGTGTTGCTGCACGTCTTTTGCGCGAACAGGGCAAAACGTTGCATGCTTTCTGCTCTGTTCCTCTTCCTGAATTTAAAGCCCAACTTCCACCACCGCGTGTTGCAGATGAGCTATCCTATGTTCAGGCCATTGCACAGCAGGAAAATAACCTGATTATTCATTCCATCGATTGTTCTGGTGAAACATTTCTTGATCCTTTAGAACATACATTTCAAACCATGGAACGCCCTCCTAGAAATCCAAACAATCATCTCTGGATGGACACCATACTTAAAGTTGCCCAATCCTATGATATCGGTGTACTGTTCACAGGCCAAAGAGGTAACGCCTCGATCTCCTGGGGAGGGTTAGGTCTATTATCTGAATTGATGCTCAAAGGACATTGGATACAGCTGATACAAGAGATATCTGCACTCAAGAAAGTTGAAGAAAAAAGCTTGATACACCTTATAAAACAAGAGCTGATCAAACCAATTATACCGCGGTCTATTTGGGAGTTTTATCTGAAACAACGTGTGTCAGGCATGCCACCCTGGTTTCGCAATAGCACGATCTCTCCTGATTTTTTTCAAAAGATGATCATGAAAGAACGCATCAAAGCTTTAGGAGAGAACATGACCTACCAACCAGCACCAAACCAACACCAAAACCGTTGGGAGTTAATGGATTCAGCATCCGCTGATCTAGGAGATTTCTTCACACTGATGAGTGCGCCATATCATAATCAAACACTTGATCCCACAGGCGATTATAGGCTCATGGAGTTCTGCCTTTCCCTACCAGCTCGTTTTTCCATGCATCAAGGTGAACGCCGCCTGTTGGTCAGAGAGGGATTAAAGGGCATTCTTCCAGAGAAGATCCGTTTACGTACCAGTCGCGGCCTGCAAGCCGCAGACGCCCCTCTAAGAACCCTTCAGATACGCCCACAGCTTCAGACTATTTTAGATCGGTTTGAACAAAAAAGATCGATCCACAGCCGTCTGGATATCTCTCTCATGCGTCGCTATCTGGAACAGCAACATCCAGATCATATTACCCAGCATATAGGTAATAATTTAGCTCTTTTACGGGGTATTACCATGGGGTTATTTATTGAGTGGGTTGAGAAACAGTCATTTTAATCATTGGAGTAGGCAAAAAGGCGCTTTTTGCACAATAACTATGGCATTGCCGCACAATCCTTATGCGGATGGCGTTTCCCAAGATCGGTACGACAGGCAAGAAGTTTATAAACATAACGATCTTTTAATGTGAAGGGTGGGCGCAACCAGATATCTCCTGGATATAATGTTATTGGTTCCCCTTCATGGAGTGTATAGCGCCAGATCATCTGCAAAGGGTTCTCACTATGATGTGTAAAACGCAAGGGTAAGTCACCACGGAGAAAGCTGACCAGTGTGCGCTTGGTTTTCGCATCGCGTACCTCAACCGCGCTATAATAGAGTGGTGGCATCGGTAGGTCTAAAACCACTTCACTCCCTTTTTCAATCTTCAAAGGTGGACTTTCCAATAGAATCGGTTGACCCACTGCTTTTGATGAGAGTGTCATCCGTCCGCCCTCTTTCTGGGGAGAAAGCTTTGGTATCGCACTTCCCTCTTTAACGGTCCATTGTGACCATGGCGGTAATGAAATCTTTTTCCAGGCTCCTGCGGGTGGCGTTGCCAATGGATAGATCTGTTTTAAAGTGAATGAGGTGGGTTCACCAAGTAGATGACTGAGATAAAAGGGGCCTCCTGGATGATCATAGAGCATGAAAAGTTGTGTCTGTCCATAAGCGTAGAGCATGCCATGCTGTGCTAATGTGCCGGTCTCATCCCACTCAATATAGCTCTTAAACGTGGGCGTTGCATGGGCAACCAGCCACCCCCCTTTTTTGGAGTGTGCATCATTAACCGATGCAGGCTTCTGAAGTCGAATATCAAGAAGATAGACATTTCTCTCCAAAGAAGGGATACGAATGGTCTTCTTCGCCTGATAGGTATAGCGTCTTTTTTTATCATAGAGAACAAAAGAGCCTGGCTTGACTGGCGTATTTAAAACGGTTTTTGGTGCTTGAAAATCATGAATCCACTTTTTATCCCATGCGCGGTACGATGAAACTTTGGGTAAAATCGCTAAAGCTTCAGGAGAGATTTGGGATGATTGATGATTGGGCTTTAGAATCTGATAGATACCATAGCGTGGCGCATGAATATAGCGTGTAACACGAACACCATAAGGAAAGAGATCGTAGAAGCGTTGAAACAGATTTTTCTCAGATATCTCATCTAAGGCTTGATTTTCGTAAAGCGGGAGTAGTGTGAGCTTTTTTGCATTGGGCAGTGCATGTAAGGCAAACTGTGGCAAGATCAAAGGAGAGAAGACCATATATTGGGGTAATAGGGGGGAACGCTGTTCTAAAGAGAAATCATGCAACAGCTCAAAACCATTCTGAAAATGAACCAGTTCAAGCCGTTTTTCCTGACCAAGACCAAAAATATTGGGTGCCCAGACCCGTGAACCATCAGGCATCCAGGAGGTGACCTGATGAGAAATTTCCTTAAACGCTGGTGCAGAGCGTGCAAAGATTGTTTTACGCTGCATATAAGGGATATAATAAGGTCCAAGAATGGTGAGTATCAGCAGGAGCAGAACAGTCACCATAAACATTCGCTCACCAAACTGCTTATAATGGATTTTAAAATCGAGCGAATGGAGTGCAACAATCAATGAGCCCGCCATCCAGGCTGTAATAAAATGCGCTGTTGTAAGGTAGGTTGCTGTTTTTGTTTTGAAAATTATAATATTCGATAGGGCAAAGAGCAGCATGGCGACAAAGGGAGGAAGAAGCCAAGCTAAAAGTGTGGCCCATTTTTTTCGTGAGGGCAAAAGAAGAACAATCAAAATAATGCCGGCTAATACGCTCCAAACGACCATTGCAGGGATCTTTAGTAGTCCCCAAGTACGTGCAGCCTGATCAAAGATCAAAGCGCCCAGAGTCATTTCGGTGTCTGTGATATCTGGCCGGTTGCCAATATAGATTTTAATAAAATGAAGAAAAGTGGGGATTTTTCCATCCATCGCATAGAGATGCGCAAAAAGAGTCAAAAATCCCGCGCCAAAAATAGCATAAAGTATTGTGTAAGGAGGTGGTTTTGGTGCCACAAGGCGTGCAATAAAAAAGAGCAAAAAAGGCAAAAGTGCCATCGTTGCGGCAATATGGTGTGCTGAGCCCGCCATAAAAATAAATAGCGCACAAAAAAACCAATAGAGCGCATTTTTAGAGAGAAATGCGCGCTGGCCAAACACCAAAGCGAGAATTGTTAATGGTGCACTAATCGATTCAGGACGAAAATTGATCCAGAAGAACATCCAGTAGTTGAATAGCGCCACCGCCCACACCGCCCCCCAAGCGGCGCTGGAGATTCGCCGAAACTGCCAAAATGCCATGCCTCCCATGAGGAGTGTAAAAGTAAAATAGACGCCCCGCGCACCACTGATAAAAGATTGGCTCAGCCAACTTTGAAAAGCACCCCCCAAAAATCCCCAAGGTCCATAGAGAAAAAAACCTTCTGTCCGGGGTAATCCACCCAACGTCACAGGGACTGTTACATCACCATAATGGCCTGTTAGAAGCAGCGTATTTCCAAGCCCTCCCAAGCCATCATCATAGGTTGCTAAAGGAAAGCCCAAGATATGTTCAAAGTGAAATCGTGCAAAGATCAGCACAGCAACAAGGACAAACAAACCGATGACATATTGTTCTTTTGGGGAGGGCCTGAAATCCTGTTGAGGGGAGAACATTGATCTGCCTTTTGTTAAACCGATGCTGAAGAGGGCATACTATCGCGGATTGGAATGGTGACCTGCTGCTGAAGTTGCCATGTCAATGGGGGTGCTTTAGGCTCTTCCAATGGAAGTTCAAGAAAATCTTCTTCCTTCAGATTGATCCAGCAATTCCAATCTTCATGCTGTTTTTTTCGGTGTGCGCCCAGAAGGAGTGTTGTGGCCGCAAAAAAATAGTCACGAAGGTGCCGTGGATGGGCCATTCTTTTCAGCAAGGATAGAATCATTTTAGGGCGGAGATAGAAGGTTCGAAAAGCATGGCGTTCAAAGCGCAGCACCTCTTCCTCTGGGAGTTGCTCCTGCACAAGCAGAGGACTCCCCTGGCCATACCGATACCAGTCATAATGCTTTAATAGGCCTCTGTTGACCGCCTCCTGGTAGAGGTCGGTACCAGGATAGGGGGTGGATATGCTGAGTTGTAATAGATCAAGATTAAGTTCAATGGCAAATTGCAGTGTATCGTTCATGGTTTCCCAGGTTTCATCCAGGTGACCAATGATAAAAGAGCCACGAACTTCCAGACCATGGCGATGTGCAATTTCAACCGCCTCTTTATAAACACTCAAGCGGATCGGTTTTTTCATACGGGCAGCAATGGTTTCATTGCCGGTCTCAATACCCATAAGAACCTGATGACAGCCTGCTTTTTTCATGGCTTGTGCCATTTTATCACTGAAGCAGTCTCCCCGAATGTAGGCCACCCAGGATATATCTTTGTTTGCGGCTTCTAAGTGTTGGCAGAACTCTAAAACATGGCGTTTAAGTACGGTAAACGTATCATCATAAAATTGCACCTGACGAATGCCATAGGTTTCATGAAGATACAAAATTTGCTGCACCACTTTATCTGGGGAGCGTGCCCTGAGGGTGGTTCTTGCTGAATTACAGAAGGTACAGTAGCCGGGACATCCCCGTGTCATGAGCATGTTGATTGCAGGAAGGTTACGATAGGAACTGACCGCAGGGAAGTAGTTTTTAAAGTTGACCAGATGATAGGCAGGAAAGGGGTAACGATCAAGATTCATCTCCACTTTTCGGGCCGGATTATGTTGAACTTTTCCCTCCTGGCGGTAGCAGAGACCAGCAATTGAGGCTCTCTCTTTGCCTTGCACAATCTCCCACATCGCTTCTTCACCATCACCGCGAACAACCAGATCGATTGCCGGATTACGCAACATCCGTTCGGGCATGGCTTCTGCGTGTATGCCCCCCACAACCACAGTGGTATCTGGCATCTCCTCTTTACAGATTTTTGCCACTTTATGGGCAGGGATCGCCATATTGGTCAGTACACTGATACCAATAAAGCGGGGCTGATCCTGTTGTAGATGGTGGCGAAGTTTCTCTTCTCCCCACTTTTCTGCATGAATATCGTAGACGCGAACCACCTGTCCATAAGATTCAAGGGCCGAAGCGATAGAGAGCAGCCCTAAAGGAGGGAGGCTATTCTGTAGCATGGCGCGATCATCCAGCACAGGCCAGGGTGGGTAGATCAGCACCACATCAATGCGTTCATGAGGAGTATGTTCAGCAACATGCGCTTGCTGGGAGGAATGGGGCTCAGATTTCATGAAATACACACTCCTGTCTTTATGTTCCTATTAAAAGATGACAATAGATAAAAGCGCTTTTTAAATGCACAGGAACTGTTTTTAATCGGGATTAGATTGACAGACCGTTCTACTCATCCAATGGCAATGCGATCACCATAGCGCTGATACCATTTTTGAAACACAATCAAATTATAGAGGATGCGATAGTTATTGCGTGTCCCAGAAAGGTGTTGCTGTTTTAAGTGCTGTATGTAGTCTCTGTCCACCAACCCTTCAGGCCACTGCTCTGGTGCGAGTGCCTGGATCATGGTTTCACGCAGATGGGTCTTCAACCATCGTGCCAGAGGAAAGGTGAATCCCTGTTTTTTCTGATGATAGATGGACTCGGGCAGACCACGGCGGCGACAGCTCTGACGAAGCAGGTATTTCAATGTATTGCCGCGTAATTTAAGATGATCGGGAAGACGGTTGGCAAATTCAATCAGTTTTGGCGAGAGAAAAGGAGAGCGTGTCTCCAGAGCAAATTGCATTGAAGCCCGATCTGTATGCTGGCAGACAAAATCAGGCAGAAAACTTTTTTGATAGTAGTAGGCCAACTGTTGTAGGCGACTGCTGTCGTTAAGTGGTGCAAGCAGTGTCTCCATCTCACCAAAAGCGCCCTGAATATCAGAACTGCTTAAAGAGGTATGGGGTATATCAGGTACAAGCTTACCGAGTTCTGTAAGAGGAATTGAGGCCAACCAGAGTGGAAAACGGTGTTGGGGAGAAGCAGGAAACCCTTGGCTGTAAGCTAACATTTTAAACTGCAATCCCAGATAACGGTCGTTGGCGGGAATCAGAACCGGTATCAGTTTTTTAAGAAGAGGCCAGAGTGATGCAGGAAAATAACGGATCAATTTTTCAGGGGTGAGCCCAAGAAAAGGGGCATAACCGGCAAAAAGTTCATCGCCACCATCACCGGAGAGTGCCACAGTAATGGCACTTTTAGCTGAGCGGGCCAGAAAAAAAGCATTGACAAAACCTGGGTCACCATGGGGCTCATCTAATGTGAGAAAAAAATCGTGCATGGAGCGCTGAATTTCACGATCATCCATGGTAAACGTATGGGCATGCGCAATGTTCAAATGTTGATTTACCAGATCCGCTTTGGCGCTCTCATCAAAATCTTTCTCTCCCATGGCCACACAGAAGGTTTGCAGTTCAGGGTTGAGTTGACGACATGTGGCGGCAATCAGCGTACTATCCACACCACCGCTGAGAAAGACACCGGAAGGGACATCTGCGCGCTGTGCAATGGTACATGCATCCTGAAAAAGCGCTTCAAATTGGTCTAACGCCTCTTCTTCTTTGATATCCAGCGGATCTTTTCCTGGAATAGAGTCCCAATATTGCTCAATGACGACATCATTCTTTTTACGATCATAAATCAGAATATGGCCGGGAAGAAGCTTTTTCATCTCTTCTAAAGGGGTCTCATGACGCGCATAATAACCGTTGAGCAGATAGCGATGAAATGCTGCATGATCCAGATGCCAGGTATAATCGGGAAGATTGAGGAGTGCACGGGGTTCTGATGCGTAAGTGAGTCCCTGTTCATTGAGCGTATAGTAGAGTGGCTTCTGTCCCAAAGGATCACGCATCAGCAGATGACGATCCGCTTTTTTATCATGCAAGGCTGCTGCAAACATGCCATCAAAGCGGGGGAGTGCAGCCTCTTTCCAGAGTTGAAGCGCTTTAAGCATCACCTCGGTATCGGTATTGGTCTTAAAATGATACCCTAAGGTTTTCAGTTCTTGGCGCAGTTCCAGATAGTTATAGATCTCTCCATTAAAGGTTAAGATATAATCTTCATCAGAGAGGGGCTGGGTTCCTGCCGAAGAGAGATCAAGGATACTCAAGCGGCGATGTCCCATATAAACCTGTTCATTCCACCATTCACCGGCGGCATCAGGACCTCTATGCGCCAATGTATCCCGCGCCTGTCGCAGATGATCTCGCTGCTCAGAGGAGAGCCGATGGTGAGAAAAACAGACATGGCCAATTAAGCCGCACATGGCAATAATCTCTTTTTTTTAACAATCCAAAGTGTTAGGGGAGTATAATCTCTTTTAGAAGATCTTGTCAATTGTGCGTTTCAGCGTCCTTGTCTATTAAGGGGATTCTTAAAGGAGAGATTATACCGGTTATGATAATTTTAGATATCCAGTTTTTTAAAGATGGGCCAGGGTAGGAGTTTAATCAGGGTCATGATCCCCCACCACCATTTAGGCAGATAGCAGGGTGGTTTATCTTGCCCAAGATTTTTAATGATGGTTTGTGCGGCTTTCTCTGGGGAGAGTACCGGAAACAGCAGTTTTTGACCAAAGGTCATCTGGGTATCCAAGTAGCCTAAACGATAGAACTGCAAGTGGCAGGCGTGATTGACCAGATAGTGGCGTAACGCTTCAAAATAGAACTCTAGACCTCTTTTTGCGGTGCCATAGATTGTATTATTACGGCGTCCCCGGCCTGAAGCAACGGAGCCTGCCCCCACAATATTGGCTTTTGGATTATCTTTCAGATCATCAAGCCAACTGTTAATGAGTAGTGCGGGGGTATTTAAGTTGATATCTAAGATGCGTTCTGCGATATCTGCTTTAATGGCGCCGTGATCCTTAGGATAGGTGTACCCAGCAATCAGAAACAGATTATCAATGGTGGGGTAGTGTTGATGAACCGCTCCTTTAAGTGATTCTGGCTGACGTTTGGTGAGATCCCAGGCGAGAATTTCGACGCGTACACCATAGCGCAAGTGCAGATCCGAAGCGAGTGGCTTAAGATCCTTAAGATCGGAGGAGATAAGAAAGAGATCATCACCGCGTGCCGCCAGTTGTTCAGAGAGCGCACGCCCTAGTCCTGCGGATGCACCAACAATCAGAGAGATCATAGACCAAGCCTCTGTGAAAGATGAGATTGAAATCGACGTTGCGGATCAAATTGATGAAGTTGCTCAGAAAACTTTGTCCATTCAGGATATTGATGTTGAATCTCTTTGAGGGGAAGTCTTGAATCTTTGGATAGGTTACTGATCACACCATAGGCGCGATTGATGGCATCGAGCTCAGCCATCAGCGCATGGGTTTGGCCATGGTTGGCAAAATCAAGGGTGAAGCTAAATCCGGTGCCATCATAGTTGAGGAGTGTCTGCTCTCCCTGGAAGAGTTTCAGGGTGGTGAGGGCTACAGCGCACTCTTTTTTCTTTAACAGCTTGCGAAAATCCTGCACATAATTTTTAAACGCATCATGAGGGACCAGGTTCTGCTGCTCTAGAAACCCTGTTTGACCAAACCAGTTAAAATAGAACTCTTTACCCACAGCAGGAAACAGAAACTGGAACAAGGAGAGTTGATGTTCCTTCTGATTGATCACCCCTAAAAGATAGTAGAGGCGGTTAATCCAGGGAATCAGTTTATTGCGAAAAAGAAAAGGTCGAAACAATTGTTTTGAAGGTTGAAGCGGCTTATAACGGATTGGTGCTGCTGGAGGATTCGGTTGCGATGGTTCTTCAAGATAGCTTCCTGTGACCAGATAGCCTTTTCCTTGCGCGTTTGGTGAACCAAAATCAAGCCAGGCGTAGAGTAGATCATGATCCGTTTTTAGGGTCATCATCTGCTCGGCGGCCTCAAAGGGATCTTTAAAAGGGATATGTTTGACACGCACAGTGTGACTGGGCAGAGGGGTGAGCTTGAGTGTCACATTGACAATAAAGCCGGTGAGTCCAAAACCACCCACGGTCAGGTGAAAAAGATCAGGCTGTGTTTGATTTGATAGTTGTAACAGGCCATGATCCGGATGAAACAGCGTTAAGGCGTCCACCTGATTTTTAAAGGTGCCATCTTGAAACTGGTTTTTGCCATGGACATTGACCGCAACACATCCACCCAGGGTAATCTGGGGATGGCCGGGTTGCACAGCCAGATAGAATCCTCTTGGGGTAAGAAAGCTGTAGAGCTCGCCTAAGGTGATTCCTGCTTCAGCACAGAGCCGTTTTTTTTCTGGATCAAATTCTAAGATACGGTTAAATCGACGCAGTCCCACGGTTGTTGTCTTTTCACCAAAGGATGCCGGAATATAGGAGATTCCTGCGCCTTGCGCGATACATTGATCCCATGAACCATTAAACAGCGCACGATAGCGGTCTGGTTGGTCAAAATCAGTGGTTGTTGTGGTATGAAGGTCTAGAGAGGAGAACTGTTTATCCATCGACCTGACCGTTTTCTTCGGGAGATTTTTTTGAGGTGCCGATTTCGTTACTCACACGAAGATCAATGATTTCGGTGATCCGATCTCTGATGATATGGTGCAGGAAAAAATCAAAGATCAATCCGGTAATGAGAATAAACACACCGAGTACTAACAGTGTGAGTGCGCCTGTGAACAGCGGACGATTGAGGAGCAGATACTCCTGCCCAAAACCAAAAATACCGAAGAGGTGTTTGACACTGAGAAACGTAAGGACCAATAGTGAGGGGAGGGTGAGCAGTGTGCTGATAAATCCAAAGAAGTGTAGCGGGTTGAGACCAAAATGGTGCACAAAGAGAATAGAGATGAGATCAAAAGCGCCTTGAAAGCGAAATGTGGCATATTTAGAGTGGCCATAACGGCGCGGATCATTAGAGACGGCTGTCTCTCCCACCTTAAATCCCAACAGATACGCCATAAGCGGGATATAGCGGTGAAACTGGCCATAGATACAGAGTGAAGAGAGTACTTTAGCCTTATAGATTTTAAAGCCACAATTCATATCATGGATCTTAAGGCCGGAGGACTTTTGCACAACGTGATTATAGAGGCTTGAGCCCCAACGCCGGGTTGTCATATCCTGACGCTTTTTTCGCCAACCACTGACCAGATCAAGATTGTTCTCTTTTAAGGCGTGATAGAGTAGGGGGATCTCTTCGGGAAGATCTTGCAGATCCGCATCCATCGTGACAACATATCGTCCATTGGCACGCTTAAAACCTGTCATAAGGGCAAGAGATTTACCAAAATTTCTGCGAAGGAAGATCACACGCACATAGGGGCGTTCCTGCACCAGCTTCTGGAAGATTTTTGCAGAATTATCCGTGGAACCATCGTCAACAAACAGCAGTTCAAAGTCTGTCTCGCACCCCATTTTAGTCAGCGTTTTTTCAACCCGATCCGCAACCTGCTCCAGAGAGTCCTGTTCGTTATAAGCGGGAACAACAATGGAAAATTTCATTTTTTTACTGTTTTTGCATCCCATATAAAGAATCGACCCTTAAAAAGGCAGAGTGGAGAAGTTTTATGAAATCTGACTCTCGAACGTCAGTGTGGAGGGCGTACAAGAGAGATCAATTTTTTTATTGATAATGATTTTTACAGCGTGTTGTTTCTCTGGCAATGAAAACGTTCTGCTCTGGCCTTCATGGTGGGCCATGATAACCAGATGAGCAGGGTTGAAATGTGTTGTATTGCAGATTTCATCACGCAGCACAAACCCTGTGGCTTCAGGAAGGATGGTGCGATTAAATGACCAGGGTGACTCACCCTGTGCGATAGGGGCAACCGATTGATTGACCGCACTCCCTTTGCGTTTTCTTTGGAAATCAATTAAAGCACGAATCAGGCGGGATGACCAGGAAAAAGCACAGCCTAAGCGCAAGATGAGTCGGGAGATAAAGCCAGGAAAGAAAAACTGTGCTTCATTGAGCGAACTCTCCATGACAACCGCTTGTTCAGAGGTGCGTGTGACAACACGTCGTGCATTATAGCCACTACTTCCCCAGCATTTTTGATTGGAATCAGGCGTGGTTCGTGGTCCCAGATCCTCAAAAATAAGTTTTTCACCTTGGAACAGACGAACCTGTCCTCCTCCTGCTACAGAGAAATAGAGATGATGTGATTGATGATGCCACGCTAAAATATTGGCCTGTTTATGTTGCGTCCAACCTTGCGGATAGGTTAATCCAGCCGACTTTGATGGAGAGAAGAGATCATAGAGTAGATCCGTGACCACAGGAAGGTGCGACCAACGACAAAAACGCAGATCATCTGTTAATGTTGCGGCCAATCCAGAGTGTCCACTGTTCTGTTGATTCCAGAGCGTAACCAATGCACCGGCGGGTGGATGATAAGCAGAGAGTAAACCCATACCTAAACGGCTGACATAAGGGTTCAGACAGAGTCCCGCCTCAGGACTGATGGTGCCATCGGGATGGATATGGGGTTGCATAAACTCGAATAGACGAATCATCGGTTCGATAACCCGTGCATGCGCCTTGGTGATATGCGCATAGATCATGGCATAATCAAGCAATACAGAACAGTAGCCCAGATCCATGCCGCCAATTTCTGGATACCAATCTTCAGCCGTTACACGCTGCAAAGTATCCTCAAAAGCATTATCCGCGGCCTGTTTCATCTCAGGCTTCTGTGTGTGGTGCCAGATCAGCGCCAGTGCGGCGGCGGCGGCCATTTCATGATTGGCTTTAATGCGATCATGGCGTTGACTCAACCAACGCCCTGCTTGAAGCAGAACCTTCTGTAGTCGTTTTCGATCTTTGGTAAGCAGAGCATCATCCAGAAAATAGCCTGCCAGACCATAAGCGATGCTGGTGAACTCTGTTGCGGCAAAACCGCGCTCCCCTTTATACCATTCATCAAAGCAGCCTTCGGGATACTGCTGCTGTTCCAGATTATACAGACCCGCCTGAAATGCCTGATAGAGCACCTCTTTTTCAGGTAACAAACCCTCTGCTCTTAGAGAATCATAGCGAGGAAGTGCAAGAAGGCCAAGCGTTGCGCCGGCTTCCTGCATCCGTGCATCTGGAAATTCAGATGTTTTATCTCGCCAGTAGGCATAATGAAAACAGCCGTAGGTTGGTGAGAGGGGCTGAACGTCCTGTAAACTGATGAGACGAAAAGCGTTACGGACAACAAAATCCAGTTGAAAAGCGTAATCACTCTGCTTGGGTAAAGGCACAGATCAGTGCTCCTGGTTTATGTTTCTGATTTTTATATATAAAGGTTCGCTTGCAATGTGGGCGAACCGCTTTTTTTGTTGTAGCCGTAACGCCGATGTGGCATCATTGGGCTTTATTTAATGCGTCGGAAATTGATTATAAATTGTCGGAAATCACGCATAGATAATCTACAAACATTGATTAAGAAAGTCCATGATGTTGTTTCGCAAATTGAATTGGATCACTATTCCTTTATCTGTTTTTATACTTGTTACAGGGGCCCTTATTTTGGGCCTGTACCATGCTACGCTGCTGTTCTCTCCAGAACAGACTGAGCTTAGGAGAACAATTACCGCATTTGCGAAACTGGATACGCAATATATTGGTAACGTACTGAACGCACTGACAGCAAAACCAGAAACATTTTATATCGATATCGCATTTAAGAACTATAGAAAATTGGCCGCAACACGTGAGCGTGCAATGCAACGCGGCTACCTTGTTGTCAATGAAGAGGATTGGGTACCTGCGCGGATCGAATATCAGGGTAAGCGCCATAAGGTTGCTTTAAGGCTTAAAGGAGATCGCCCTGACCATTGGCAACACCCCACGAACTGGTCCTTTAAAGTGAAGGTGCGTCAGGGAAAAACCCTTTTGGGTATGCGGCGTTTTTCATTGCAACATCCTGAGCGGCGTGTTTTTGCCAACGAATGGCTACTCCACCAGCTTTTTAAGTATACCGGACTCATCGGACACCGCTTTCAATTTCTTCGTGTGGTGCTCAATGGAAAAGCGTTACCGATCTATGCGTTAGAGGAGAATATCGATAAACGTCTGATTGAGAACAACCAACGTCGAAATGGGCCGGTATTTCGTTTCCAGACATCTCCTTATCTGTGGCAGGTTGACCCTCGATTGGGTTTTGGACCCATGTTGCATGCCGCCCAGGTTACCCCGTTCCAATATCAAAGCTTGCAAAAAGATCCTCTTTTAAAACAAGAGTTGAATCGTGGTTTAGCACTGCTACAAGCCTTTCAACGTGGAAATCTTCCCTCAAGGCGGGTTTTTGATCAACAGAAGACCGCACGCTATTTTGCGCTGCTCGACTTGATTGGAAATCATCATGCTTCAGGGTTAGATAACAGTAAACTCTACTATAATCCCATTACAGCGCGTCTGGAGCCTGTTGTCTACGATGGGGAGGTGATCTATCCAACCCCTGGACGTTCTGGTCTGCATGGCTGGGGACACGCTGTTCTTTCATCCGGTAGATCCTTTACAGCGCAGTCGCGTCTATCCTGGGGTGCAACGCTCTTTAAAGATCCAGACTTTTTCTCAACCTATATCAAAGCGTTAGAGGAGATCAGTCAGCCAGCATTCTTAGACGCGTTTCTGACAACGATCGAAGAACCACTTTTGCGTATGTTAGCAACGCTTCATCAGAGCTATCCCTGGTATCAATTTGATCATCTAAAGACGTTAAAAGAGAATCAACAGGCCATTCAACGGATTCTCAACAGTGATAAAATTGTGCGCGCCCAGATCAAGAGCGATCCCACTTCAGCGAATCAAGTCATGTTTGATCTTTATAATCAAGCACGCATGCCCGTTGAGGTGTTAGGTGTTATCAATGCGCGAGGCAACATTGATTATTGGCCCAAACCAATCTGGCTTCCCGGAGATCATCTGTCCAAAGTGACAGGTTTACGGCGCAGTGCAAAATCATCGATCACCGTGCCATGGCGATTGCCTGAACATTTTTTAACCGCTGAAGAAGAGGTAACCTCATTGCATCTTTTAGCGCGTCTGTTGGGGGCTGAGAAAACAGTGAAGATTGTACTGTCTGAGCCGTTTGAACACGCTTCACAAGAGACGTTATTAAAAGAGCCCACAACGGTTGCATGGCTTGATCAAGCTTTACCGGAAAATGTGCAGCTTGATCGAGAGAAAAAACAGCTCACCATACTTTCAGGACGTTGGTCTCTAACCCAGCCCCTCTCTATTCCAGAAACCTTTCATGTGGTTGTGCATCCTGGTGTCACAATTGATCTTAAGAACCAGGCCTGGTTACAGATAAGAGGGGCTTTGCATCTGTTGGGTGAGGCGGAGCAACCCATTTTTATCACCTCCTCTGATCGAAGTGGTCAGGGGATTGTCATTGAGAATACATCACAACAGTCTCGTTGGCGGCATGTCCAGATTTCTCATTTGCATCGCGCTAAAAACAGTGTATGGGGTGCCATCCATTTTGAAAAAGCATCCCTGGATGCCTACAATGTTCAATTTAGCACCATCAGGGCGCCCAGTATCCTTAAAATTATTGCAACAGATTTTGCATTAAAAAATATTCATTGGCACAATCTTGAAGGAACGGCTCTAAGTATCAAACAGGCTTCAGGGCAGCTGGATCAAAGCCAGTTACAGAAGATCGATGGTGATGGTCTCCACATTGATGCAGGCTATCTGATACTCAGAACAACAACGATCAACAACACAGAAAGTCATGCAGTCCATGTGTTGCGTGAAGGCATGGTTGAAGCCAGTGATGTGCATATTACGCAGGCTCCCACCGGTTGGATTGCAGAAAATGGCGCCAAGGTCTATATTCGTACCGGAAGCTTATCTCACGTTGAAAGCGCAGTTGTTGCTTTTTGTAGCCACCCCTCTTTTATACGGGCACAGATCATCTATGATCAACTCAACCTGGATCATGTCAAATATCCCCTCCGCACAGACCATGAGGGACAAATTTTCTACGGTTGGCAACTGGCTGATAAGCCCATGGTGGCAACCTCTGGAGCGCTCTCTAAAATCTTCAGCACCGCCAGAGGAGAAAAAACAGCGTTTTGAGCGGAAGTTTTTCATCACAGATCATTCATTATCCTCCGTTGATGCGATCATTCGTCGTCATCCAGCACTGTTTCGAGATCTCTATACACCGCGCTGGGTGAACAGTCTCTACTTTGATACCTGGTCCCATCAGGCCTTATCGGATAACATTGAAGGGGCGCTCTCCCGGCGCAAAATACGCATTCGTTGGTATGGCGCATCCACCGGGCTGATTAAAAAACCAATTCTTGAATATAAAAATCGTTTTGGTCTTGTTGGCCATAAAGAGCGTTATCGGCTGCATGCACTTGAGCTTGATGCAACAACCAGCCAATTGATGTTACGTCAATGGCTACAACAGAATGATCTTCCACCGCTTGTTCGGAAAGCATGTGCACGCATACGTCCTATGTTTGTCTGCCGCTATCAACGCCGTTACTATCTTTCTGCAGATCAACGTTTTCGTCTGACTCTGGATCGTCGATTAACCTATTATCCATTTCAGAGTCAATATTTTCAGAGCCATATCTCTTATCCTGTTGCAAGGACGCTGATTATGGAGATCAAATATGCGCATGCACTTGATGATGCGATTCATACTGTCACCGCTCAATTTCCATTTCGAGTGACCAAAAGCTCTAAATTTGTTGAGGGTATGCATCGCGTGATAAGGACACGATAGATTATGAATGATACGCAAGCCCTGGTTGAAAATTTTATCGCCGCTGAACGGGCCCATATTCCACTGACCGCTTTTTTATTCAATTTAATTTTAGCAACCGTTTTTGCCTGGATCTTAGCACGTGTCTATGTCCGCTGTGGGCAATCGCTCTCTAACCGTGAACGATTCTCTAGTAACTTTGTTGCGATTACACTGGTCACTATGGTTGTAATCACTGTTGTTAAAAGTTCGTTGGCGCTCTCTTTAGGATTGGTTGGTGCACTCTCCATCGTGCGGTTTCGTACACCAATCAAAGAGCCAGAGGAACTCACCTATATCTTTTTTGCCATCGCTTTAGGTTTGGGATTGGGTGCGGATCAAAGGATCATTACATCGGTGGCTTTTTTCTTTATTATTGCGATTTTTCTTCTGCGTGATTTTCTTCGTAGCCACCAGGCGCATGAACAGAACATGCTGATTACTCTGGCTTGGGGACCCACAGGAGAAGCCTCTTTAGAGGCGATTGTTGAAAAGCTACGTGCCCACAGTCAGGAGTTGCGTTTTGATCGACTGGATGAGAGCGAAACACGAAGTGAGGCGGCCTTTATGGTTCATTTTGCTGACTTTGAACAGTTACAGACCTGTCGTGATCAGTTAAAAGCGCTTGAGCCCTCTTTAGAAATGACCATTGTGGAAAACATTCCGATCAATTGAGTTAGAGAATCATGAAGATACACGCTGTCCATGACGCATCCCGAACACCTCTACGGATTTGGCGCGCACTTCTGCACCATCATGGACATCGACGTATCTACGGTATGATCTTATTACTGATCAGCCTGTTTATTGCTTATGGTAGTGGTCTTCTATGGGTCAAAAAAGAGAAAGTCATTTTTTTATCTTTGGAGAACCGGGAAGATTTTGGTGCGTTTATCCTCAGTGGCTGGCACCATTTGATGCAAGATAAAAAAGCATCAGACAGACTACCAAACAGATCACAGTCCTCTTCTGCAACATGGGCTTGGTCTGTTCAAAAAAGGGTCTCTCAGGAAGCGCCGAAGAAGCAGACGATCTTATTAACCCAGGCTGAGAAAAACTGGCAGGGGCGTATCCTCTCCGATTATACTTCCCAAGAGGATCAAAAGGAGATGAAACCTTCTTGGTTTCATGCCATCGTCCAGAGTGAGAGCCAACCACTATTTAAGCAAGGAACATTTGTCTTACGTTCGTTGAATACGCCCTGGCAGTGGCAGCAACCATTGATTGAGCGTTGGTTTATCAGCCACGGTTATGCCATGCCAGAGACCAACCTGTTCGCGGTTCAATCTGAGCAGGATATACAGATCTGGCGTCAGACAGAGACGCAAGCGGTATGGCTGACACGTTTTTTAAGAGAACAATCTGTTGTTGCAGGTGAAAAAAGCCCCCTGATTGGTTTAAAACAGGTCTTAAGTGATCAAAACAGAGTTGCGTGGGATCTGACGGTGATATCCACAGCGACGGATGCTTTTACGCTTCCTGCTTCTCTTTTAAAACGCTGGCGTGCTTTTATCAAAGGAGAGGTCTCCGCTGCAACACTGTTTGAGCCGCAATCCTTAGCCTATCTTTATGCACTCGCTGAGTTGATCGCCCATGATTATCAAGCGCAGGGTATTGTTCATAAACTGTATCAGACCATTGCTTTAGAGCGTCTGCTCTTTACTTTTGAAAATTCTGAAAATCAACGTTTAAAAGTTGTTGGTATTTTAAACCAGCCTTTAACATCTTCCCCGGTTGATGGATTGCGTGCTTTTGCTTATCAGGGTTCTCCAAACAAGCGTGTAGAGGATCAACTGAGCGATTATCTTTTTGCGGATGCGGATTTTTTATCGCACTATGTTCAGAGTCTACAAAAACTGGCAAAAACAGAGGATGTTTTTAAGACACAAGAGCAGATTTTAGCCTGGCTGGAACAGACACTCAGTTCAGAAATTCGTTATCAGAACGCTTCTGAACCACTGAATTTTATTCACTCTGCATTGCAGACATTAACGGAACGGTTTCGCAGAAATCAGCACTATGTGACGCGTCTGCTCTCTCCTTCCAAGAGCCTCCGTGGTTATCTCTCTGTTGGCCATCAATCGACCATTGATTTAACGGTGATCAATACACATCGTCTTCCAGTCGAGATTCTAGGTGTGCGTGATTCCGATGGTACTGTAATCGATTTGGAGAGATCGCAAATGTTGGCGGGTTTTCAGTTTCCGGCCGGTGGTGAGCAGAATCGTAAAACCTTCAAGCGATTCAAATCTCAATTAAAATTTTCTTCCTCATCAGATACTGCATTACAGGTACGCTATCGTTTTCCAGGACTCGCTCAGCAGCATCAGGATTTGGCTGTTTCTTGGCCTTGGATGCCTGAGAAGGCGTCTTTAAAAGATCCGGTCAGTTATGATGATCGCTCTGTAATGCAGTTACCATCGCCTTTTCAAGTTGATCAACAGAAAAAACAGATTACGATTCCTGCAGGGCTCTGGCCTATTCGAGATTGGGTTGTTATCCCTCCTGGTTACCATGTGGTATTTGCTCCAGGAAGCCAGATTGACTTGCAGAATAAGAGTGCGATTATCTCCTACTCTCCAATACGGGCGGTGGGAACTCAAGAGAAACCGATCCGTCTCTTCTCCTCTGATCGTACGGGGCAGGGTCTTGTGCTGTTTTCCACATCAGAGATCTCCTATCTGACCCATGTTCATGTGAGCCATCTCTCTTATCCTAAAAAAGATAACTGGCATCTTACGGGTGCGGTAACCTTTCATGAAGCACCTGTTGAGATTCGTCATAGCCGATTTTCCCATAACCGCTCAGAGGATGCGCTCAATATTGTGCGCTCTTCATTTCTTCTGACCGAGAGCCAGTTTTCACATATCCTCTCTGATGCACTGGATGTTGATTTTGGTCAAGGAACGGTAAGCAAGAGCCGGTTTCATACGGTTAAGAATGATGGGGTTGATTTCTCTGGCAGTCAGGTGACTTTAAAGCAGTTGGCATTTGATGATATTGGCGATAAGGCGGTCAGTCTGGGGGAGGCGAGTCAGGCTCAAGCGGTGGGTCTAAAGATTGATCATGCACGTATTGGTATGGCTGTAAAAGATAGTAGTCGTGCCAAAGTTACTCAGCTTGATATCAAAAACAGTCAGATTGCTGTTGCGGCCTTTAGAAAGAAGAGTGAATTTACAGGTGGCCATCTGACGATTGAGAAGATGTCGCTCCAGCAGGTTGAACATCCCTACTTTTTAGAGCCAGGATCGCATTTGATGATGCAAGGAGAGATACAAAAACCCAATCAGAGAAACGCAAGAGAGAAGCTCTATCCACATCTTTAGGTCTCTTCCTCTTTTGAGGCAAGAAATGTTCTCATATCTTTATTATCAACACGGGCGTAGATCTCCTCAACAGAAAGTGTAAGATCAATGGATTCAAAAGTGATTCGATCACCCAGATAAAAATGTTCCGATCTCCAGCCATTGGTGCGCCTGAGAATTTCGACATCCACAAAGTCTTGTTCGATTAAAACATACTCTTTCAAGCTGGGAATATTGATATAGCCAAGCATCTTTGTGGTCTTATCTCTCTTTCTTGTTGATCCAGAGAGGACTTCAACAACCAAAATCGGTTTCTCTGTATAGAGCTCGTGGGTATCGGTGAGATCATCACACTTAACCACGACATCAGGATAGAAAAATTGATTCTTAGCTTTGACCTTAAAATCAGATTGCAACACATCACAGGATTTGTTTTTAAGATGAAAACCAAACGCACGGTTCAGTGTTGAAGCGATACGGTTATGGTTAAGCTTTGCACCAACCATGGCATAAACATATCCATCGATATATTCATGCTTCACGTCACTTGTTTTCTCGCCTTCAAGATAGGCTTCTTCTGTGAGGAGGAGATGATCTGGTTCTGTTTGGGCCATGAGAGGTATCCATATTGATTGATTATCCAGTTCCTTTAATTATGTAACAATACCTGTCATCGATTCAATCAGATTTACACCAACATTAAAATTTTGATTTGATTTAGCGAGAACCGTAATGAATCACGATCTGTTCTACTAACAGTTCTATACTTACCAAAATTATACATTAAATTTACTTTTATTCTTAATTATAGAATAAATCTATGAAAGAAAGGTTTTTTTAAAATGCATCTGTTGAACGGAGGATATTTCCGGATAGAGGGTCTGATCTGCCATGATTTTGACATAAGCATGTGTAATTTTCTAATCAGAACAAAAAAAACCATACCCCAACAGGCATGGCTTAAATTGATTAAAAAATAAAATGGTGCCGAGAGCGAGAGTCGAACTCGCACGCTGTTACCAGCGCCAGATTTTGAGTCTGGTGCGTCTACCAGTTCCGCCATCTCGGCTAATGGGGGAGATTATAGGGCTTTTTTAAAAGAGAGCAAGGGAAAAAATGGGGCGTTTTGGATGGATGATGCAATAAAGCGCTTTTAAGTTGGGGGAAATCTTTTACAGCTTTAATCAATGCAGGGTGAGTCGTTACTCTAATGGTTTTCTGTTTTTGATTTGAGCGAATGGGGAGAGGGTGGCCAGATGTTTTGAAAATTGTTCAGCACCTCGCACATTAAGATGATCTGGGTCAAGAAAGAAGATATTGTTATCGTTAAATGTGTCATTGAAGTGCGTTGTAAAGTCAAAGAAATGGACATTTTTATGTTTTTTTGCAAATTGTAGGAGAAATTTTGTTTCGTCTGGATAGGTTGGCATCAATTGTTGAAAGGGTGGCGCGGTGGGAAAACGGATCAATGTTAGTTGAATATCTGGGTTGATTGTATTGATGCGTTGAATAATTTTTTGCAATCGTTCTTTATTATGTTTTCTGATATCAGGATTAAGCTGCACGCTTTTTTGAAAAGGTGCAATACGATTTCGTGTAATACGTTGAGGAGCGATGGCTTTTAAACAGGAGATGGTTGACTGGTGTTTATGGTATCCGTGGATCAGTCCGTCTTTATCTGGGCCTGTGCGTCTTGGTATCTTGCAGCTATTTGCTGGTCTTGACTGTATCAGATTTTGAGTCAATGTTTCTCTTAAGGAGAGACCTGTTTCAACGCGAGCGATTAATGAATCCAGCGGATAGCGTTGCCAAACCGCAAAGGTGAGAGGAATATTGAGTAAAAATTCTCGACTGTCGTGTAACAGTGAGGTTGCACGTGAGTGATAGAGTAGCCCCATATATGTTGGAATAATAATCACGCGCAGTTTGGGGAGTGTGGGCACCAGATGGTTAACTTTTAAGAGGGTATCTTTGAGATCTTCGTTCGCATTATAAAAGTGCAATCCTTTGAGTGCCAGTGCATCAAAGTAGAGACCTCCTGCATGAGAGTTGCCCAGGGTGATCGCTTGAATCATGGCGGAGGGTTGGGTTGCCTGATGATGCTTATTGGTATAAAACTTTTGTATATCATCTGTAAAGAAGATAAGCAATCCAAGGCTTAAGATAACGACAATACTATAAATAATATGCGTGATGAATGCCTTAAATGATAACAGGGACGCGGATCTCTTTTTCATAATTTTTAGCAGGTCTACATGGTTTGGTTGCGACTAAAATTGAAAATAGATAAAGGTTGTTGGCGGGCTCTTGAGCTCGATTAAGAGCCATAACATAATGAAGGCTACGGTGAATCTTATGGCACCTTTGGCATGGACGAGTTTGTTGATGATACAGACACCGGTTCGCTCTTCATAGAGTTCTTTGGTTGCAAGAATGAGTAAACCGACTGAGGCCAGTACCATGGAGATCTTGCCTTCCAATGAGAATAGAGCCTGCATGGTGGGCGCGATATTAAATGTGATCATCTCTTGCAGGATGCGATACAGATGGGTGATGTCCTGAACAAAAAATATAGGCATACTCATGAACAGTATCACAAACATATAGAAACGTAAGAGAAGAAAACTTACCATGGTTGGTAATGCCATAATCCATGAAGATTTGCTCATTATTCGATAGAGCACGATTCCCATGCCATGAAATAGACCAAAGAGTATAAAGTGACCGCTGGCACCATGCCATAGCCCAATCAGCACAAAGATAAACAAGGTGCCTAACATCGCGCTGGTGCGTGATGGCGCGTTTTTGATCAGGGGAATGAAGATATAATCTTTCAACCAGAATGTCAGGGTGATGTGCCAGCGTTGCCAGAATCCAACCAGACTTGTTGCAAGAAATGGTCGTCTAAAGTTGAGTGACAGTTTAACCCCCAGGCAGCTACCCAAACCGCGGGCGATTTCAGAGTAGCCCATGAAGTCACAATAGATTTGAATAAATGCTAGAACAGAGATGAGCCAGTAAATACTACTTGAGAAATAGTGATCACTGTGAAGAACATAGCGGATTAGTTCTGCCATATTGTCCGCAATGGCCAATTTAAGAAACAGACCCCAGAGAATGAGTAGCAGACCAAAGCGATACTGTTTATGTGTGGGGGAGGGCAGTTTTTTTAGTTGAGGCAGTAGATTTTTGGCGCGCTCAATGGGGCCAGAAACCAGCTGCGGAAAAAAGGAGACAAAGAGCAGATAGGTTGGAAAGTCGTGTTCTGCTTTGGTTGCACTCCGGTAGACATCAACGGAGTAGCTGATGGTTTGAAAGGTATAAAATGAGAGACCAAGTGGGATAAGAAAGCTGTGAACGGGTGTGGCGACATGAAATAGAGCGGCGAACCCTTCACTGAAGAAATTAAAATATTTGAAAAAAAACAGAATGGTTAAATTAGATAGAATACTGATGAGTAGCCAATATTTTTTCCACTGTTGTGATCTCTCCATGCGCAATGCGGCATAATAATCGACCCATGTGGAGAGCAGTAGTAGTGGAATATAGTACCAATTCCAGTATCCATAAAAGAGCAGGCTGCATATAATGAGCAGATATTGTTTCTTGCGTGTTGTATTGGAGACAAGAAAGAGTCCAATGACGATTGGCATAAACAGAAGAAACAGAGGATTGGTAAATGACATTGTACAAGTGTATCTGTATAGGCTGTTTCAGTAAGCGGAAATTGTAAGTACACCTTTCCTTAACTTAAAAAAAGAGCAAATTATATACCATTAGACGGCAAGTGCGCAACAAAGCCTCTGCATTCGATTTGTTATGTCTAAAATTCTGGCTGAGAGATCTATTCTGACTTATTTGAAGCGTTGTGTCCAGTGGATAATTAGAAGTCTATGCTGTTTGCAGGGTTGAAATAGATTTCTTAATATTTTTTGGATAGGGAATTTTAGGTTCATACGGAATTTTTGGGAGGGATAAGAGGCTTATTCTATCGCGGTATATGGAATAGTGATTGATACGATAAGCCCTTTTTGATAACCGTTTTTTAATTCTAATTCACCAAAATGTGCTCGAACAATATTATCAGCGATGGCTAATCCTAATCCAGATCCACCTGTTTTTTTGTTTCTAGAATCTTCCAGACGAATAAATGGCTGTATAATCTGTTCCATCTTTTCTTTTGGAATACCTGGCCCTTCATCAGATATTGTAATTTGCAACTGTTCTGTCGTTGTCACCGCTTTAATATCTGCTTTGTAGCCATAAATCACTGCATTGGTAACCAGATTATTCAGACAGCGTTTCAAACTGTCTTCCATTAAAGGAAATGGATGTTCTGTATGGCATTCCAGAGTGATTTCCCGCCCCATCTCCTGATGCTCTTCTTGTAGACACTCTAATAAAGCACAAACATCCACC
The DNA here is from genome assembly GCA_052043475.1 of Magnetococcales bacterium HHB-1. Classification (GTDB taxonomy): domain Bacteria; phylum Pseudomonadota; class Magnetococcia; order Magnetococcales; family JBQGBW01; genus JBQGBW01. The sequence continues at coordinate 61,956 of JBQGBW010000007.1, forward strand.
TTTTTAATTTTTTCCACACGCTCCATGCCTTTAATATAAGCCATGAACTCAATGATCATCTTTTCCATTTCATCCAGATTAGGCAAGAGCCGTGCCTTTAATGTTTCATCCTTTAGCATTTCAATACGTAAACGCATACGGGTTAAGGGAGTTCTTAGATCATGAGAAATAGCCGCCAGAAGATGACTGCGCTCTTGAATAAAACGAACGAATCGCGCTTGCATACCATTAAAAGCACGGGAAGCCAAGCGAACTTCTAAGGGGCCGGTTTCTGGTAGTGGAGGCGTATTGATATTTTCACCCAAAGCTTGAGCTGCAGCTGAAAGCATGGTTAATGGACGGGTTGCCAAGCGAACAGCGATAACAGAGAGAGAAAAAATAACAAGAAACAGTATCGTAATCGATAAAAAAAGATGCTGTGGCCAGGAGAAACTCTCCCGTGGCAAATGATTATGAAACTCCATCCAGGAACCATCTTGGAGTTCGATTTGGGCAATCAGTGAAATACCATCGGGCATAATCTGATACATTGTATCGACATGTGTCTTATGATGTTGAATAAAATGGCTCATCCATGGAGACTGAAACGGATTGGACTGCAATTGAAGGTCACGCTCCCACTCTTGATCTCGAATGGTCATTACCTTGATGGATCGATTTTTTTCAATCTGTTGTGCAATCAACTGCCTGAAGCGCTCTCCTGAAGCATTGCTTTTATGTTGCTGCATCATGGGAGATACCTGTTTTAAAAGGCGTACATACTGCAGTGGTGTTTCTAAAATCAGACTAATTTTCTTGCGTTCTTCCGCTGACAATGTATCAAATAGCGTAGAAATTGCTGTAATTCGTTGCGCAACTTGCGCTTGTCCCATCAGTGTCAGAGCTTCTCCACGATCTCTCAGGTGGATTGCAGCCCCAATAATCAAACAGGCTGTAATACCAATCAACATGATGAGTGTCATCTGCTGAGATAACTTATCTGGTAAGAAAATAGATCTCATTTTTCTTCTACCTCAGTCGTTAACATATAGCCTTTCCCCCAGACTGTTTTAAGAATTTTAGCACTTTTTGGTGTTTCGCCAAGGCGCTTACGAAGACGACTGACCTGTGCATCAATACTGCGGTCGAAGACTTTGGCTTCTCGTTGCTGGTAGAGTTCTAACAGACGATCACGATCAAGAATCTGATTTGGATTTCTCAGAAAAACCATCATCAAAGCAAACTCTCCCCGTGTCAATGCAACACTCACCTGTTCAGGAGAGGTCAGTTTCTGAGCATTAAGATGTAATCTCCAGCCTGCAAAATGGATCTCTTGGATCTCCTTTTTCTCTGGCAGGGTTCTGGCCAGCGCACGGACCCGTCGTAACACATTCTTGATACGTGCAAGCAGTTCTCGTGGGCTGAATGGTTTGGTGAGATAATCATCCGCTCCCATCTCCAAACCTAATATACGATCCATCTCATCTCCTTGAGCCGTGAGCATGATAATTGGAATATCGGATAGATCGGGCAGCACATTTAATTTACGACACAGTGCTAAGCCATCCTCTCCAGGCAGCATGATATCCATGATAATCAGGTCAACCCAGTCGTGCTTTTTCAGAAACAGCCACATCTGCTCTCCGCTATTCACAGCGTAAGCTTGGTATCCGTGATCAATAAGATATTCACAGACCAGCGTCGCGGTCTCCTCATCATCTTCTACAATGAGAATTTTATTGGGATGCTCCATATCAAAAATTCCTGGAACAGACTGAAAGCTGTGATTCGATGAATACATATCGTGACTATAGGATCCATTTTTTTGAGAAGATTTTCAACAAATAATGGAAACAGCTTTTTGAATAAAAGATCGATCTTTGACAGAAATGTGACCAGATCAGAAACATATTACGCCATTATTTCTCATGCGACCTATTGTGTCTGATTCTTGACAAATAACTCGACAATGACTGCTCTGTGTCAACTTTCTTTTACAAAAAAAAAATTCAAAACCATCTCTATTCTGCGTAGGATTGTTATCACAATCATCATCTTTTATCACCTCCTTAATCTATTGTGAGGCCTATTATGGAATCTCTTTTTTCTGGCATAAATATACTGGTTGTACTGCACCCAATGGTTGTTCATTTTCCCATTGCTTATCTTGTTGCTGCACTACTATCTGAGTTGATTGCGGTTGTGTTTAAACAAGAGAAGTTTCATCGATATACCCAATGGATACTCCTTCTGACAGCCGTTTCAGCCATTGTTGCTGTGGGTGCAGGGTTTTTGGCCGCTGAAACACTCGGTCATGATGCGCCTGGTCATGATCTGGTACACGATCATCGCGATATCATGATTGCAATGACTGTAGGAATTACGGTGGTTACAGCCATTCTCTTTTTGTTTCGCCCATTCCAGGAAGGCTCTCTGCGTAAACTTATCCTGCCTGGTCTTGTTGTTCTTGTAGGAATCATGGCTCTAGGCGCCCATAAAGGAGGAGCGTTGGTTTACAAGTATGGGACAGGCGTTGACCCTAAGGTCTTTATGCCTCAAAACACGCACACAAATCATCATGGTCAATCCACCATGCACAATAATCATGGGTCTGATAACCATCATGGCTCTTCTCATGATTCCAACAATTATCATGGTTCCAGTGGGCATCATGGTTCTTCTCATAGTCATGATGCGCATCAGCATTGATCTGTGAACGCATCATCTCTTCTTTATATCAGAAAAAACCAAATCAGAAATGGAGTAAAATCATGGCTAATCGTTTTCTACCTATGGCTGCTGTTTCTCTCTTCTTTATGCTTTCTGTCTCTTCTCAGGCCATATCGGGAGAAAAAGAACATCAACACCATATGCATGGATCACAACAGCATGCTGGTCATGTTCAGGCGACTGGTGTGATCGAAGCGGTGGATCTGAAAAAAGGCAAGGTAACCATTATTCATGAACCCATTGAAGCTTTGGGTTGGCCAACCATGAAAATGGATTTCTCAGTTCAACCAGGCATACCGTTAAATGGATTCCGTAAGGGACAAAAGGTGGCATTTCATCTGAAAGAAGCGGGATCTTATGGCTATACCGTAACGCATATGGTTCCAGCCATGCCCATGCAACATGGACAACATGATTCTCATAATAATCAACAGAACAATGGACATATGCACCATGGCCACTAATTCAAGAGCTGCCTGTTCTATTTTTATATGTTGCATGTTTTTATTGCCATCTTATGGTTGGAGTAAGGGTAAGGATACACCGATCACACCTTCTACACTTACTCTGGCTGAAGTTGAAAAAGCGGCAACAGCAGATGATCCAGCCTATGCACGCTTACAGGCACAACAGAAAGGCTTACAGGCCCTTGCTATTGCCCGGGGTGAACTTCCCGATCCTCGACTGAAGCTGGGATTGGTTGGACTGCCTCTGGATACATTTGAAAATGATCAAGAGCCCATGACCCAGTGGCAGATCGGTGTGCAGCAACGTTTTCCAAAAGGACAGACACTGGCCCTACAGACCGAGAAAACAGAGCGGGTTGTGGAAGAAAAGAGGTGGCAGGAGAAACTACAACAACGTAAAAACCTCCGCGCTGTGCGCCTCTATTATCTGGAAGCCTATTATAACTGGCAAGCGCAGCAGATTTTGAAAAAGAGTCTGCATCTGTTTCGGCAACTGGTAAAAATTGCTGAAACACACTATGCCAGTGGCATGGGAAGTCAGCAGGATATTGCACGTGCCCAGTTAGAAGTCTCAAAACTTAAAGAGCGCTCTTTACGTTTGCGTCAGAAAGAACAAAGCTTCCGTGCTAAATTGTCTGAGTGGATTCAAGAACGGGCTTTTCATCCTCTATCAAAAACAGCACCTGATTTTGATGCGACTCCTAAACATGCCCAAAGTATTGTGGAAAAGCTGCCATTGCATCCCATGGTACAGATCATTGATGCCCGTATCCGGCAACAGGAATCAAGCAAGAAAATTGCCAAAGAGCAGTATAAACCAGGCTGGATGGTGGATGTAACCTATGGTGCGAGGGGCGGGCAGAATATGAACCGTACTCGACGCACAGATCTTCTGTCAGCCATGGTTATGATTGATATTCCTCTGTTTACAGAGAATCGTCAGGATAAACGACTGGCTGCGAGTCAGTCTGCACAGCAGGCGATGCAGTTTGCACGGGATGACCAGTTGCAGACCATGCGGAGTCAGATTGAAGAACTCTATCAGAATCTGCTTGTTATTCAACAAATAGATAAAGTATATAAAACCCGCTTGACCCAGGATGCGCGACTCAATACCAATGCAGCGTTGCTGGGTTATCAAAGTGGAACAACGGATTTCGCTCCGCTCATGAGAGGGCGGTTAACCGAACTGGAAATTCAGTTGGCAAAGCTTCGTCTGGCCATGGATACACAGAAGGTTTATGCCAAGATTCGATTCTTTAGCGGAGAGAAAGAATGAAAAAAACAGTTCTGTTCACATTAATTTTTCTGGTGGGCCTGTTGATTGGTGTTTTTTCTGGGCCACACCTTCCTTGGATTGATCAAGCTTCCATATCAGATAGCGCATCAACGACAGAAGGACAATCCAAAGAGAAAAAAATTCTCTATTGGAAGGCGCCCATGGATCCCAATTATCGGCGGGATAAGCCTGGAAAATCGCCCATGGGAATGGATCTTGTCCCTGTTTATGCTGATGAAGGTGGGGATGATGCAGATAAAAACCATGTAAAAATCTCTCCGAGTGTTGTGAACAACCTTGGCGTCAGAACAGGTGTTGTACAACGGCGCTCCTTGGCTAATCCAATAAAAGCCGTTGGTTACATAACCTATGATGAAAATTTGATCAGTCATATTCATCTGCGCACCGATGGCTGGATTGAAAAAATGATGGTTAAAGCGCATGGAGAATATGTAAAGAAGGGTAGCCCACTTTTTGAGCTCTACTCTCCTTCATTGGTTGCTGCACAGGAGGAGTATCTTCGCGCTTTGCAGATTCGTAATCGCTCTTTAGTTCATGCATCAGAAGCACGTCTATCGGCTCTAGGACTGACACGTGCACAGATACGCCAAGTAGCAAAAAAGAAAAAGGCATTGCAACGCATCACTTATTATGCTCCCCAAGATGGGATTATTTCCAGTCTAAAGGTCAGACAAGGAATGTATGTAAAGCCTGCTGTGGAAGTATTGAGCCTGGTCGATCTATCACAGGTTTGGTTGTTGGCGGATGTATTTGAACGGCAGGCTGGATGGGTTCAGATTGGTGATAAAGCAACCGCTGTTCTTCCCTATCTTCCTGGAAAAAAATTGGCAGGAAAGGTTGATTTTATCTACCCAGAACTGGATCCAAAAACGCGCACCTTAAAGGTTCGTTTGCGTTTCTCCAACATCGATAATCGGTTACATCCAAATATGTATGCCCATGCCACCATTGAGAGTGGCCGTCGCCAATCTGCACTGGTAATGCCTCGCTCTGCACTGATCTGGAGCGGCTATGGCAGTCGCGTGATTATTGATAAAGGAGAAGGGCGTTTTGATGTACGTCCTGTACGCACAGGATTGGAGAGTGGTTCATGGGTTGAGGTGGTCTCTGGAATCGAAGAAGGGGTAAAAGTGGTCACATCAGCCCAGTTTCTCATTGACTCTGAGGTCAATCTGGATGCAGCAACATTGCGTATGATGGCAGAAGAGCAGGCTAAAGAATCAAAGCCTGTGGATCATAGTCAACATCAGGTTGCACAAAAAAAGAATCCTGGTTTGATCGAGGGAACGGGTATTATACGTAAGATAATGAGAGGGGAGAGTAAAGTTACGTTGTCCCATGCCCCTATTCCTGCGCTGAGTTGGCCAAAAATGACCATGGACTTCGAGGTGGATAAAGCCGTTGATCTCTCCGTTCTTGCAGAGCAACAGAAAGTGCGTTTTGAGTTGAAAAAAACAGGTGCTTTCAGCTATCTGATCACAAAAATGGTTGTTGATGCACCACCCGCTCCAGAGCCTCCCCAAAAGGAGCATTATGTTGCTCAAGGTCTTTTGGTTGATACCCTCAAAGATGATAATAAACTACGTATCACCCACGATCCTATTGCTGCACTGAAATGGCCAACCATGACCATGGATTTTGAAGTGGATCGATTGGCGCGTTTTGGTTCATTTCAAAAGGGTACACGTGTTCAGTTTACTCTGGAGAAAAGAGACGCCTTCAGCTATGTCATTACTGATATCTCAGCTGAAAAGACAGAGTCATCAGGGCATGAAGCGCATACGCATCCAGCAGGAGAAAACAAGCCATGATTGCACAAGTTATTCTCTGGTCAATACGCAATCGTTTTCTGGTGCTTCTGTTAACGATCATGCTCACAGGATGGGGCGTACTTTCGGTTATCAATACGCCTGTAGACGCCATTCCAGATCTTTCAGATGTGCAAGTCATTATCAAAACGTCCTATCCAGGGCAGGCTCCCAAAGTGGTTGAGGATCAGGTGACCTATCCTTTAACAACAGCGATGTTGTCTGTTCCTGGTGCAGTAACCGTAAGAGGTTACTCTTTTTTTGGTGATTCCTATGTTTATATCATCTTTGAAGAGGGGACCGATCTCTACTGGGCACGCTCACGGGTTCTGGAATATCTCAGTCAGGTTGCCAGTCGGCTTCCTCCTGGGGCACGTCCTGCGTTAGGGCCTGATGCCACCGGTGTGGGTTGGATCTATGAGTATGCCCTGGTTGATAGAACAGGCCAGCATGATCTATCGCAACTGCGTTCGATTCAGGATTGGTTTTTAAAGTTTGAACTGCAAACGGTTCCAGGTGTCTCTGAAGTCGCAACTATTGGTGGCATGGTCCGACAGTATCAGATTGTACTGGATCCAGATCGTATGCGTATCTATAACCTTCCCCTGGCAAAGATAAAAATGGCCATTCATCGGGCCAATCAGGAGGTGGGTGGCGCAGTCATTGAGATGGGCGAAGGAGAGTATATGATTCGCTCTACGGGCTATCTGAAGTCTATGGAGGAGTTGAAGCATATTCCTTTGAGTATCAATGATAAAGGAACACCTCTCTTTCTGGCCGATGTGGCTGAGATCCGTTTGGGACCACAAATGCGTCGAGGCATAGCAGAACTGGATGGTGAAGGCGAAGTGGCTGGCGGTGTTGTCATTATGCGTTGGGGTGAAAATGCTCTAAAAACCATTCAGGGGGTAGAAGAAAAGTTAAAGTCACTTCAAGTCAGTCTTCCTAAAGGTGTCGAGATCGTCGAAACCTATAATCGTTCGGCATTAATTGAGCGCGCCGTAGAGACACTACAGGAGAAACTGTTTAAAGAGTTCATCGTTGTTGTTCTTGTCTGTATGGTTTTTCTCTTTCACATACGTTCATCACTGGTTGTATTAATCAGTCTTCCGATTGGTATTCTGGTGGCATTTATCATCATGCATGGACAGGGGATCAATGCCAATATCATGTCGCTTGGCGGTATTGCCATTGCCATTGGTGCCATGGTTGATGCCGCCATTGTAATGATTGAGAATGTTCATAAACATATGGAACAGGAGGAGCTGACCGATGAAAACCGTTGGCATATTATGGGAAAGGCTGCGGCTGAGGTAGGTCCGGCTCTGTTTTTCTCATTGCTGATCATCACATTGAGTTTTCTACCTGTGTTTACTTTGGAAGCTCAAGAGGGGCGTCTTTTTTCACCGTTGGCATTTACAAAAACCTATGCCATGGCTGCAGCCGCCGCGCTTTCGATCACTCTGGTTCCTGTGTTAATGGGATATTTTATCCGAGGAAAAATTATTCCAGAGCATCGCAATCCGATTAATTGTCTCTTGATGTTTCTGTATCGCCCGTTTATTCATGGTGTTGTCAAAGCACCACTGTTTGTGCTCTTTCTGGCGATGATCTTAATCGGTGTTGGTTTATGGCCAGTACAGAAACTGGGCAGTGAGTTTATGCCGGATCTGGATGAAGGCGATCTGATGTACATGCCAACAACCTTTCCTGGCATCTCGATTGGTAAAGCCCAAGAACTACTACAACAGACGGACAAACTGATTAAAACAGTCCCTGAAGTGAAGCGTGTCTTTGGCAAAATTGGTCGTGCAGAAACCGCAACAGATCCTGCTCCCTTAACCATGATTGAAACGGTAATTCAGCTGAGACCAAAAAATGAATGGCGACCTGGTGTCACCATTGAAGCAATTAAACAGGAGTTGAATGAACGAGTAAAAATTCCTGGTGTGACCAATGCCTGGGTGATGCCGATTAAAACCCGGATCGATATGCTGGCCACAGGGATTAAAACGCCTGTGGGGATTAAAATTGCTGGTGCTGATCTGTCTGTGATTCAAGATATTGGTCAACAGTTAGAGCAGATTCTCAGTCAGGTTCCAGGTACGGCATCCGCTTTTTCAGAACGTGTTGCTGGAGGGCGTTATGTGACTGTAGATATTGATCGTGTTGCAGCCTCGCGTTTTGGGTTAAATATTGCGGATGTTCAGGAAATTATTCGTACAGCCGTTGGAGGGATGAATGTCACACAGACAATTGAAGGTTTAGAGCGTTATCCTGTCAACATGCGTTATCCCCGTGATGTGCGGGATTCGGTTGAGAAGCTTCGGATGCTTCCAGTGGTGACGCCGCGGGGTGCACATATTCCTTTACAGGAAGTGGCTGACATCAAGGTTACTGACGGTCCACCCATGATTAAAAGTGAGAATGCACGGTTAAATGGTTGGGTTTTTGTGGATATTGAGGGGCGTGATCTTGGATCTTATGTTGTGGATGCACAGCGTATCGTTCAGGAACAACTCAAACTGCCACCAGGGTACTCTCTGAACTGGTCTGGTCAATATGAGTATATGTTGAGGGCTAAAAAGAAGCTGACCATTGTTGTACCTGTAACGTTGCTGATTATTGTTGTACTGCTCTATCTGAATTTTAAAAACATGATCTCGGTTTTGATTATCATGGGTACACTTCCTTTGGCATTAGGTGGAGGAGTCTGGTTACTCTATCTGATGGGTTACAATCTTTCAGTTGCTGTTGGTGTTGGATTTATTGCACTGGCTGGTGTTGCTGTGGAGATTGGTGTACTGATGCTGGTGTATCTGGACCATGCATGGGAAACTTACAAGAGAAAGCAGCAAGAGAACAACGAGCCACTGAGTTTGGCTGGTTTGCAACACGCTGTCATTGAAGGCGCACTCCTGCGTGTGCGTCCCATTATGATGACTGTGGCTGCGATTATTGCCGGATTATTGCCGATTATGTTAGGCAGTGGTACAGGCTCTGAAGTCATGCGCCGTATTGCCGCGCCCATGGTTGGTGGTATGGTCAGTGCTACACTACTGACACTGGTTGTGTTGCCTGCTATTTTTCTGCTCTGGAAAAAGCGCACAATCATCCATTCTGAGTAAGAGAAACAGACGATAGGTCGTTCGTTGTGATTGTGTAGAGGAGAGATGGCTTATGACACCTCTCCTTTTCTTGTTTTATCGCACAAAAAAATGTAATGCATCTTTGATTAAAAGAGAAAAGTTTGACTGAAATATGGCTGATTGTAAGATAGTATTTACTGCGCTTTTTGATTTTGAAAAAGCGCAGCATGATGATGTAATCAATGTTGGGCAAAGGTATGCCCAACTTTACCGTTTTTGAAAGTGACGACTTTGTAACGATCCGCAGGGATACCAGGAACTTCCATACCAGGCGATCCTGTAGGCATACCGGGGGCGGCAATACCATCAATCGTTTGTTTTTCCTGGAGCATGCGCCTGATATCTTCGACAGGAACATGGCCTTCCACCACATAGTTGCCGAACTTGGCCGTATGACATGAAGCGGCATCCTCTGGGACACCCAGTTGACGCTTAATAGGATCAACATCATCAATGTTTTTAACAGCAACGGTAAAGCCGTTGGTTTCCAAATATTCAATCCAGTTTCCACAGCATCCACAAGAAGGTGATTTATAGACAATGGCATCTGTTGCCTGGGGTGACTTTGGAAAGAGCAGCCATCCGATACCAGCGGCCAGAATGACTCCGATTATCCATCCTATTTTTTTCATACCTGGTTTGTTTCTAAATTTCATATCTATTTGTGAGGAACGCTTGTGCGCAACAAAGCTTAATTTGAGTGGAGAAAATATAGAACTTTTTTAAAAGAGGCAAGGGAGAAAATGGGCGGAGGATGGACCATTATTCAATGAAGATTTGCCGCTCTTGAAGCAGGGGAGGTGGCAGGTCAGGCGCTTTGGGTTCAAGGACATCAAGAAGGATCTCTGGCAGGGTCAGTTTATAAAGAAGGGGTTTCACCTTTTTAGCGATTATGGGGGTGGAGAGCGCAATACGCAGGCCGAGATTGTTCTGTTTACTGGCAAAATGTTCAAACGCACGGTTAGAGCAGCGCAACTCACGGCGGTTGCTCTGCCAACCACCCCCCCTTACAACACGAAATTCATTATGTTGGCCTCTTTGGGGGATGATATTGAGAACAACCTGTTTTTGTGCCTGCTGAAAGGCATAGAGTTGTGCATGATAGATATTTAAGGTCCACTCACGGACATTACCGTTCATATCCATCAAACCAAAGCGGTTTTTTTGAAGTGATCCGATGGTGTGGGTCTCTCCACCGCTATTCTCTTTAAACCAGGCGACACTTAAAGGATCAAAGGAGCCTGCGAAGCGTTCACTATCCCCACCACTGCGGCAGGCGTACTCCCACTCAACCTCTAAGGGGAGGCGAAACTGATAATTGGCGTCGGGATAGTAGCTGTTGAGACGCTGCATAAAAATTTCCGCATCCTCCCAGGAGACGCGTTCTACAGGGTAGTTTTTACCGGTACGAAAATGGGCGGGGTTATAGCGCATCACCTGCCACCAGTTCTGTTGTGTTACCTCATGTTGGGATAACCAGAAACCGGGCAGACAGATTCGGTGTCTTGGGCCTTCATCGGCATCTCTTCCTTCGGTGTGGGGGAGTGTACCCATGAAGTAACACCCCTTGGGTATCCAGAGGAAGGTCATTCCGGTGATATTCTCTTTCCAGCGCGTGCCTGGAATGGGAGCTTTTTTGGAAGGTAAGATTTGACGTAAGCCTTCGATGGGCTCCCACTCATTAATCAAGAATGCAGAAACGGGTTTTATCGATGAAAAAATGACCGCTAGTATGATCATCAGTGCGGCAGTTGTTGCGTAACGAGAGCGCATGATTACAGATTTCCTTTGATCATGGTCATACGGATGGAGTCGGGGTGAGAAACCTGAATATCCAGAGGAATCTGTTTTTCTTTAAGTGAACGTCGTATAAAATGTAAAACCTCTCCCAGATGAATCCAGCGGTCTCGGTGATAAGTGTTTGATCGGGTGATTTCACCTAAGAGTCCTTTGAGGAGAAAAAAGGTGAATGCACTCTGACGTCCTGGCTTATAGGGTAGGGCTGGTTTTTTTAGTGCCGCAGAGATCCAGGGTTTGCTGCCCTGAAAAAAGTGAGCGAGTGCGGTGGGTAGAGGTTTACCGTGACGGAAGATACAGGGAGAGTCTGGATTATTATAGCAGCTATCGATGATAACAATAATTTCGCGATTGGGTAGTTTTTCCAGCTTTTTCTTAAACCAGGAGAGCGGAACAGTGGTTGCCGGTGAGATGGCTTCAGGGCGTGTCTCTACTGGGAGAAGGAGAAGTTCGATCTCTCCGGTTTTGGTATACCAGGGTAGCGCGTGGCCGGAGTAGTAGAAGAGCAGCATGGCATTGGGATTCAACTTTCCTTTCTGTGCCAGCCAGTCTAAATCAGCGAGGAGTGTTTTTTGGTCGGCTTCTTTATCGAGGCGCAGGCGGGTATGGTTGGGGTCGTTAAGAAATAGCCCTCGACGCATGAGTAGATCATGGAGGTTTTGTGCATCTCTGCGTGAGAAGAGGCGACTACGGATATTTTTATAGCGTTGAATGCCCGTGATTACGGTAAAGGCATCGGCGCGTTTATGCCAGGACTCCAGAGCGGGGAGTGACTGGATTTTGGCATCCAGGATCTGTTCGCCTTCATCAATTTTGCCTGATTTTGGCCAGGCTTCATGGGGGAGGGGGGTTGCAAAGGGGATCTCTGCATTGGGGTCGGCGATTGCACGCAGCAGTTTATCTTTGGTATCGATAAAGAGCGATTCATCAGGATACTCTTGGGCGAGAAGATTCACCGCTTCGGCAATCGATTTGGGATCGTGATGCATTCGAAAACGTTGCCAGTGGGATTCAATCACATATTCAGCCGCCTGGCGTCTCCATTTATCTGCCCGGATGGTGGAGAGCTTCTGTTTAACCAACCAGTCATAGGCTTCAAGATAGCGTCCCATACGGAAGAGGGCAAAGAGTTTGGTGTGTACCAAGGCGGGATCTTTGGCGAAACGGTCTTTCTCTAACCCTTCGTTGGCCAGACGAAGGGCTTTTTTATCCATACCCAGTTCAAAATGTGCCCAACTCATGTTGGCCCAGAGTCGTCTTATCTCTGGATTTTTATCTGCAAGGGGAATCCAGAGTTCCAAAGCGGCCTCTTTTTTTCCTTGCAGGTAGAGCATCTGACCATAATTAAAACCAATCTTTGCATTAGAGGGGCAGAGTTCCCATGCCTGTTTCAGTGCAGTGATTCCCTCCTGGGGTTGGGCATCGTAGAGATCCAACCCTTTAATCGCCAGTTCACGGGCCAGGGGGCATCGGTCCACAGGCTGTATGCGCCGACTATGGTTATCGCTATAAGCGTGATATGGAAGGAGAAGCATCAATCCAATATTGATGATCCAGAGAAGAGAGGGCATATGTGCGATCGCCTTTGATTAAGAGAGGTGTTCAGAAGATTTAATCATATCATGAAAGAAAAAGGCAGGCTATATGCAATAAACTATAAATCTGGGAGAACTTTTTCCGCACTCTTAGGGTATAAAATCGCATCACGTTTTTTATAAGAGTCTGTTGGAAAATGGCGCACTGCTTTTTAAGTTAGTGCGTTTTAATCAAAGTTATGCTTATTGAATAGACTTTTATACGTACCTGTTTGATAACAGCTTTGTGCCGATATCCAGAACAGACTCTAAAATGTGGATATTATATCGAGAGAGATCAATGCATCGGTTCAATCTGAATGGATATTACACGATATCAAGTTATGGTGCGGGTATATTTTTTACTGATCCATCCTTCTATGCCATGATCTGTTCTCACCTGTAGCCAGCCATTTTGTTCGTTCAGAACAGTCAGCGTTGTCCCATAGGGAAGTGCTGAGGCGACTTTTGGCTCTGTTGCACTTGGCCCTTGTCGGATATTTAATGCGCTGGCGGTCACGGTGACCTGATTGGATGGTGTGGTTGATGTTTGATCCTGGGGCAGTAATGTATTGCGCAGTTCATCTAATGGAAACGCTGGGCCTGGATCTGTTTTACGGCCTGGTGAGATCTCCTCATGTCCCAGAATTTCACGGATCTTATATTTTTTGATCAGCTGTTCACAGATTCTCTTGACCAGATCAATCTGTTGATCTGTATAGCGTTGCCAATAGCGTTCATTTTGCTCATTGCGGTGAACCGCCTTGATTACTTCTGCCTCAGGATAGGCTTTCTTAAACCATGAGAGATATTGACCGCCCTCTTTGGTTAATGGTCCGACATTATCAATTTCAATACCGATTGAATAGTTATTATAACCGGATCGATTACCAAATCGACTTTTACCCGCATGCCATGCACGGATATTAAAGGGGACCAACTGGCTTATCAAACCATCTCTTCCAACCACAAGATGGGCGGAAACTTTTTTGGTGGAATCCATCAGTGTGCGAACAGAGGCTTCCCGTGAACTGCCCGCTGTATAGTGGATAATAATGGCATCAGGTAAACCTGCTTTAAAGGCACCACTATGATTAGGACTGGAGCGTTGTTCGACAACAGCAGAACCTGTTAATTGATGTTGTGCATTAATTTCTAGACGCATTGGATAACCTTCTGGTTTTTTTTATTAAAAATGTGAGAAGATTTTGTGCATATTTGAAATTGGTGATCTTTTTTTGTAAAAGGTGATGTTGTAAGAAGATCACTTTAATTTATCTCAAACAAAGCACTACGCTATACAATAGCAACATCTTAACAAGAAGTCTATTAGAACGTCTCTCTAATTAACTGTTTATGGGTATCCGGTTG